>LOES01000170.1 GCA_001515955.1 Clostridia bacterium BRH_c25 | reverse complement strand
GGTGGCAGACAATTGCTGGCTTGCGGAGGTTACTGCTCCGGAGGAGTCCAATACTTCACGTATTAATTTTTGCAGTGAACCGGCTGTTGAATTAAGTGCCTGGATAAGCTCACCGATTTCATCATTGCTCCTGTGATCAACCCGGCTTGTAAGGTCACCTTCGGCCATGTTATTTGCCAGCTTAAGTGTTTTTGCAATAGGTTTTTTGATTGATCCGGTTACTAAAATAGTTACAATGATACTCATTATGATACTCGCCAAAAGCAATACAAGCATGAGCATTGAGCTTCTATTATAGGTTTCCTTGCTAAGGACTTCTTCTTTCTCGGCTTCTTTTATATTTATATTCACCAATTTATCAAGTGCGGCGACTGCCGCTGCATTATCCGTTATAATCGAAGATAAATCCGTAACTTCACCCTTTTTAGCAAAAACTGAAGATGCTATATCTTTTTCATAGCGTAACAAGTAGTTTTCGAATTTTTGGATTTCATCTTTTTCTTCATCATCAAATGCAATTTCTTTAAACTTTTCCATGGACTCCTTGATTGTTTTAAAGCTGTTGTTTATGCTTCTCCCTAATTCAGGGTATTCTGAGGAATCCTCAGTTCCGGCATATTTAAAAACGTCGCCGCGGACTGAGAACAGTTCACTTCTGGCCTCTCCCAGATATCTTACCGACATGAGATTGTGAGAATACATTGACTCCACACCGTCATTGACAGTACCAAGGCTGAAAAAGGCAATTGCTCCGATTGCTATTGTAAGGAAAATCACCAATGAAAATCCCAATACAATTCTTGCTGATATATTCAGCTTGAATGACTTCTTTACACGTGTAGTTTTTGTTGGCTTTTTTACATTGAACAGCTTTTTCATGTGTGCAGTTATTTTTGGTATTCTTCCCTTGAATAACTTCTTCATATGTTTACCTCCATTTTATACTTTATTCACTTGCTTATGCCCGCATATCGGACAGCCTTGCAGCCTTAAAGGCAATTCCAGACCGCATTGCTCCAGCAGCTTGGAATTTGTCATGCCATCAGCAGAAGGTCCGTCGTATTCTATTCTTCCATTCTTCAGTACAATGGTTCTGCTGCATAGCTCCAGCGCCATATCCAAGTCATGGGTCGCTATGAGCTTTGTATGAAGAAAGCCCTGCAGTAGCTTTATCAATCTTCTCCTTGAACTGGGGTCCAAAGCAGCGGTAGGTTCATCCATAGCCAACACACTTGGCTCCATTGACAGCACTGTTGCAATGGAAGCTGCTCTTTTTTCTCCCCCGGACAGTTTATATGGGGCACGATGCATAAGGTGCTCTATTCCTACTGTCTGGAGTGCCCTTACTACTCTTTTTTCCACTTCCGGCTCATCCAGGCCATAATTTCTGGGACCGAAAGCAACATCATTATATACACTTGTATTGAATAACTGATCCTCCGGGTCCTGAAAGGTAAACCCTATTTGCTGCCTTATCATGTTCAAGGTTTTCTTTGTAACAGGCATATCCCCCAGCCTTATTTCTCCTTCCTCCGGCATGAAAATACCCACCAGCAGCTTCAGCATGGTGGATTTTCCGGCTCCGTTAGCTCCTACTATTGCTACTGATTCTCCATGATGAATACGGACATTAAGGTTTTCCAAAGCCTTATTTCCGTCAGGGTAGGAATAAGAAATATTAATAAAATCAATTATATGATGACTCATTTTATCACTCCAGTCACTAATAACCCCAAAAGCGTAGATATATTAATAAACTTTGCTGTTAAAAAAAAGGCTGTCCATGCAAATAAATATATTATGTCGATTTTATTAAGCTTATCAATGCTTACTCCGTAGTACTGGTTTCCAAAGCCTCTCAGCTTCATTGCCTGATAAAGCCTGATTGCCCTGTCATAGGTCCTCAGCAGCAGCAATCCGATCAAGGAACCCCAGACATTTCTGCTTATCCCCTTTTGATTCGGTGCTCTTAAGGTATAGGCATTATACATCCTGGAGGCCTCTCCCATCAATACCGATATATATCTATAGGTTAAAAGCAGCTGCATTATGAATATTTGAGGTACATGCAGCCTTCGCAACGCGGCTGCAATCCTGTTCATACCTGTTGTAGCCAGTAGAAGCAAAGCTGCCGTTACTGTCAATACGCATTTTATAAGCAGTGATATAAAGGACAGCATGCCTGCCGTTATATCCATGCCTTGTACAGTAAACACTATAGTTCTGTCCAGGAATGGATTGAATACTCCAACTCCGATTACCAAGGGTGCTGCTATTGCCAGCCCTACCAGTAATGGTCCCAGTGAAATATCTCCCACTGTCAGTATAATAACAGGATAAAGAAACAAAGGTATAAGTCCCGATATATCATACTTGCCGTAAGATACTACAAGTAATAGGTATGCTAAGGTTACAGCCAGCTTTATCACAGGATTGATCCTATGAATAGCAGTCTTTTTCTCTGCCAGTTCATCCAATATAAACATTTTATAGTATACCAGTGTCATATTTCCCATATCCATCAGTTCCCACAATTATTTTCTATGTATTATTCTTGGCTGTTTTCCTGGTAAATGCCTTTATAATTATGCCTACACTTACTGTAAGCAGCAAGGTTATTACCGACCCCACTATGCCTGATGTGCTGGTGCCGGCTTGCTCCGGTGCTTCTATACCTGCCTTGAAGCTGTAATCCGGCAGAATAGCAAGCTTGTTTTGTATATCAGAAAGCTTTTTATGCAGCTCTCCGGTCTGTTCCAGCTCTTCCTGCCCTGTTGAATTATACAGGGACCATTCCAATCCGTCAGGATTGCCGGAAGCATACCAGGATAATATACCGCCTATTAGTAAGGTTGCTATTAATAGCGGCAGCAAAATTCTTTTAAGGGAAGACTTGGAGCCGCCAGGCTCTGCTGCACCGGCGCTTTCTACCAATTCAGGCCTGGCCTTCCAAATGAAGCTGATCACAGCTGCTGTTATCATACCTTCAACTATACCGATAGCAAGATGTATTGACTGCATCATCAATAAAAAGGATGTAAAGGGAAGCTCAAGCTTTCCTGACAGCATTGTCTGAACAACAACACTAAAGGCTCCCAATTGCAGTCCGACTATAGAAGCCAGCATAGCTGCCCAGGTAATACGAACTGTGGAACAGCCCTTTTTTAACACCCTTTTATATATAAGGGGATAGGCTATAAAGCAAGTATAAAAGCCCAGGTTAAATATATTGCAGCCCAGAGCCAGCAAGCCTCCATCTGCAAAAAACAAGGCTTGAATGATAAGTACGGCTGCCATAGTCAAAAATCCCGCATAAGGGCCTAATACAGCTGCCAGAAGCATACCTCCGCCTAAATGACCGCTGGACCCTGTGCCCGGTATAGTAAAGTTTATCATTTGAACTGCAAAGACAAAGGCCCCCATGACTCCCATCATAGGTACTTTGGTTTCATCCATATCATCCTTGATTTTATTAATAGAATCAGTTCCCACCTTTGCAGCGGCAATATACATTGCTCCCCCAACCAAAGGTGTTATTAGTGCATCTGCCATGTGCATAGTTCATGCTCCTCCTGTCAAAATTAAACATTTTGTTGCGGCTCCAAACAAAAATAGCTTCAATCTTTACTATTTAAAAATCAATATCAACCCCATGACCGGCAATACGCTTATAATAATATATTTCAACTTTACCTTGTCAATCTTCATAAAAACATGAAGCCCTATTATTCCGGCAAGAACGGCTCCTAATGCAGATAATGCAATAGCCTTGATCAGAAAAGCATCCGGTTTTATATATATAAGGTTCAGACTCAGTGAATAAATACCTGCAATTAAAAAGCTGAATTCAATATTTGCTTTAAACTCAAGATTATCTTCGCAATTATCATAATAATACAGTGATAAAAATGGTCCGACAATATTAAACATTCCAGTTGAAAGTCCTGTTAACGAGCCAATTATCACCGCAGTAACGAGCCCTGCTTTCATTCTGAAATTATATTTATTGGTTATATAGAAATATATTGCAAGGAGAATGAGAAAAATGCCCATAATCATTCTCATCCTATTTTCATCTGCCACTCTTATAATATAAATACCCAGCCAGGTTGTCATGAGACAAAATGCCATAGGCAGAATTATCTTTTTTATTCTGAGATGAGAATATAGCGATATAGTCATTTGAATCCCAATTACAACAATAACTGCTGCACTGATTACAGAGCATTGCTGAAATGGAATAAACATAGGCATAAAGAACATTGCAAAAATTGCATAACCCAGACCGCTTGCTGCTTGTATAAATGCCGAGAATGTATTGATAAGTGCGAGTATGAAAATAATCAATCACTAATTCTCCTCTGCATAGTTATTTATCAATCCGTTGCTTTCGCAGCAGCTTAATGCTGTACTGGTACTCATCTCCGCGATAAATGGATTTTTCATAAAGTATCGGATAACCGTTCTCTAAAAAGGTAGTTCTTTTAATAACAAGAGCAGGTGCTCCCAGCCTATAATCCAAAAGCTCCGCTTCCTTCTTATTGCATATGCCTGCAGTAATTACCTGCTCCGCATAGCTTACATTGTATCCGCAGTTCTCCAAATATGCAAATACCTTATCACTATTCAGGTCAAGGGTCTCTACCATTTTGCCGATATCCTCCGGGACATAGGAATAGTTGATAATCAAAGGCTTATTATCCTTAAGTATTAATCTTGAAAATGCATATATTTGAGACTCATCTTCTATGTTTAAATGCTTTCTGATATCAGAAGTAATCTTCTCATAACCCTTTTTGAGAACCTCTGTTGTGATTGTATTATCAACCTCTGACAGTTCTTCAGCGACACCTAATAAGGCACCCAGGCGATGACTTACTTTACGGCTTGCTACAACAGTTTCTTTTCCTCTGTTTCTGATCAGGTAACCCTCTTCAACCAAATTGCCGATGCATTTTCTTATTGTCACTCGACTCACATCATATATTTCTGCAAGTGTTCTTTCCCCCGGCAATGCATCTCCGGGAGCTAATTTCCCGCTTTCAATCTGTTCTACCAATATGTCTCTAACTTGAAGGTATAAAAGCTTGTTAATTCCATGATAAATCATCGGCATTCTCCCTCTTACACTCTAATTTACTATAATTCTGCATCATTATAGAAAAAAATACAATAGGCTCAATAATCAGTAAGACATAAAATTAAAACAACACAGTATTTATACAGCATTTCATCCAATAACCCTGTATTATAGAATATCTGTTTTAGCAGAAGCCATAGTTCAGACTGAATTTTTACACTATATCCTAGCGTTGCTGCGAGCTAATTTAATACTATACTCATATGAATCCCCACGATAAATGCATTTATCATAAAGTATGGGATATCCCCCTTCCACAAATGTGGTTCTCTTTCTTATCAATATCGGAAGGCCGGCAGCATAATCCAAATACCTTTCTTCATTAGTGCTGCCGATACCTGCTTTAATCTCCTGTTCCGCAAAGCTGATCTTGTATCCGCAATCTTCCAAATAAGAAAATATCACCACTTTGCTTAAATCCAGGACATCAATCAATTTGCTTTTATCCGGGGAAATATATGAATAGTTGATCAGTATAGGCTTGTTTTCAACGAGAAACAGTCGTACGAATACATATACCTGGTTAAAATCCCCCAGATCCAGGGACCTTCTAACCTCATAATGTACAGGCTCATAACCTTTGTACAGCTCCACAACCTTCACTTCCTTGCCGATTTTAAGCAGTTCTTCTCTTATCCCCAGCAAATCACCAAGACTGTGACTGATTCTCCTTCTTTTAACGACAGTTTGTTTCCCTTCAATTCTTGTCACGAAGCCTTCCTCAGCCAAAACTTCAATACATTTCCGAACTGTAACTCTACTTACTTCGTACTCTTTTGCTAAAGTCCGCTCTCCAGGCAGCACATGACCTTCTGGATATTTGCCTGAATTAATTTGCCCCACCAGCAGCGTCTTTAATTTTAAATATAGTAATTTTGTAACTCCATTGCCCATGATTTTTTCCTTTCAGATCAAGTCACTGATGGAAACATTTTCTTCTTTTACCACCACTTTATTTGATCTGTTACATGTTTTCTGATCTCAACAAACTCAGGAGATACAACATCTCTTGGCCTCGGTAGGTCAACAATGACTTCCTCTTTAATGGTAGCCGGTTTATTTGTAAGGATCAGGATTCTTTCAGCCAGATAAACAGCCTCTTCAATGTTATGGGTAATAAATACAACTGTACTCCCCAGCTTCTTCCACAGCCGGATAACCTCATCCTCCAGGTAAAACCTAAGCTTGACATCCATCTGTCCATAAGGCTCATCCATAAGCAGAAGGTCCGGATTCATAGCAAAGGCTCTTCCGATGATAATTCTTTGAGCCGTACTGACGGACAACTGGTGGGGGTATGAATCTCTAAATTTTTCCAACCCTAATAATGATATAATATTGTTTACTCTTTCGTCAATTTCTTTCTTATCCAGTTTTTTGATTTCCAGTCCAAACCGGAGATTTTGTTCAACGGTCAGCCACGGAACAGATGAAGGCTCCTGGAATACAAATGCCAAATTGTGCTTTTTGGGATCTGCAGGCTCACCATCTATATACAAATCGCCTTTTGTCGGCGTGTAGATTCTGGTAAGCAGGTTAAGAAATGTCGTCTTTCCACATCCGGTCGGTCCGACAACGCAGACAAACTCGCCCTTTTTGATATTGAAGCTAATATCATTCAATACATGTAAATCACCAAAATATTTAGTCAGATTTTTGACCTCTACCTTAAATTCCTGCTTGGTTTCACTCATGGTTTTTTCCCTCCTGGTGCTTATTAATACTAATTCTATAATGCAAGATCGGTATTTTCAGACACTTCTTTACGAATCCTCAAGAATTCAGGATCTATAGTATTACGGGGTCTCGGCAGATTTACATCATAGATTTGCTTAACTGTTGCCGGGCATTCGCTCAACAGAATAATTCTGTCACCAAGATACACTGCTTCTTCGATATTATTCGTGACGAAGATGATAGTTCTCTTCTCCTGCTGCCAAATCCTCTGGATTTCTTCCTCCATGGCGTATCGCGTTTGGGCATCCAATTGACCGAAGGGCTCATCCATCAGAAGAATTTCCGGATTAGTTGCGTAAGCCCTTGCAATACCAACCCTTTGCTTCATACCACCGGATAATTGATTGGGATAAGATTTTTCAAAGCCGGTAAGTCCCACAAGATCGATATATTTCTGCGCATTTTTCCTTCTGGTCGCCTTGTCAATACCGGCAATCTGTGGACCGAATTCTACATTTCCCATAACAGTCTTCCATGGCATAAGAGCAAGCCTTTGAAATACCATGCTGATCCTTGTATCACTGCCTGAAAGCTTCTCGCCGTCAAGATACAAATTTCCGCTTACCGGCTTTTCTAATCCACCGATTATGTTGAGCAATACGCTTTTGCCGCAATGTCCCGGGCCCAGAAGAACCAAAAATTCATTGTCATAAACCTCTAACGAAACATCTGATACGGCATCCTGCACTTCATTATTTACGACAAAACTCTGGGATATATTTTCAAGTTTTAATCTGATCTTTTTCTCGTCCATGGACACATCAACCTTTCTGCAAATTGTGTGATGATTGAAAGTAACGCACCGACAATACCTATCGCAATCATCGACATAAGTACGAGCGGCATATCAATCGAGTCCATTCCTCTGGTAATGAGGAAACCGACACCCGATTTGGCACCCAGCATTTCAGCAGCCAGTACAACCATCCACGCAGCACTTGTAGATGTTCTGACACCCGCAAAAATTGCGTCAAGTGCAGATGGAATAGCAATCTGGAACAGCTTCTGTCTTGCATTTGCATTAAAGATAGTACCGACATCGAGATAGAGCTGTTCTACGTTGCTCATACCGGCCTGGGTATTTACAACGATGGATGCCAGTGAGCCGAAGATAACGATCAGTATCTTGGAAAGCTCGCCGGTTCCCATCCAGATCGTGATAAGTGGAATCCATGCAAGAGGAGGAATTGCCCTAAAAGCATTAAACAGAGGTGTGAACAAAACTTTACACTTTTTGTTCCAACCGATGAGAATACCGAAGGCAATACCAAATGTCCAGTTAAAGGTCAAAGCGGCGAACACTCGGACTAAGCTCGCCCAAACATGGCCGAAGATATTCAGGCCTTTAATGGGTTTTTGAAATAAGAGTATAAGTCTGTCAAAAGTATCCTTCGGAGAAGGAAACTCTGAGTTACGCGCTACAGTTGTCCATAGTAAAATTAATAAGGAAACAGAAATAATGGGCAAAATCATGTAGAGCCGGCTTAGGTAGAAGGCTTTTCTTTCCGCCGCACTCATGCCCGCGGTCTTATTATTAATCATAGCTTCTTCCACCCCAATACTTTATTTTCAAGCATACCTATAAGCATTGTGATTATGGTTCCGATTACGCCGATAACCACTATTCCCAGTATAACCAGATCTACCCGGCCGAACTGTCTGCCCATAAGAATCATGTAGCCAAGTCCACTGGAGGCAGCAAGCATTTCTGCCGCAACCAGAGTTGCCCATGCATTACCTATGGCAACCTTGATTCCGGCAAAGGTCAAGGTCATGGATGAGGGTATGCCAATTTTCCAGAATATTGTAAAATTTGATGCACCACAGGTTTTCGCAACGTTTTTTAAAACCTCGCTTGTCTGCCTGATACCGGTATATGAGTTAATCAAACACGGCACAAATGCCGCGAAAAATACAATTATAGCTTTAGCTGTAAGACCTATTCCAAGCCAGACAATTGTGAGCGGAATCCAAGATACGGGCGGTATTGGCCTTATTATTTCAAACAGCGGTCTCATAAAGCTGTCAAAACCCTTATACCAGCCCATTACAAGTCCCAGAGGAATTCCAATTACTATTGCAAGGCCAAAGCCCGACAAGGCAATTGTAAGACTCGATAAAATATTAACTCCTATAACCGCACCATCCGGATTCGGACTGGTAAGCTTTGTAATAAAAAGGCTTGCAATCTGAACCGGAGTAGACAGATATCTACTTTCGACTATTCCAGTCACAGTTATTACCTGCCAAAATATCAGAAATCCTAAAATTCCTACAACTGACAGTACAGCATCTTGATATTGTGTTCTCTTCCTCTGTTTTTGAATAAGTGCGACGCGTTCACTGTTGCTTAGAGATTTAGGGTTCATATCATGTTCCACCTTTTAATCCTCACTTTCAGAAGACAAATAAGTACCCTTTGCCTTAATTGTTATAGACATAAAAGCCATGATACTCCCCCGCCCCACAAGGCGGCGGGGGAGTATATAAACTTTTTACTGTTTAATAAACTATTTTTTGAGACCCTCGATCATTTCCTTCACACCGAGAGCAACGGACGGATCGATAAGACCATCGTCCAGGAATTTGGTGCGTTCTTCAACAGTATAGTTACCCTGGGAGATAAAGAAGTCAAGTCCTATGAGGATGTCCTTTTCAGCCTGTATAAGATCTCTCTTTGTATAGAGGCCTGCATCATCAGGTGATTTAGCTGTAAATATGTCAATGTACTCAGCCATTGTTGGACCCCTGTACCAATCCATAACGCGTTCAGCTATGCTCTCATTACTTCTGATACCTTCGTTCTGGCAGTCTTCAAGATACCAGGCAGCTGCTTTTTCCATGTTCTCTTCACTCTCATAGAGCCACTCTGTTGTGAAGTGGAATACAGCAACTGCTGTTTCGATAAGCTCTCTTTTTGATTCAAGAGTCTCAGCTTTTGTAACTGTTCCGCAGGGAGCTTTGAATCCGAGTGACCCTGCATCGCCAATTCTTACATAGCCGGCGTCTTCAGCGTCAAAAGCTATAGCATTCCAAACCCCAAGTCCGTCGCCTGTACCGCCTTTGAATCCGGTAAGAGCATTAGCTACGTCCATGTTGGTTGACTTGATGTCGCTAAGGGATAATCCAACTTTTTTAAGTGCGCTAACAAGTGTTGCCTGTGCAGTTGTTCCAGCTGGATAAATCCATTCTGTGCCCTTCCAGTTGTCAGGGTTTGAAGGATCCTTGGCGAGAGGAGTGTCAGGGCGTGCAAACAAAGCAAGGTTTTCTTCGTAGTCTGTTATGTCGATAACTTTAACTCCATAGCCTCTCATACCATTTGCGAGTCCACCAAGACCGGCACCTGCGATATCCCATTCAGCGTTTGCTTCCATCATTGCAGGACCATTTGTGAACGGCTCATAAACGAGTTCAATGTTGAGTTCTTCAAAATATCCTAATTTGTCTGCAAACAAGAAAGGATAGGACAGCGGTGAACCGGTAAAGAAACCAACTCTAAGCGTCTGCTTCTGTTCAAAGGGAACCAGACCAAAGGTTGTTTCTCCCTCTTTTGTGGGATCACCTGCCGGGGTAGTGCCGGGTGCCGGATCTGGGGCTTTAGCGCAAGCTGCAAACACTCCAACAACTAATACCATACATAATAGAAGGGCTACTAACTTTGACATCTTTCTCATTTTATCAATCCTCTCCCTTATTTTTTCGTGCATTTAATGCACAATTATAGAACATGAAGCCTGAGTACACTCTAAAAGAAAGATTTATATTAATGACTGATACCCTTTATTGGTTAGCCTTTAGATTTCCAGAGTGCCTCTTTGCTTCAGGATTCCCTTTGTTATTCCTTTTCTTTATACATTATCATCCTTCATGCAGATATGCATTGCAGCTGTAGTAAATGTCTTGGGGAGCGCGAGAATGTCCGGATTACTGCCAACATACTTCTTCTTTGAATCCTCAAGGGCTTCCTCAAAGGTTGCTCTTGTTTTCAGTCCCATTCCTCTGGCAAGACCCGGCTCAATAGCTCCTACTATATAAATTGCTGCCGTGTTCATTTCTGCAATATGCCCACATGAAATCATTGAGAATGCATGGAACGGATGATATCCATAGTTGAATCTGTATTTGTCTGTATATTCTTTTCTGGTCGACATGTATTCTCCATACTTCTCCACATCAGGCAAAACATTGTTATAGTTCTTCTGGAATATGTTATAGGTCTCCTCATAGGAAGGAAACTCTTCTTCATGCCAGTATCCATTGCAAATTGAAGAACAGATTACTACACAATTATCTTTCATGACTCTCTTATGTCTAAGTATCTGAGCTGATATAGCCTGCATCATAAGTATAGGGTTTGTTCCCATACCATTCCCATAATGGAATGCCTGAGGCATACCGAATACCATAACGTCATACTTCTTGTCGGCCCATTTTGCATAGGTTCTCTTATCTGCAATCTCCCAGCAAAGTGGTTGAATATCATGAGCATACCCTGAAATTATAGCAATCTGGTTTGCACTTGTGTCTAATACTGCGTCACAGGTAAAGAATTTTTTGCCCATGCACTTTTCCATATGCATGCCTATTTGATCAAATTTACTTCTCATCAAGCTGTGAGTTGATGTTGGTGTAAAATCTTCCCGGTGCATTACATGTGGACAGTGGTGCTCTCCAATACTGCGCCAATGAGTGATACCCGTTGCACAATGCTTGTAGCCGCCGGAATAACCACCATAGGGATTGCCCATTGAGTGCCCGATCATTACGGCAAAGTCTGAATCATGAACTTCCTTATTCATGATAACCTTGTCGTTAATGTCGTCATAGCCTAAATCGATTAGATTATCATAATCTTCGCTGTCATGGTTTACAATCTGCTTGGAATACCAGAATGCATTAAAAACTGCATCTCCCAATATACTGCGGATTTCTGCCTCGGTATTTTTCCTATGTAACCCATTGCTGCATATCAGTTTAATATCTTTTTTCTCAACACCGGCTTTGTATAACTCATCAAGTATTATCGGAATAGAAACCTTTCTGTGTGCAGTAGCCTGGAACCCTCCCTTTACCCGGTCGGGGAATACTATTGCCACCTTGTCCCCCTTCTTTACACTTTCAGAAATTGGCGGCATTCCAACAGGATTCAGAATTGACTTTCTTGTTTCCTCAACCAGCTTGTCAAAAGGGATATGAGGGGGATCCAAATAATCAACTCCGGGAACAAAAACATCTGTCGTTTCATCGGGAAGCTCGGCTCCCATAAAACCTTGGCCATACTCAAACTGTAATTTCACTTTCAGACACTCCTTACTGTTTTTTTTAGTTTTGCTATTAACGTAAATGATTAGTCAATTTTAGAAAAATGTTCTGAAAAGACCTTTGTAATAGCACTGGTATCTTGATTTGAAAGACCCTTACCTTTTGCATTCTCATTAATTATCTGTACAAATCCCGCAATCAGCGGTGTTACACCGGCATCCTTCGTCATCTGGATACCAAGGGCCGCATCCTTGCATAACAGCTCTACAGTAAAGGTTGGATTGTCATATTCCTCTGAAACAATTCTCCTTGCAGTTTCTCTGAACAATCCGCTTACCGTTGCAGCATCGCTGTTTGCTACTACATCATAGAAGGCTTTTTTATCTATTCCTACCACTTCTGTTAAAGCCATAACCTCGGCACTTACACCGTTAATAACCGAAAACATCAATTGATTCAGCAGCTTTAATGCATTCCCTGCACCGTTTTCGCCAACCCGGATCACCTTTTTTGCAAAGGTTAATAATGCAGGAGATGCAAATTCTATTGCTTTTTCAGTGCCGCCGCATGGAAGCAGCCAGTTTCCCGAGGCACTGGGCCTGCCTAGTATGGGGGCATCTATATAGCTGGCTCCCCTTGCCCCTACCATTTCCGCTCCCTGCCGGGAGGTCTGGGGACTTACTGTACTTGTATCCACTATTACGTGTTCTTCTGTCAGTGCATCCAATAAGCCGTTTTCTCCGTTGATTACATCAGCTACCTGCTTTGCTGCAGGCAGTGACATAATAATCAGCTTTGCTGCCTTGGCAAGCTCTGCGGGACTTGAAACAACTATAGCTCCTTTTTTCTTTGCATACTCTTGAGCTTCAGAGAATGCGTCATATGCTGCAACCTTGAAGCCATTTGCCATCAAACGCTCCAGCATGCATTTTCCCATTGTTCCAATCCCAACTAATCCTACTGTTTCTACTTTATTGTTCAATTCGGTCGGTGACATCAAATAGCACGCCTCCTTCTGCATCTTTTGGAACATCCATCCCTATAATTTTCGAAAGTGTAGGAGCTACATCAATAATCTTTGCAGGATATTTCCGTTCATATTTGGCTATACCGGGACCTGCCATTATCAATAATGCATGCATATCGTGCAAGGATGGCAGTGCAAGATGAACACCTGTAAAGTTCTTACACAATACTGCCGGTTCATAAAGCTCCGGATTCCTGATAATCCTTGAAGATCCGTCTCTGTATTTAACCTCGGTTCTATAAACGAATGGATGGGACATATATCCCGGTTTCCAGGCATAAATAACATCACCGACCCTATCGTAGCCCGGACCTTCTTGAATGCCTAATGTTCCGGACTCCTGCTTGGTTATTGCAACTGATACTATACTTTCGCCAGTTTCGGGATTTTTCATGTTCATTAATGCTCTTATGATTTCGCCTTGAACCTTTTCATAATCCTCCGGCTCAACAATTCCCTGGGGATCTCTTCCTTTTAAATTAATGAAAATATGCGCATGACACGGCTCCAGGGGATGGCATTTTGTATTTTCCCAGTTGATGCTCAGGTTACTTGGGTCGTCATTTGTCAAGTCCAGTACATAATCCAGCAGACCATTTCTGGACAAATGCTCTTTTACATATGGATTCCAGTCCAGATGCGTCATACCGTGGTCAGAGATCAGAACTACAATTGTTTCCTCCAGATCTACAACCTCAAGAATTTTGCCTATATTGTCATCAACCTGCTTATAAGCCGTTCTGATTTGATCCATACACCATTCTGCCTTGTTCGGATCATATACTCTTGCTTCAGGGACTATACCGGAATAAAGTACATGCTCAATATGGTCTACAGTTCCTACCCATGAGAAGCCCAAGTCCCACTCCTTGTTGGCAAGGACATACCTTGTCGCATTGCCCCACCAGTTGGCATGAAGCCCAAGCTGTTCCATATAGAGCTCCATAGGCATCCAGCCATCCATAAACGCCCAGGGATCATCAACCTCCATGAAGGTTCCTGCCACCTTTACGACCTCTTCAGTCAAGCTGGCTGGTACTGAATAGCTTTCTGCCGTATTAATGGAAGACTGATATAGTTTGAAGTGTTTACCGTCTTTAGACAGCTCGAAAAGCTGAAAACGGAAACAACCGTCTCTCACGCCGTCTCTTGCTTCAAAGTTCTTCACAATCCATGGACCATAGTCACCCATGGCAATATCTGTTATTGCCTTATCTGCATCCTTTGTTTCGGATATTAATACTCTGTCATAGCCTTCTGCTGTGGAGGCGTACATTGCTACCTGCATTTTATAGCCCTTCACATATGTCGGCGGTACTGTTATTTCAAACTCGAGAACAGGCATATAACTGTTTGGAAGACCAGACCAGCCCTCTGCCGGTTTTGTCTCAAGCTGCACTGCTCTTCCAGGTATCTGGTTGCAATTAAGCAGCTTGTCTGAGAAAACAGCACTGGAAGCTACGTCCCAAAGAGGCATGTAAAAATATCTGAATGGAGGGTTTAGAGAGCCTGCTAACTGCACTCCCTGACTTTCTTCTATTCCTCCGAGAGGAAATGTGACAGGCCAATTGATTAAAGCTGATTTTAAACCGCTTCGGTTTCCAACATCCCAAAGTGTCTCACAGAGCACTTCATTTCTATCAAAGGAAGTATGCCAATAATCCAATTCCTCACCGGCATGCTTTACCATCAAACTCGGAACTCCGTTTGTTCCCGCTCCGGCACCGCTTACAATAGCAGTCCATGCTGCTGCAGTAAGAGGCGGAAAAACTGTCTCCAGCCGTGAAAAAATGCCTTGCTCCATTAACTTTGCTGTGTTTGGCATATTGCCCTCTTCAACAAACTTTTTAACCAGATCAGGCATTGCTGCATCAAGTCCCAGAAATAAGACTCTCTTCCCTTTTTTCATTGTATAACCTCCTTAGTTTAATCATTTATATAAAGTTTTTATGTAACGCCATTCTTATTTGATATTGTACTGGTATTATCGATAATACCAGTATAGTACCAGTAAATAGATTAGTCAATACATTCTAACCATTGTTAATTTTTAAATAATTCATACCTGATCATATTTTCAGGGTTTCACACCAATGCAACAGAACAAAAACAAATGGCTTTGATCGCCAAAATAATTGGCAAAATCAAAGCCACTCAGGAAACTTCTTTCCTATTCACTTATCTTTTATTTATCATATTTGCTAAAAAGCCTGCCCCAAACCCATTATCAATATTTACTACAGAAATACCATTGGCACAACTATTCAACATTGTCAGCAGTGCGGATAAGCCGCCGAAATTTGCTCCATAACCTACACTGGTGGGTACCGCAATAACAGGACAATCTGCCAGACCTGCCACTACACTGGCCAAAGCTCCCTCCATACCTGCTACTGCTACAATTACATTTGCATTCTCCAGTTTATCAGTATTCATCAGCAAACGATGTATTCCTGCAACACCTACATCATAAAGCCTTATTACATTGCTTCCGAAAAACTCCGCTGTAACAGCAGCCTCCTCAGCTACCGGAATATCCGAGGTTCCCCCTGTAGCAATTACGATTTTGCCCGCAAGCTGGTGCTCTTCACTATCACCCACTGTGATTATTCTAGCCTGCTCATAATATTTTGCCTGTGGGATTCTGGCCTTTACAGCTTCGTAAGCGGCCGGGTCGGCTCTGGTGCCCATAGCTTTGCCATTATACTCCAGCAGTTTTTCATATATAGCCACAATTTGCTCCGGAGTCTTGCCGGCACAATAAACTACCTCCCCGCTGCCTGTTCTCAGCTTCCTATGGTGGTCAATTTTCACATAGCCCATATCTTCATAAGGAAGTTTTTTAAGTTGTTTAACAGCTTCATCGGCCTCAAGCTCCCCATTCTTTACGCTGACCAGAAGCTGTTTAAGAAATCTTTCGTCCATATTCAATACCTCATTTCCCGTATTTGTGCAATACTTCGTTCAGGCTGCCTGTTCTGTAGCCTATCAGATCCAGAGAAACATATTGAAAGCCTATTTCCTTCAATTTATCATTAATGACTCTATTTAAATCCTCTGCAAATACTCTTTTAATATCCTCAGGCAGAAGCTCAATTCTTGCCAGCCTGCCGTGACATCTCACTCTCAATTGCATAAAGCCAAGGCTTCTTAGATAAGCTTCTGCTTTGTCTACCATGCTCAGCTTTTCTTCTGTTATTTCTTCATAATATGGTACTCTGGAGGCAAGGCATGCCAGGCTCGGCTTGTTCCAGGTATTGAGCTCCATTTCTTTGGAAAGCTTTCTTATCTCACTTTTACCCAGGCCGCTAAGCTTGAGAGGACTTAATACCTTAAGCTCCTGCAGTGCTTTCAGCCCCGGCCTGTAATCTCCCTCATCATCCGCATTGGTGCCATCCACTACCACAGATATCCCCTTTTCTTTTGATCTTTCAAGGATCTCTTCAAATACCTTATGCTTGCATATATAGCACCTATCCTTTGGATTTTCCTTAAAACCCGGGATTTCAAATACATCCTTCTTAACAAAAATATGATTTACATCCATAGAAGCCAGGAATTTTTCTGTCTCAGCCAGTTCTTCCCTTGGCGTCACACTGGAAAGTATAGTTATTGCCAGAACATTTTCCTTGCCAAGGGTGTTCAGGGCTGCTTTCAAAAGAAAGCTGCTGTCCACTCCCCCTGAATATGCTACGGTGACTTTTCCATAGCCTCTTAATAATTCCTGCAGCTTCGCAAATTTTTCCACTTTTCTTCCTCCTATATGTTTCGCACTAAATTCATTATATAATTGTTCAATAGTGCGAAACGTTTTCATTGATGTTATAAATCGCGGCTATTCTATGTAATCTTCTTTGTGCGATTTATATAGTATAAAAGGCACTTCAGTAAAGCTGATACCTTATATGAATATAATAACAATTATGCTGCAAACAATACTATCAGATATAAGCACCCAATACTATACCTGATTTTCAAAAATAACTTCTATGCTTGTATATCCCAAGGTTTGCAAGAAATTCTCTATCAGCTCCCCGGCATTTTTTTCTGCCGAACTGATGATTTCTTCTTTATTCTCTTCTATGTATTTTTTCATGTCTTCGTTTATTAATACTATATCATCTCCGATATTAAACCGGTTGAAAATACCTTGTTGTACATCATAAATATTGACACTGTCCAGATCAAGAACATTATCCAGAATCTGACCTTTACCAAGGTAGACTTTTATAGACTCTTCACTTGCTTCTTCAAGCTTTATAAACCGGCATCCCCCATTTGCATATGCCCGATAGGTAATCAGTACCTTTTTGTCACCCAAGCCGAAGGGCAGCTTCATTTCCCCAAGCTTAACAGTATTGGAATATTCCAGTATTTCCTGGTAACGATATTTTACTGTGGACAAATTGCAGAGCCTTTCAATTCCCTCAGTAATTATCGCTGAGTTTTTTTCCTCTTGCCTGGAAAAGGAAAAAGGATTCCTTATATCAAATATATCAAACTTAAATCCTATAAAGAAAATAAGAATTATAGCAAGAAGAATTGATATCCATTTTATATAGCTTTTCACCATTATACCCCCAACTCAAAAAAAGTCTTTTAACATAACTTGAGTATATCGAATATTGTAGATTTTTGTCCAGTACATTTTGTACAAGCTTCGTTTATTTCTTAAGCAGAATAAAGGACCGCATGTACCGCCGGACATTGCAAGCCCCTTTCTCATATATGATATGCGGATTGGGAAAAATTTACGACACAAGGGTTAAGGAGAGCTAACCAGTGATGTGTATTACGGTGGGCATGCCGAATAAACAGTAATATATGCAGCATTGGACATGTTGACATAATAAAGCGGCAGAGACGGTTCAAACCGATTCTTTTGCTATAAAAATAGTGGGGAAACTAATATTATGATAAAATATAGTTTCCCCACTTTCCTATAAACTCAGGCGGCTTATTTTTGTTGATCAAGCTCCAATATATACTCTACAAGCCCTGCCTCCAGCAGGGTCTTTTTCGGGTAGCTAAAGCCTGTTCTGCTTCTGCTGGTATGGAATACCATATGAACTTGTTCCTCCCTCGGGTCATACCCCTCATCGAAATCAAGATTCACAAGCTTTTCGATAAGCTTCCTGTCTGTTATCTCCACACTTTTGGGGTTCCTGCCCCGTGAATATTGGTTTTCCAGGGTTATACTATCAACTTTCTCGGGAATGGGCATAACCTTTTCGTAATACCCTTTGCTTCTTAACCATTCAATTACTATCTCATCTTTACTTCGGATTGGGTAGTACTCATAAGTATCCCTACTGCTGTTCCGATATGAGATCTCAGCAGCGGAAAGGGCACGGCCTCCCTTAATGTCCTCATAAGAATATCCGGCAACCTGCAGCTTTATCACATCAATAAATTCTTCTATTTCCCCAGAATCGGACAGAATGACCGGAGCTCCTCCCGTAAGCCGGTCCTGTAGCCTGATATCGGTTATTTCTTCAGACTTTTTCCCGGTGATGGGAAATAAAGCCTGTTTATATTCCGGAGCTTCAATTATGGGCTTTAAGAGAGTTTCTATCTGTTTTTCATCCACCAGGTATTCACGTATTAAATGGCTTCCATCCTTCATGCGGTACCCTAATGTATAAGACACACCCTGTGACTCCTGTCCGAGTTCCTTCATGTCCGCCATGGCTTTATGCAGTTCAATGATACTGCGATTCAGCTCTGTACTCATGAAGGTGAAATTCTTTATATACTGCTCCTGGGTACCAGGTTCAACATTCTCACTTTCGACTTTATTGGCCGCCTCGATGTCATAAGACCTCTTCCCGAAATAAACACTTTCTACCTCCGAGAGAACCGGGATCCGGCTTGAATATCCGATTACATCCAGTTTTATTATTGTGGACATCACTATAACTATTGCAACGAAAGCCAGATAGCCTTTATATGATTTCAGTACCCTAAAGGATTTCTGAAGCAGCATTTCTGCAACCACATAGCCTACAAATGAGCCTATTGCGCAGCCTGTTAACAAGGCGCCGGACTGATTATCAGAAAAGGCAGAAAAGTATGCAGCAAATAGCAGCATCGAACAAAAGGCGGTACCGTATTTGAACACAGGACGTGCAAAGACGAAGGAGACTATATCCCCTGCAGCTTCCAGCCTTCTGCGCTTGTATAAAAACAGCGAAACGGCAAGCAGTACAACTGAAAGGATAAAATAACAGGCCAGTATATAACCGCCAAAACGGTTATTTGTTTCTCCGGCTTCAAAATACTGCATATAGTTGCTCCTATCCCCTTCAAACAAATTTACAACCGGTAACAGCCTGATCATTGTGGCATTGTTGTAACCCGCGGGATATCCGCGGAGAAGACTGCCAAGACAATACTGCATAAGTACGCCCAGACCGAAAGGAAGTACATTGAGCAGATAGGAAAATATCATCTGAGCTATGGAGTTACCGGTGAACATTCCTGCAAATATTGCAGAAGCAAACAGAAAAAGAGAAAAAATAAAATATAAACAAGCCCACTGCAGAATATCACCAACTGTAATAAACTGTCCCAGGAAGGATGTTCTAATGGTGTAAAACATCACCATCCCCGTCAGTAATATAGGTGTAGTGAGCAGAATTATACCTGCCAGACTATGCGTCATAAAATGCGTAGTGCGGCTGATAGGCAGAGCATGGGCCATTGTGGCCGATCTGGCAGTTTGCATATAGTTGAAGAGCAAGGTGGCAAGGGCTACCGGTACCACCAACAGCAATATCATCGAAAGCCCATTTCCATCTATATCCAAATCCAGAATCCTCATAAACATTTCCTTTTTCCATGGCTCTCCGGGAAGTGGAGCCCCCTGAAGAAATACCTGAAGCGGAAGAACGGCGATCAATGCAATACCAAAAATAAAAGACACCCACCAATAGCGTTTGAAGTCGCTTAACAAGAGCCCCCTGCTTATCATGGAGCTTATAAAGGCCGTGAATCCCACCTGATCTTTAGGCAGCCTCCCTTTTATGCTTTTAGATGATAACGCTTTGAATATCATAACCCAGTCCCCCCAATTCATAAATAAACACTTCCTCCAATGTCAGAGGAAGAACATCCATAATTACTGGATTGGTCCTTTTAATGGATGAAAGTACTCTTTCCACGTCTCCCTTTACTATCATCAGCAAAACACTGCCGCTCTGAGAATGATGAAGTATTTCTCCTCCTTCCGGCAGTTTTGCAGGGATCCCCCCTGTATATGCGACCTGTATTTTATGTATGTCGGACTTTAAGCTATCCAGTTCACTTTCAACCACTATCTTTCCATTATGAAGTATCCCTATATGATCGCAAACATCCTCCAACTCCCGAAGATTATGAGATGAGACCAGTACGCTGGTTTTCCGCTCAGATACATCCTGCAAAACCAAGCTCCACACTTTTTTCCTCATTATTGGGTCAAGCCCGTCCACAGGCTCATCCAACACCATCAACCCGGGCATTTGGCATATGCCAAGCCAGAAAGCCACCTGCTTCTGCATACCCTTGGATAACCGTATTATCTTCTTTTTAGGGTCAATCTGAAAAACCTGCTTCAGATGTTCATACCTATCCCAGTTCCATGATTTGTATATAGTGGAATAAAATCTTGCTGTGTCTTCAATGCTGTATAACGAGAAGAAATATAGTTCATCCGGTATATATACGATAGAGGATTTCATATCTATATTCTCATAAACTGGTTTTCCTCCCACAAGTACTGTCCCTCTATCAGGCCTATATAAACCCATGATATGTTTTATAAGTGTAGTTTTCCCTGCACCGTTGGGGCCGAGAAGCCCGTAAACCGAAGCTTCCTTTACATGGATACTCATGTTATCCAAGGCTCTGAAACTGCCAAAACTCTTACTGAGACCCCTAGCCTCAATCATTAAGCCCACCTTCCTTCCCTATATATATTTCATTAATACTATCAACCAAATCATCTTTGGAAACGTTTATGAACTTAAGCTCCTTACAGATCTTTTCAAACTCAATCATAAGCGTCTCCTTCCTTGCCATATTGAGCGCGTCCTCCAGCGGTGCTACAAAGCTTCCCTTGGCGCGGATTGAATAAATAAATCCCTCGGTTTCAAGATCCCTGTAAGCTTTCTGAATAGTGTTCGGGTTGATGGTAAGCATTTGGGCAAGCTCACGCACCGATGGGATTTTTTCATTTGCCTTTAAAGCACCGCTTATAATCAGAGCTTTCATTTTCTCCCTGATTTGCTCATAAAGGGGTTTACGTTCTCTGAAATCAAGATGTATCATAGGCACCTCTTTCTGTATTATATATAGTAATACAGTTAATACAGTTATATATTATTCTAGAAGGTACAATTTGTCAATAGGAATATGAAGTACCAGTCTGACTTCCGAAAAAGCAGAAAAGCCTTGAATTTCAAGACTTTAACTATATAAATGGAAAACACTTGTTTTCAGCTGTTAATATTAATATCTTTTGAAACTATAATATTTATCCTTGTTCCTACATTGGGTTTGCTATCTATACAGAATTTTGTATGCCACAATATGGAGTGTCAGTCTGTCAATTTGTCAACTTACTACTTCCTCTTGCATTCTAGTACTGTTACAATATAAATAGAATAAAAAGAGCCTTGAATTATCAAGGTTCTTCTAATTTGCTTATGTATGGTGGGTCAGAGTCATTCGAAGCCCCAACCCGCTGATTAGGAGTCAAATGTTCTGCCATCCCTGAAACTATCTATGCAGAATACAAAAAACTATTGTGCCATCATATTTTAATATGTTCTTTTGCTCTGTGCCAGGGAAACCTCCTAATATTATACGACTTCTATAATCTTACCTTCTAAGATTATAGCCAGAACCATCCTCTATTCATAGATACTTAAGCTATGCCTATACACACCTAGCATGGTTTGGAGCTATATCCTCGCTACACCGGTTTCTCTTGCTGCTTTTTTTACCGCTTCTGCAACTGCTGGTCCTACCCTTTCATCAAAGGCTGCAGGAATAATATAATTAGAATTCAGTTCTTCATCACTAACCAAAGATGCTATCTCCTCAGCAGCAGCAATTTTCATTTCATCATTGATATCTCTCGCTCTTACATCCAGTGCACCTCTGAAAATTCCGGGAAATGCAAGTACATTGTTGATCTAGTTTGGGAAATCTGATCTTCCCGTTCCTACAATTTTTGCACCTGCTGCTTTTGCTTCATCAGGATATATTTCAGGAACCGGATTTGCCATTGCGAATAGCAAAGGATCTTTATTCATGCTTTGAACCATTTCTTTAGTTACAGTGCCGGGTGCTGACACACCGATAAATACATCTGCACCGACCATAACTTCTGACAAAGAACCTTTTTTCATTAATGAATTTGTTTTTTCAGCAATCTCTGCTTTCGCCTGGTTCAAGCCCTCTCTGCCTTTATAGATAGCACCTTTTGTATCACACAAAACAACATTCTTGAGACCCATGCTTAATAAAAGTTTAGTTATAGCGATACCGGCTGCACCAGATCCATTTACAACGACAGAGATCGCACTAATTTCCTTCCTAACATATCTTAACGCATTAATCATTGCTGCCAAAACAACAACTGCGGTTCCGTGCTGATCATCATGGAAAACTGGTATGTTAAGTTCCGCTTTTAATCTTTTCTCGATTTCAAAACACCGTGGTGCAGAAATATCCTCCAGATTTATTCCACCAAATGTAGGCGCAATCATTTTTACCGTTTTAACGATTTCGTCAACATCTTTCGTAGCTAGACATATAGGGAAAGCATCAACACCTGCAAAGGTTTTAAACAATACTGCCTTTCCCTCCATAACAGGCATGCCAGCCTCCGGACCAATATCTCCAAGACCCAGTACAGCAGTACCGTCTGTTACAATCGCTACTAAATTCCCCTTGCGGCAGTATTCATATACTTTATCCACATCTTTATTGATTTCCTTGCACGGTTCAGCAACACCGGGCGTATAAGCAAGTGCTAAATCTTCTTTTGTATTAACCGATACTGTACTTACTATCTCAATTTTCCCTCTTGCTTTTGCATGTAATTCCAATGCTTTTTTTTGAATATCCATTACTTACCCCCTTATAAATATTACAGCAGCTTACACCATGTTTTCCGGTTTTACTATACTGTCGAATTTTTCCTCTGTAAGGAGTCCTAACTCCACTGCGGCTTCCTTAAGTGTGATTCCCTCCACATGAGCTGTCTTTGCAACCTTTGCGGCATTTTCATATCCTATATAAGGATTCAGTGCGGTAACCAGCATTAAGGATTTATCCAGGTTTTCTTTTATCTTGCTCTTATTTACCTTGATTCCTGAGGCACAATTATTGTTGAACGAAACTATTCCGTCGCTTAAAAGCCTTACTGACTGAAGATAATTATAAATACAAACCGGCATAAATACATTTAATTGAAAATTGCCTTGCGATGCAGCAAAGGATACTGCCGCATCATTTGATATAACTTGGCAGGCAACCATAGTAAGTGATTCACACTGTGTCGGATTAACCTTGCCCGGCATAATGGAGCTTCCCGGTTCGTTTTCCGGAATTGTTATTTCACCTATTCCGCAGCGCGGACCGCTCGCAAGCCATCTTACATCATTGGCAATTTTCATAAGATCTGCTGCAAGGGCTTTTAATGCCCCATGAGAAAATACTAAACTATCCTGACTGGTAAGAGAGTGAAATTTATTTTTGGCAGTCGCAAAAGCTTTGTTTGTTATGTCACTTATTTGTTCTGCTGATATCCTTCCAAAATCAGGATGTGCATTAAGACCGGTCCCTACAGCCGTTCCTCCCAATGCCAACTCCCTTATGTTATCAAGAGTCCTCCTAATATTTTCTTCGCCCTTTTCCAGCATTGTCTTCCATCCGCTTATCTCCTGTGAGAAAGCTATAGGGACAGCATCTTGTAAGTGTGTCCTTCCTAGTTTAACTATACCTTCATTCTCTCTTTCCAATCTTAAGAAAGTTTCCCTTAAAATCTTTATGGAAGGCAAAAGGCTGTCTTCTATTGATATAAGCGCAGCAATATGCATCGCTGTGGGAAAAGTATCATTAGAGCTTTGAGACATGTTAACATGATCATTGGGATGGATAAGCTTTTCCCCTAATATTTCGCTACCCCGGTTTGCAATCACTTCATTTACATTCATATTAGACTGGGTACCGCTTCCCGTCTGCCAGACCGAAAGAGGAAAATGTCCGGTGAGCTTGCCCTCATAAATCTCATCACAAACTCTTGCAATTACTTCTGTCCTCTTATCATCTAACTTCTTTAATATATTATTCGAGATTGCTGCTGCCTTCTTTAAAATTGCAAATGCCTTTATTACCTCAACAGGAATCTTTTCTGTACTAATTCTGAAATTATCAAGACTTCTTTGAGTCTGGGCTCCCCAGTATTTATCTGCAGGAACCCTTATCTCTCCCATTGTATCCTTTTCAATTCTATATTCCATTTTATATCCTCCATATTACAACTTTGAACTATAGCAAGCTTTATATATGGATTATTCCTCTTCAGCTTCCCTTTTAGCTCTGATATTTTTTGCTACCTGGTCAGCAAAATATTTACTCTCTCCTGTGTACTCAGAAGGATCAAGCAATTTTCCAACTTCTTCTAACGTGAGATTTTGTGCAACGATATTATTTTCTAAAAGTTTATCCTTAAACATGACATCCTGCTCAAAGGTTTCCATAGAAATCTCGTAAATAATCTCATGTGCCGTCTGCTTGCCAATCTTCTCGCCAAGGGCAAGCATGAGGGGCTCTGAAAGCATTAAGCCTTTTAGCATTTCCAGATTCTTTCTCATTTTCTCTTTATTAACTACAAGATTACCCAATAATTTCTTAGACTTTGCAATAGCAGTACCGGAAGCTATAATTGACTGGTTAACGCTATACCATTCAACTTTCCACAGCGCTCCGTCCCTCTCATGTTCCTGATACATGGATTCATAAGCCAATAGCAGATTTGATTTTGCAATCTTGGATATAGTAGTTATTCCTTCAGAAAGTCCAGGGTTTCTCTTATGGGGCATTGTACTGCTTCCAACCATACCTTTGACAAATCCTTCAGCCAGCTCTGAAAACTCTGTTTTCTGCAAAGTAGTCACTTCATGGGATATTTTACCAAGAGTAGCTGCTGCAAGTGCAAGTACACTTACAATCTCAATGGGGAGATCCCTGCTGCTCTGCCATGAAATTTCAGGGATATTAAGACCTAATCTTTCAATAGTCTTATTACTAACCTCCACCGCCCTATATCCAAATCCCGCCATAGTCCCGACAGCTCCACTCATCTGCCCAACCAAGGCTCTGTCCTTGCATTCCTTTATTCGTTCAATATGCCTTCTTATCTCACTTGCCCATACGGCTACCTTAAATCCGAAAGTGATTGGAAGAGCCTGCTGCCCATGAGTCCTTCCTGCCATAACTGTATCTCTATGCTCATCAATCAACTTGAGAAGTACCTCTTCAACATCTCTCAGGTCATTGTATATTGTTTTAAATGCACTTTTAATGGATAGCATAAAGCCTGTGTCAATAATGTCCTGAGTAGTAGCACCGAGATGTATGTATTCACCGTATCCGTTATCACATATTTTTTCCAGGTTTCTTAATGTTGGAACAAGAGAATGTCCTATTTTCCTGATACCTTCTTCTATTTCGTCGATATCCAGGTTTTCAAACTTTGCTTTCTTTTCAATTTCCTCCGCAGCTTCTTTTGGAATTATTCCAAACTCAGCCTGAGTTTTTGCAAGGGCAACCTCAATATCCAACCAGTTCTGAATTATCCTTTTATCATCAAAAATATCTCTCATCTCTTTAGTACTGAAAACGTTTTTAAACAACATTGAGTCTACCATATTTGAAGCCATATTATCACTCCTATCTATATCTTTTTTAATATTATACTTAGTTCATCCATCTTTTTCATTTTTTCCAAATTTAATACTGCATCTTTAATTTCCTCTGCTAGTTTTACAGGTATTGTCATTGCAGCAAGTGACATAAACTTTTTCTCCAAGAAACTATGGGGGGGCTTCCCGAAAGGCAGAGGAATGGTTCTTACATAGTCCATTTTATTTGCAGTTATTTTCACTTTCGCCATTCTTTTGGTAGGATACAGTTTAGAACATTCATCGTCCTCATAAACTTCTATTTGTTTCTGAGTTTCAAGAATTTCCATATTGTTTAAGATATTCCCGGAAAACTCTGCAAGCGTTACCTGCCCGTATAATAAAGCACATGTAGCACAATAGGGCAAAGAAAACTTTGCCGTCTGCTCCGAACTATTATTGAATTCTCCCGTCAGCTCTACAGCTGTTTTATATGTACCAATTTTTATGCTTTGAACATCCTTAGCATTCAGTTTTTCTTCATTAATAATTGAAAGGATTCCATCAATGGCTGAGTGTGTATGTCCGCAGGAAGCATGAATCTTATAAAATGCTGTGCCTATCATAAGCTTTTCTCCTAACTCATCTGTAATAGATGACAAATCTTCTTCTTGGGAGAAAGCTTTTGCAAATCCGTTTTTGCTACCTATTATATCTCGAGCCCCTGTCAGTCCCCTGTCAATAAATTCAGAAGCCATAGCTCCTGCATAACATGCATGTCCGGCATTTACCAGTTTTGCATCAGTACCAAAAACAGCAACCAGACCTGATGCCATTGTACCGGCAATGCCGAGTATCTTTTCCATCTTATTTATGCTGTATCCCTTGACCTTTCCGACCGCAGCAGCAGCAGATAGAGATCCGCAAGCTCCTGTAGTATGCCAGTATTTATAATGAGATGGATTAAGGGCCGTACCTACTCTTATCATAACTTCATAACCGGCAACAATCCCTAATATGAAGTCCTCTATGCTTGCATTAATGCATTCAGCCGCTGCAAGAGCTGAAGGAACAGCTATTGCTCCGGGATGTGTTATTGCGGGCTTGTTTACGTCATCATATTCCAGTGCATGACCTATCATTCCGTTTGCAAATGCTGCATTGACCATTTGTACTCTTTTTTTCCCGCCGATAACTGTTGACTGCTCACGCCCCCCCATTTCTTTATATATTTCAATGATATTTACAACCGTTTTATTTTGTCCCGCTCCGATTGTACAACCCAGCCAGTCCAATATTTTATATTTGACATCAGTAATGGTCTCGTTGTCCAGGTCCGAGTACTTTAAGCCAGCCAAGGCTTTAGATAATTCATAAGTTATATTTAATTCATCCATAGCTTCCAACCGCCTTTTTACTTGATTTTGAAAAGCCTGTAAGACGCAATTGGCGTTAGATATTGCCTATCATTTAACATGTACTATTTAATTTTGTATAGTTAAGAAGTCCTCCGGCAAGTATTATATATGTCTGTCTGTCTGAAAGAGACATTTTGACAGGCAATAACAAACCCTTCGTAACATTATTAATATAGAGCTGCTGCCTGTTTTTTATTTTTTCTTTTAAGCCGTCCATAGTAAGTTCATCACCCACATCTATTATTTCGTAATGGGCATTATCTTCAAAGCTTAGAGGCAATATCCCAGAATTAATAAGGTTGTCATAGTGAATACGGGCAAAGGATTTTGCAATGACTCCCTTTACAGAAAGATAAAGAGGCACAAGAGCAGCGCTTTCCCGTGATGATCCCTGACCATAATTTGAACCTGCAATTATAAAGCCGCCATTCCATTTTTTAGCCCGACTTGGAAATTCCGAATCAAGACCTGCAAAACAGTAATCCGATAGATACGGAATATTGGCTCTGAAAGGCAAAAGCTTTGCGCCTGCCGGCATAATATGATCTGTTGTTACATTGTCTCCTGCTTTCAGAAGAACTTTGCCGGAAAGTATATTTTTAAGCTCTGCATTTACGGGTAAGGGCTTAATATTTGGTCCTCGCACTATTTCTACGCTATTTCCCTCTGGCTCAGGTGCTTCAATCATATTGTCGTTTATGATAAATTTATCAGGGAGCCTTATATCCAAAGGCTCTCCCAATGTTCTAGGGTCCGTAAGAAATCCAGTTATAGCTGAAGCTGCTGCTGTTTCAGGACTGACAAGAAAAATTTGAGCATCTTCCGTTCCACTTCTTCCTTCAAAATTACGGTTAAATGTGCGTAGTGATACAGCGCCTCCCGATGACGGCGAAAAGCCCATCCCTATACACGGTCCACATGCGCTTTCCAATATTCTTGCTCCAGCGTTTATCATATCTGCAAGTGCCCCGTTTTGAGCAAGCATTGATAAAATCTGCTTAGAACCCGGTGCTATAGCTAATGATACACCCTGGCATACGGTTTTCCCCATTAATATATTTGCAACCTTCATTAAATCAAGATAGGAGGAATTTGTGCAGCTTCCTATACATATCTGGTCCACCTTGAGCCCTCTACAAGCCTCAACAGTCTTTACATTATCAGAGCTGTGAGGACATGCAGCAAGAGGCACAATGCTGCCCAGATCAATACCGATAACCTTATCATATTGTGCATCAGAGTCAGCCTTAAGCTCAACAAAATCCTCTTCTCTTTCCTGTGACTTCAGAAATTCTCTCGTCTGCTCATCTGATGGGAATATCGAGGATGTAACTCCCAGCTCAGCTCCCATATTAGCTATGGTTGCCCGCTCAGGCACAGTAAGGTTTATTATGCCTTCACCTCCATACTCAACCATCATACCTACATTTCCCTTTGTGCTTAACCGACACAAAACCTCTAATGCAATATCCTTGGCTGTTACATATGGAGCCAGTCTACCTGTGAGATTTATTCTGACAATCCCAGGCATTGTTATATAATATGTTCCCCCAGCCATAACATTGGCAACATCTAAGCCTCCTGCTCCTATTCCAAGCATTCCGAGCCCTCCGCAGGTAGGAGTATGTGAATCACTTCCCAGGAGAATTTTACCCGGCTTTCCGAAACGCTCCAGATGAACTTGATGGCAAATGCCGTTACCTGCCCGGGAATAGTACATACCATGTTTTTTAGCCATAGAGTGAATATACCTGTGATCATCAGCACTTTCAAAACCCGTTTGCAATGTATTATGATCTATATACGCTACGGATTTTTCCGTTTTTACCCGGCTAACACCCATTGCTTCAAACTGTAATAATGCCATAATTCCTGTAGGATCCTGGGTGAGCGTCTGGTCGACTTTTATCCCTATTTCATTTTCTTTGGTCAAATCCCCATAAACCAGATGTCCTATAATAATTTTTTCTATAATATTACGCGCTGTACCAATCATATTTTAATCATCATCCTCTACTGCCATTTCACTTGTTGCCTCTGCTGCAGCACTTTTGAACATTGCTTTTGTTTTAATTATATTGTTGATAACCGGGAATAAAAAGCTTGCCAGAGATGCTAAAACAATAAATAAAGTTATTGGTTGAGTATAAAGGAATGAATAGCTGCCTCTGCTAGCTACCAGAGCCTGTCTCAAATTTGATTCCGCCATGGAGCCCAATACCATTGCAACTATCAAAGGGGCTGTTGGCACTTTAAATTTATAAAAAACATATCCTAAAAATCCGAATACAATTAAAATAAGTAAATCAAATGTATTCGAATTTAATGCATAAACCCCCGTTACACAAAAGGCTGCTACAACACCAGACAATAACTTATCAGGAATAGATAAAATTGATTTAATATATCTAAGAATAAATAATCCTATTGGTGCCATAAGTAAATTTGATATAAACAAGCTTATAAACAGACCATTAACAATTTCAGGCTGATCCGAAAACAATACTGGTCCTACTCTCAGCCCGTGTATCATTATTGCTCCCAAAAATAAAGCGGATGTAGCGTTGCCTGGTACTCCCAAAGCCAAAAGCGGAACCAATGAGCCACCTGTTACACCGTTATTGGCAGATTCCGGCGCTGCAATGCCTTCAGGTTCACCTTCTCCAAATTTAGGACCATTCTTAGAAAACTTCTTTTCCATGTCATAAGATAGGAAAGTTGCTATATTTGTTCCCGTACCGGGAATAATTCCGATAATAGTTCCTATAACGGAGCCTCTTAGCCATGTAGGTATAAGTCTTAGACACATCTTCCAGCCGATCCATACCGAACCTACATCCGGAATAGGTACACTGCGGTCAGGCTCATTGCTTTTTTCAGCAGTTTTCAATATGGCAACAATACCGAATAATCCTATCAGAGCAGGTACAAGTTCAATGCCCTCCAATAAGTTAACACTGCCGAATGTAAATCTAGGAAATCCTGTCTGAGGGTCCATTCCTATTATTGCAAGCAGTAACCCTAACGCTCCAGATATTAACCCTTTTGTCATTGACCCGCCACCTATATTTGCAATACAGGACAAACCAAGAACAGCAACTGCAAAATATTCAGAAGGTCCGAACCTCAATGCCTGTTCAGCAAGCATCGGAGCAAAAAACATTAGTACAAACGAACTAAATAAACCTCCAAAAACAGAGCTAAGTGTAGCAATACCGAGTGCCTGTCCGGCTTTACCCTTTAAAGCCATAGGGTAACCGTCCAACGTAGTGGCCATAGAGGATACTGTTCCGGGTATACCCAAAAGAATTGCAGAAACAGAGCCACCAAATATTGATGATGTATAAATAGCTCCAAGGAATGCTAATGCGGCGACAGGCTCCATCGTAAATGTAACCGGAACCATTAATGCTATTGCCATATTTCCCGTTAAGCCTGGGAGAGCACCTATAATAAATCCTATCAGAACACCGGCAAGTATAAATAGCAGCGTCTGCGGATTCATTATGGCTTGAAGTCCCATAAGTATTGAAGACATTTGTAAATTCCCTCCTTTCTTTAAAAGAATAAACCTTTAGGAAAATGCACCTGGAAAATATATGTGAAAATCAGATATAATCCAATGCTTACACCTAAAGAAGTCATTAAATTTGCCTTGAGGTTCCTGTAGTCCAAAACATAGACAATAGTAAAGATTAATAAGAAAGTTGGAATAGTATATCCTAGAAAATTGATTGCAAGGTAATACGCGAATAATATCGCAATTACTAATGCAACTCTGATAACCTTCTGAACATCAAATTTATTAACTTTTTCATTTTTGCTTAATTCAAGCTTTTTCAGCAAGGTTGTAGCCAATAGAATTACACCTAAAATCATTAAAAAGCTTGCTGAAAGTTTTGGAAAGAAAGCTACACTGGCCTTCATGGATAATGATGATATAATAACAATAGCTCCAATAATTATTGAAGCGGTAGATAAAATTAAATCGTTGATTTTCAAAGATTCCCCCCCCTCCGCTTTCATATTTCCGGGCTTTAAATCCGGTAAATTCACCTTTATTAAAGCCCGTTACACATTGATTTAACTCATACAAATTAGAATAATTATTTTGTTAGAATATCTTTCATTGAATTCATTCCGTCATAATCATCTTTTAACATCTTTTTAAAATCTTCTGAGTTCTTAAATGTTACAGGAAGCCCTGAATTCTTAAATTGCTCTTTAACTGTTTCTGAATTTAAAGCATCGTCAAGGGCTTTTTCAAGAATATCAACTACCTCTGCTGGAGTTCCGGCTGGTGCTGCAATACCTCTATAAGCTCCATAAGTAAAATCAATTCCCAATTCTTTGAAAGTCGGCACATCAGGAAATTCCTCCGACCTTACATCACTGGCAACAGCCAAGACTCTTATCTTTCCCTGGTCAATAAGAGACGCTGCTCCAGCATATGTACTAAAGCCGACTTCTGCATGTCCCCCTGCAATTTGAACAGTCTGTTCTGCAGAGCCGTTGGTATGTAGATAATCAAACTGTGCTCCCGTCTTCTGGGTAAACAGCATACCTGCAATATGATGAGACGTTCCATTCCCTGGTGTGGAATGTAGAAGAGGAGTTTCTTTTGATTTTTCAATCAAATCGTCTATAGATTTTATGTCTGAATCGGCGTTAACAAGCATTATTTCCGGGTCAAAACAATACATCATTACAGGTTCCACAGAGTCTAAGGTATATTCCGCACCTTTCAAAATAATATTTGTGACATAAGAACTGGTAAGAGCAAGCAGTGTATAACCATCGGGTTTAGCTTTTGTAACGTATGTCTGCCCTATAACTGCACCGCCGCCTTCTTTATTAAGAATAACGATTTTCTGACCTAACGCTTTTTCAGCCTCTGAACTTAAAATTCTACATGAGAGGTCTACATTGCC
>LOES01000169.1 GCA_001515955.1 Clostridia bacterium BRH_c25 | reverse complement strand
GAAATCCCGCAGTAAATATTACCTCGGGCAATATAGGCTTCAGCATAGCCTTTGGCGGGGACAGTGAATTTGGGCACCGGAGCATTGACGGAAATAACCTTGCCTTGAAGCTTGCATGCAATGACAGCAATGCATTTTACATTACAGTAAATTCAGATATGGATGGAGCTTCCACAACACTCATGCATTTCAGGAGGAAGGGTTACAGAGGCATATACGCTGAGCTGTCAACCTGGTTAAAGAGCAAATCTGTGGAATATGACAAGGATATATTGCTTCAAAGGCTTTTGAATGAAAATATGTTCTTCAACTACTTCTTTGCAGTTGGAAAGGATATGGAGAGTGACAGATATGCTGCACTGACCTCCAGAAGCCCAAGATATTACGTCTCGGGAGCTTTCTGGGAGAGAGACAGTTTTTTGTGGTCATTTCCGGCCATAAAGCTGGTGGACAGCGAGTTTTATTCAAGCCTGTGCAGGGATATGATATTGATGCATGCAAAGAACGCAGGGGACCATGCTCATTATATAGACGGGACTGTGCTTTATCCGGGATTTGAGCTTGATGAAGCTGCCAGCTACTTCATTCTATTGGGCAGTATGGAGGATATCGATGATGATATATTGAGAGCCCTTGAAGCTGTATTTAAGAGGATTGAAAGGGAATACGACTGTGATACCGGCCTTTACAGGACTTTTCTGATGCCTTCGGATGACCCCAGTGAATATCCTTTTCTCACTATAGACAATGTGATACTTTGGAGTGGGCTCAAAAACCTGATGAGATTATATCAGAGAATGGGTCTTGCGGAAAAGGCCCAGTTGATAGGTAGCAGGATAGAAGGCATATATAACGGCATATATAATAACCTTGTAAAAAATATAGATGGTACCGGTATATTTGTTTGGTCCTGTGATGGAATTGGAGGCTTCAGCTTATACAATGATCCTCCGGGGAATTTGGGGCTCTTGCATTACTATGGCTTTATAGACTGCCAGGAGGAGCTTTTCCGGAATACTATAGAATATTATTATTCCAATAAATATAAATATTACTGTGAGTCTTCTAAAATAAATGAGCTGGCCTGTGATCATCATCCCAACACCCCATCGGGACTGGGGCTGTGCGGGAGCATACTTAATCCGGTTTTGCAGGATCGGGCAATAGGATGGCTTAAGGCTGCAAATATGGACTTTGGGCTTTTGTGTGAGAGCTTCGACAGGGAAACAGGAGAAGCAAAGACTGGGGTAGGTTTTGCTACAGGAAGCGGCTATCTGGCCTTTGCTCTTTATCATGTATTGATTCAAGCCCGCAAGTGAGCAATTCGCCTTTGAGATGTTCCAAAATCACCTAAGGGGGGGGTTATGGATGAAAGCTGCTGCTATAGTGTTTAAAAATGAGGATTTTCAAAAGCTTACCAGCTATGAAAAGCTTATAGAAATGGTAAAATGCCGGCTTAGCTTCTGCCACGAGCACAATATAAGCATGGTAGTTTTCCCTGCACTTCTGGGGTGCCTCTTCATTGATGGTGAAAGATACATAAATGACATTATTGAACTCTCAAATACATATAAGGATACGGTAATATGTCCTGGAAGCTATTATGAAAAGGAAGCAGGGCGAACCTATCATTCCTCCTGCTTAATAATCGATGGGAATGTAGTTATGAAGCAGAGGCAGATATACCTGGCAAAATGGGAGAAAAGCATTGAACTCTCCCGTGGAGTGGAATTGAACAGTATTTCTGTCGGGGGGATGAAGCTTGGGATAATTATATCCACCGACATATTCTACCCGCAGGTTTCCAGGGCTCTTGCCATGTCAGGGGTGGAGCTGGTATTGTCCCCCGTGGCAATTAAAGGAACGGTAAATATGTCCAGGCAGCTGTCAGGCTTATGGCAGAATGTGCAGGCAAATCTTTTTTTTGGGATTGAAAGCGGTTTTAAAGGAAGCTTCAATGGGTGTGAATTCCATAGCCGTTCAATAATACATGCTCCTCTTGAAATGACCGGAAAAGAGGATGGCTTTATGGCATTTGAAGGCAATGCACAAGGGACTCCTGTTGTTGCAGCGGAGCTTGACAGTGAAAAAAGGAAAGAGGCTGTGAGTAAGTTCAATACACTGGCCCAGCTTAATATTGAAGCATATAAGGACATATTTTCGGTAACGGGCAGTGGAGGTTATCATGATTAATATGCTGGGAAAATGGTTTGAATGGAAGCTTAATGAAGCCAGAATAAAAAGAAAGCTGGACAGGATAAAGCCCGTGGAAGGCTGCAGCAAGAGCGGAGTCAAGGGCGTCAGGGCAGCTGCTGTACAAAGAGTAGTAAGCCCGGTCAAAAATATAGAAGCATACGTGGATGCCATGGAGAGCTTTGTAAAATCAGCAGTAGAGCAGGGCTGCGATATAATAGCCTTTCCTGAGTATAATTTTTTTGATCTTTTTGGAATAATACCGGGATTTGCCGGTCTGAACCGTTATCTGAACGGCAAATCAGCTGCAGCCAAGAGTGACTCCAGCCTGGATATAGCCGGACTTTATCCTGTACTATGCAATATTTCAGTACCAATACAAAATGCAATTGAAAAAATAATGTGCGGTTTGGCCTCGAAGTATAGCTTATATATTTATACAGGGAGCTATTTCATTAACGAGAACAGCCAGCTTTATAACGGTGGAGCCATTATCTCCCGTGAAGGAGAAATCCTTGGGAGGCAGAAGAAGCTGCATCTCACTGACTTTGAGGAAGGGCTGGGGATAAAAAGAGCTGATGAATTCAAGATATTCTCACTGGACATCGGGAATGTCACATTTCCGGTGTGTATGGATGCCACATACTATGAAGTATTCAACCTGGCAAGAAGCAGGGGCTGTGATATTGTGATGCTTCCGATAGCGAATAATGAGGAATACAGGCTCTACAGGGCACTCCGGGGCATATGGCCAAGAGTACAGGAGTCCTACGTATACGGCGTTAAGTCTTCTTTGAACGGCTGGCTTTGTGGTATGCATTTTACCGGGAAAGCCGGAGTATTTGCGCCTATCGCCATGACGCCCAAGGGTGATGGAGTAGTGTCCATATCAAAGTATTCTGAAGGAAATTCACTTGCAGTGGGGGATATTGACCTTGAAGCACTCCGCAAGGAACGTGAAGCAGATGAATACTTTGGAGACTGTAATCCTGAGTTTGAGATGGACTATTATAAAAACACTTATTCCGGTGTTTAGTCATAATGAGGGGGTTAAACAAGATGAGAAGTAAGAAGCTGGTCATGTTTATGTATTCTATGGGTTATCTGGGAATTTCTATATTTACCCAGGTTACGGTGAAATGGTATCAGTATTTTTATACACCTCCTGAAGCTAACATCAGGGGACTTAGCATACTGATACCGGTAGGTCTGATAGGGCTTACCATGATTATAGGGAGAGTATTTGACAGTGTCTCGGATCCGCTTGTAGCCTATTATTCGGACAGGTCCAAAAGCAGGCTGGGAAGAAGGGTACCTTTTATACTGTACGGATCCTTTCCACTTACAGTGACCTTTATCATGCTGTGGTTCCCTCCTGTAAATGGAGAATCAATGAGTAACTTCATTTATCTGATCACAGTCTTAAGTCTTTTTTTTATATTTTTCACAATAGTTGTGGCACCATACCTTGCATTGATAAATGAGGTATCCAGGACGAGCAAAGAACGGATAAGCCTGACTACAATGCAGGGACTTACCCAGATAGCAGGAGTTATGATAGCTGAGGTGGGTTCAGGTCTTATTATTGATATGTACAGCTTCCGAATAATGGGAATAATATTGGGGATAACAGCCTTTCTTACAATAATTCTGACTCCTGTATTTGTGAGAGAGGACCTGGCCCGGGAGGATACCCTTCCAACAATGGGTCTTCTGGGTTCTATAAAACTCACCTTGAGCAACAAAAATTTTGCATATTATCTTATTTCGTATATAACAGTATGGTTTGGTATAAATACACTCACAATAACCATGCCGTACATAGCAGAAGTGCTGCTTGAAACTTCTCCTGAGAATTCAGGCTATATGATAGCCGGAGCATTTATTGGCTCGCTGCTTTTCATGCCTTTTTTGCCAAAGCTTACCTTGATTATGGGAAAAAAGAAAATACTGATGCTTACTTCTGCCTTATTTGCATTAATACTTACATTTACTGCATTTTTCGGAACGGTATTCTCCTTCAATATTTCCTTTGGGATAGTAATACTTGCAGGATTTCCACTGGCAGTAATATTCGTAATCCCTAATGCAATGATTGCCGATATTGCACAGCTTGACGGAACTCTGCGGGGTCAGAGAAGAGAGGGCATGTTCTTCGGTGCCCAGGGGCTTGTAATAAAGGTTGTGATAGGTCTTTCCTCCTTTGTTACACCGACATTGTTCAAGGTTTTTGGCTATAGTGCTGAAAAGCCTTTGGGAATTCAACTTGGCGGGCCTATTGCGGCTGTTTTTATATTGATTGGTTTGATTTTTTTGAATAAGTACTCTATATCTGAAGAAGATATTGAAAATGCTTCTGCAAATGAGGAATAACATCTGCTGTGCTTACTGCAGCATACACCGCCAATCTGCAAATTGCATCTGAAATGTTGACAATTGCATCATAAGGGCTTAATATGATTATGGCTTATAATTTAAATAAGCAGAATTGCTATAAAAGATGAAGGAAGATGGGGTGTGATGCTTATGAAGGCCGGCAATGGCAAGCTGAAGCTCTATGGGTTTAATAATCTAACAAAATCTTTGAGCTTTAACATCTATGATATTTGCTATACAAAGTCAGACGAAGACCGTACCAAATATATTGAGTATATTGATGAACAGTATAATTCCACCAGGCTTACAAAGATACTCAGTGATGTTACGGAAATGATAGGGGCCAGTGTATTAAATGTGGCCAAGCAGGATTACGACCCTCAGGGAGCCAGTGTTACACTTTTGATTTCCGAGGAGGAGGTTCCTCTTTATGTGCTTGATCCTTCCTGCAACAGGGGGATAATTACTCCAATGAGGGAAAATATAGTGGGACACCTTGATAAGAGCCATGTAACAGTGCATACTTATCCTGAAAGCCACCCTCAGAATGAAATCAGCACCTTCAGGGTTGATATAGATGTAACTACCTGTGGAGAGATTTCCCCGTTAAAAGCATTGAATTATCTTATACAGAGCTTTGATTCGGATATTATAACAATAGACTACAGGGTCAGAGGCTTTACAAGGGACATACATGGCCGTAAGCACTTTATAGATCATAAGATAAACTCAATACAGAATTTTATTGCCAGGGAGACAATAGACAGGTACAGTCTCATAGATATGAACATATATCAGTCCAGCATATTTCACACGAAAATGAGAATAAATGACCTGAACCTGAGCAACTATCTGTTTGAAATAAAAGAAGAAGATTTGAGCCCCAAGGAGAAGAAGGAAATAGAAAAAAAGCTGGACAGAGAAATATCCGAAATTTTCTATGGAATTAATCTTCCTAAGATTTGAGTAAATAGAGCTTTATCAAGAATAGCACAGGCTGCTATTCTTTTTTATTTGACTAATTGGGAAATAGATGAAATAATTTAACTGTATAAAAATAGAAATAGGGGGTTATTGGTTGAAAAACAGGGATCTGGTATTATTTATGCTTGCCAGTGCTTTTATTGGAATCAGTCAGAGTATTGACGCATCGGTTTTTAATAATTTTTTGAATGATACTTTTCATCTTACCGTGTCTCAAAGGACTATACTGGAGTTTCCCAGGGAGCTTCCGGGATTTCTGGTGGTATTTGTATCGGGGGCACTGCTTTTCCTTGGGGATGTAAGGATAGCTTCCCTGGCAAATATGCTGGCGGCATTCGGGCTTCTGGGACTTGGACATCTTTCATCGGATTATTATACAATGATGATGTGGATGACGGTATACAGCATGGGGCAGCACTTATTTATGCCAATGTCCAACAGTATAGGGATGAATCTGGCGGAAGAGGGCAATCTGGGAAAGGTATTGGGAAGGATCAATGGCTTGAATACGGCTGCTTATCTGGCTACCAGCCTGACGACAGCCTTTATATTCAGATATGTGAAGGTGAATTACAAAGTCGCCTTCACAGCAGGAGCCCTTGCTCTTATATGCGCCTGCCTGCTGATATTGTTTATGACGCCTCATAAGCCGAAGGTCAAAGCAAAGAGGCTGTTTCTCAAGAAAGAGTATAAGCTTTTCTACTGGCTGAATGTATTGTACGGTGCAAGGAAACAGATATTCATAACCTTTGGGCCCTGGGTGCTTATAAAGGTTTTTAACCAGGGAGTCAGCACCTTTGCGGTGCTCGGATTCTTTATTGCAGGTTTTGGAATAGTATTCAAGCCCTTGCTGGGGATTATGATCGATAAAAGAGGTGAAAGGTTCGTACTGGCCTCAGAGGCCATAGCGTTGATAGTTATTTGCGCAGGCTATGCCTTTGCTGAGGATGTATCCGGGCTGTTCGGCATTAGTGGGGCAGCACTTATAATAATCTGCAGCTGCTTTGTCATAGACCAGATGTTGAATGCAACAACCATCGCCAGAGCGACCTATCTGAAAAAAATAGCCCTTTGTCCGGAGGATGTATCCCCTACGTTATCCATGGGACTGAGCATAGACCATGCAGTATCAATGGTGGTGCCGTGGCTGGGCAGTCTGCTGTGGACTGCATTCGGCTATAAATATGTTTTTGTTATGGGGGCGTTTATTGCGGTAGGGAACCTGCTGTTGACAAGATATATAAAAACGGGTGAAGTGGCATAATATTGCTCGGTTTATATTTGCATAGAACCATGTACAAACCCCATGCATATACTGATATCAAACGTGTATGGGAGTGAATAAATATGTATGATGATGAAAGAGACGATATTGAATTAGACGACGAGTATTGTGAAAATTGTTCTTTCTACAGACAGCGTCCACCAATTTTTGAGCCTTTCGGACCTTTTGGACCACAATTTCCTCCATCGACTGGAGGACCAGGGCCAGGGCCCGGAGCCGGACCAACGGACGGACCGCCCTCAGGGCCGCCACCTTCTGTTACACCGCAGTTACAGGTACAGCAGGGAATAGGGGTCCAGGCAATTGATCCGGGATCCATAAGAAGGTGCAGATACAGATTTGTATACCTGCAGCTTCGGAACGGCAGGGAATTCTGGGTATGGCTTACATTTGTGGGACGGCGCTCGGTGTCAGGTTGGAGATGGACCGGATTCCGGTGGGTATACTTTGGAGTGGATCTTAGACAGATAGACAGCTTTTATTGTTATTAAAAGATATGGAAAGATATGTTAAGCGATTCTGCTTTCCATATCTTTTTTTATACAGTCCCCTTATTGCTGCTCCTGCATATTCTGTAGTAATTAGAATTTTTTAGAAGGAGGAGACACAATGGGGATTACGCTTAGCGCTTTGCATTGGGTGTATTTGATTTTCATACTTCTAGTAATCGCTTTCATTGTAATGAGAAAGGATACCAGCTTTATATGCATTGTAGGAATTCTTGCGCTGGGATTAATAGCAACCTCCTCAGTTACTCATTCGGTCACCGGGGTATTTAACAGCTTTGCATATGCCATTAAGGAATTGATGGGTACAATTCTTGTAATATCAATAATTTACGGTATGAGTAAAGTATTGATGAAGGCAGGTATCAATGAGGTAATGGTTTACCCCTTTACAAGGCTGATACGCACCCCAACCCTGGCCTACTGGGTTATAGGAATACTAATGATGGTCATATCCTGGTTCTTCTGGCCTTCTCCTGCTGTTGCACTGATGGGGGCGGTACTTCTGCCGGTTGCACTTAAAGCAAAGCTTCCGGCAATGGGCGTAGCTGTGGCAATGAATCTGTTTGGCCATGGAATAGCATTATCAGGAGACTTCATAATTCAGGGAGCGCCAAAATTAACTGCAGACGGAGCAGGAATACCTGTGGGTGAAGTAGTGGCGGCTAGTGTGCCTCTGGTAATTGTAATGGGTGTGGTTACAACTATTGCTGCTTTTATTTTGCTTAGGAAGGATATAAAAACCGGGGCACTTAAGGTAGAAGAAATAGGAGGAGAAAATACGGCAATTGAAATTGAGGATGAAAGCACTGAGATGAAGGAAATATCAGACGCAACTAGAAAAGCTCTTGCGGCTTTGGTGCCGTTTATGTTTGCTATTGACATATTGATAATGTTTATTGCGAAGCTTCAAGGGGGGGATGCCACTGCTTTAATAGGCGGAACATCAATTCTTATACTGATAATAATATCCTTCTTTGCATATAAGGGGGATCCTCTGAGCAAAATTACCCAGCATCTCATAGAGGGGCTTCAGTTCGGTTTCAGAATATTTGGTCCGGTTATTCCTATTGCAGCATTTTTCTACCTGGGAGATTCAGCATTAATTGACATTTTTGGAAAGGTACTGCCTGAGGGTTCCAATGGACTTGTAAATGACCTGGGTGTGGCACTGGCAGGAGTAGTGCCGCTGAATCAGGGAGTCGGTGCTTTTACTGCTACGGTTGTGGGTGCTATAACAGGTCTTGATGGTTCAGGCTTTTCAGGTATATCTCTCGTAGGTTCGATTGCAAAACTGTTTTCCATAGCCATAGGCTCCGGGGTGGCGACACTCACTGCAATGGGTCAGATCGCAGCTATTTGGGTAGGCGGAGGCACTTTGATACCTTGGGCAGTCATACCTGCCGCAGCAATATGCGGAGTAAGTCCCTTTGAGTTGGCGAGACGTAATCTGAAGCCCGTAGCAATTGGACTTATAGTGACTACAATAGTTGCTGTGTTCTTAATATAAGAGTCCCATGAAAAAGCCGCATCTGCGGCCTTTTTCATGACTTGAGAAAAAAGTGTCCAAATATGGTACAGGATGTTCAAAAAGCAGATGATTCTGCCACTTTTGTAAAAAATAACCTTTTTGCAATATTATTATAGTGCTTAAAATAATTTGACTATTAGTGGATTATATTATATTATTTGTATAGGGGCTATATAAAAATAGAAAAAATGTGTATTATAGATAATAGTCACAGTTTATATGCAGTATTGTTTTTATTTTGTTTTTTTGAGTGTGAAAATTTGTATTGTGCTATGTTTAGTGATTCTAAGCCGCAGGTTATCTCCAAAGGGGTATACTGTTACTTAGTTTTTTTTATTCTATTTATGGTAATAATTAATAAAATGGTAATAATTAATATAAAGTGGCAGACTATAGGAGGTAGATAGGAAAAGAAAGAGTCCTACATAATTATGATAGCTCAGATGGGGAAGGGCTATAGGGAAATCAGTTTGTAAAATGAGAAGGAGGAATAGTATGAAAAAGGTGTTATCCTTAACTTTAATAGTTGTTATGGCATTGTCCCTGGTACTTACAGGGTGTGCCAAACCAGCTCCTGCTCCGGGTGGAGATCAGCCGGCAGCTCCTGCTGAAGGCGATGTAATAAAATTAGGCGTATTTGAGCCTTTAACCGGTGCAAATGCTGCCGGTGGAGAACTGGAACTGGAAGGTATAAAGCTTGCCAACAAATTATATCCGGAAGTACTTGGCAAGAAGGTTGAACTTGTTATTGTTGACAACAAGTCGGACAAAGTTGAGGCAGCTACAGCTGCAGCAAGATTGGTTGAAAAAGAAAAGGTTTCTGCTATTATTGGAAGCTGGGGAAGCTCACTTTCAATGGCAGCTGGAGATATTGTAAAGAATGCAAAGGTGCCTGCAATGGGTACATCTGCAACAAATCCTCTCGTTACACAAGGTAATGAATTTTACTTCAGGGTTTGCTTTATTGACCCATTCCAGGGAGTAGTTATGTCAAACTATGCTTTCAACAAGCTTGGTGCTAAGAAAGCGGCCATAGTACAGGAAGTATCAAATGACTATGCGGTAGGTCTTGCAAAGTTCTTCACAGATAACTTCAAGAAGCTTACCGGTGATGAAAACTGTATAGTTGCAGTTTCCAACTATAATACAGGAGACCAGGACTTTACAGCACAGCTCACAAACATAAAAGCACAGAATCCTGATGTTATATTTGCTCCTGGTAACTTCACAGAATCCGCACTTGTTGTAAAGCAGGCAAGACAGCTTGGAATAAAGACTCCATTTATCGGTGGGGACACTTGGGAAACTCCTGAATTCATAGAAATCGGAGCTGACGCTGTTGAAGGTACCGTATTCTCAACATTCTTCGCATCAGAAAAACCGATAACTACTGAATCAACAAAATTCCTGGATGCTTATAAAGCTGAATATCCGGGGAAAGAACCGGCAGCAGTTACAGCTCTTGGATATGACGCATACCTTATTTTAATAAGAGCCATTGAAGCAGCAGGAACAGCTGACTCTGTAAAGATCCAGGAAGCACTGGTTGCTATAAAAGACTTCCAGGGTGCAGCAGGGGTTGTAACCTTTGATGAAAACAGAAACGCTGTAAAGAGTGCTGTTATAAAGACAGTTAAAGACGGAAAATTCACATTCATGGATGTAGTAGAACCATAAAATAAAGTGCAGTAAAATGAATTAACCTTCCCCATATATGTAAAAATAAAGAGTATAATAAAATGCATTTCCTCCCTTAAAGGGAGGAAGTGCGTTTTATGACATTTTTTTAACTAATTTTGGTTATATAGGAAATTTATCATTATAGCTGCAGTTTAAAATGAAACAGGCGGCGGGAGCCGACACTTTTACTTAGGTGGTGTATATATGGCACTAGAAATGTTCTTACAGCATTTGGCTAACGGTATATCCCTGGGAAGCCTTTATTCCCTCATTGCCATAGGTTATACGATGGTTTATGGTATTTTGAGGCTGATAAACTTCGCCCACGGTGATATATTTATGATGGCAGTATATTTTGCATTCTTCGGAGTTGCGACCTTTGGAATGCCATGGTATGTGGCATTTATACTCGCAATAGCTCTTACCGGGGTGTTGGGTATGACTGTTGAGACTTTGGCCTATAGGCCGATAAGGGAAGCTCCACGAATCTCCATCCTTATTTCTGCGATAGGTGCTTCTTACCTTTTGGAGAACCTTGCTATCGTGATGTTCGGAGGCAGACCAAAGACCTTTCCTCAGATAGCTATGTTTACAGATATGGTGCAGATAGGAAACATACATATTCAGCTGCTGACATTCATGATTCCTGTCGTTACAGTAGTTCTTCTGATAGCACTTATGTATTTAATTAATAAGACTAAAAGTGGTATGGCTATGAGAGCTGTATCAAAGGATATTGAAACTGCAAGGATAATGGGTATTGATGTAAACAGGACAATCTCATTTACCTTTGGAATAGGCTCCTTACTTGCAGGTGTAGGGGGTATAATGTGGGGGCTCAAGTTCCCGAGCATATTGCCTCTTATGGGTGTAATGCCAGGGCTTAAGTGCTTTATAGCAGCAGTAATTGGTGGTATCGGGAATATTCAAGGCGCTGTCATTGGCGGATTTATACTCGGGGTAGGCGAAATTCTACTGGTAGCGTTTCTTCCGGAGCTTTCCGGTTACAGAGATGCCTTCGCCTTTATACTACTTATAGTAATACTCCTTTTTAGGCCTACCGGCATAATGGGAGAAAAAATATCGGAGAAGGTGTAACTATGAAGAGGAATACTATTTTTACAATAGCCGCCATAATTGTATTGGGTATATTCGTATTCGTTGCTAATACCACTTTTGACTCATATATATTGAGAATACTAAACCTATGCGCTATCTATACAGTACTTGGACTCAGTATGAACCTTATAAATGGGTTTACCGGATTATTTTCACTGGGACATGCAGGCTTCATGGCTGTGGGTGCTTATGCAACAGCACTGCTCACCATGCCTATTGCAACAAAGCAGATGAACTTCTTCCTGGTACCGCTTATCTCACCCTTGGATAAGATTGTATGGCCTTTCCTGCCGGCACTCTTATTAGGGGGGTTACTCTCTGCCTTTGTAGCATTCCTGATAGGAGCTCCGGTATTGAGACTCAAGGGAGACTATCTTGCTATAGCTACCCTGGGATTTGCCGAAATAATAAGGGTTATTTTTACTAACACACAGTCCATCACCAATGGAGCATTGGGACTCAAGGGAATTCCGGGAACTACAAATCTGTGGTGGACCTTCGGAATAGCCTTATTCACAATTTTTATTATGGTATCACTTATTAACAGCAGCTATGGAAGGGCTTTCAAGGCAATAAGAGAAGATGAAATTGCTGCAGAGAGCATGGGGATCAGCTTATTCAAGCACAAGGTGCTTTCCTTTGCCATAGGAGCCTTCTTTGCAGGTGTTGGAGGTGGTTTGCTTGGTAACCTTATAGGCGCTGTTGATCCATTGATGTTCAGATTTTTCCTGACCTTCAACGTACTTCTTATAATAGTACTTGGAGGAATGGGGAGCATAACCGGTACTGTGATATCAGCATTTGTTGTCACTATAGCGCAAGAATTTCTAAGGTTCCTCGATGAGCCGATGTTTCCAGGAGTACCAGCTCTTCCCGGATTAAGAATGGTTGTATTCTCTGCGCTTCTTATGATAGTTGTACTGTTCTTCAGGCACGGACTCATGGGTACGAGGGAATTCAGCTGGGATAAGCTTTTTGGTATATTTTCAAAGAAACCTCTTGCAAAAGGAGGTACAAAATAATGAATGTAATGAAAACAGACAATATTACGATGCAATTCGGTGGGTTGACTGCTGTCAAGAATTTCAACCTTGAACTGAATAAAGGCGAAATAGTGGCGCTTATCGGACCAAACGGTGCCGGAAAGACAACCGCCTTTAACATGATTACCGGTGTTTATACTCCAACCAAAGGAAGAGTATTGTTTAATGAAAAGAGTATTATTGAAGGAAAAGAAGCAGTTAAGGAGAAGGATATTACAGGTCTAAGGCCTGACCAGATAACGGGATTGGGTATTGCCAGGACATTCCAGAATATAAGACTCTTTAAAGATCTAAGTGTTCTTGACAATGTACTTATAGCTAACCATCTTCGTGTCAACTCCAATGTCTTTGAGGCAATATTCAAGCTTCCAAGATATAAAAGGGAAGAAAAGCAGATGATTGAAAAGTCTCTGAACCTCCTGGAAAAGGTTGGACTGGCAGAGCATAGGGATGAAAAATCCAACTCACTCCCGTACGGACAGCAGAGAAGGCTGGAAATAGCAAGAGCCCTTGCTACTGACCCGAGCATTCTTCTTTTGGATGAACCCGCAGCAGGAATGAATCCTAAAGAAACTGACGATTTAACAGCTTTTATAAAGCGGATAAGGGATGAATTCGATTTGACAGTATTCATGATAGAGCATCACATGCAGGTTGTAATGGGAATATCAAACAGGATTTATGTTCTGGACTACGGAATAACAATAGCTCAGGGAAACCCCTATGAGATCCAGAATAATCAAAGGGTAATAGAAGCATATCTGGGGGTGGATGAAGATGCTTAAGATAGACAATCTGGTTGTTGCATACGGAGGTATTGAGGCTTTAAAGGGGATAAGTCTTGAGGTTGAGGAAGGTAAAATAATATCACTTATAGGCGCCAATGGTGCAGGAAAGAGCACTACTCTGAGATCCATAATGGGACTTGTCAAGCCTAAACACGGAACAATAAATTACATGGGCAAGAACCTGCTGGATATGAAGACTCAGAACATGGTAAGCCATGGTATAACCTTAGTTCCTGAGGGAAGAAGAGTTTTCGCCAACCTGTCGGTGCTGGAAAACCTTAAAATCGGGGCTTTCGCAAGGAATGATGAAAAGAGCATAAAGGAAGACATGGAGTGGGTATACACACTATTTCCAAGGCTGAAGGAAAGAACCTGGCAGCTGTCCGGAACACTATCCGGCGGCGAGCAGCAGATGCTTGCAGTTGGAAGGGCACTTATGTCAAGGCCTAAGCTTATGATGATGGATGAGCCGTCCTTGGGACTTGCTCCTCTTATAGTAAAGGATATTTTTAAAATCATAAAGGAAGTAAACAAGCAGGGGGTTACAATCCTTCTTATAGAGCAGAATGCAAATGCTGCCCTCCATATTGCCGATAAAGGCTATGTTATGGAGACAGGGCGCATCACTATGCAGGGAACCGGTGCGGAGCTGCTTGCCAATCCGGATGTCAAGAAAGCCTATCTTGGGGATACGGCACATTAAAAGTAAACTTGAGAGTCGGTTAAATACCGACTCTTTTTTGTGCGAAAATATTGCTTTATCAAACTGCTCCAATGTGCTAAATTGGAAATTGGAAGGTAATTTACTAAATTTACGGAGGATGCAGTATGATAGATAAAAATAAATTAGTGGGAAAGGAGACTCATGCTGTGGAGCCATATAATGGTATTGACCCACTCCTTTTGGCTTCGGAGGTAATCAAGGGAGAACTCGGACAATATGAGGAAGCTGCTGAGTGAATAAGTATATGTTTTATCCTTTTCGGCTGCTGTTGATATATACCTCGACATCCCCTTTTCTCACTGCCTTCAATTCTGAAGTGAATACCTTGTTCTCCGGGTGCTGCTCCATAATGTCAAGGACCTCGATAAGCTTGGTCAGGTATTCTCTGATACTAAGCTCTGATATTTTAGCTCCAAATTTCTTGCAGGATATGAAGGTCCAGCTTCTTATGGATTCGTTGCTGGTCCTGGGCTCGAAATTATACAGAAGCTTGTAGATGTCGATGATCCTGTCGGTAAGCTCCTGAAATTCCTCCACACTTAGCTTCTGAAGCCTTATAATAGGCTGCCTGACATCATGTAGGGAGGAGTTGGTTTTGTCTATGGCATCTCCAAGCCTCTGAGACAGGGCTTCATAAGTTTTGATGCCTTTTTCCGGGTTTTCAAAGAAATCGTTGGTTGCAGCAAAAACAAACATGCAGCTTCCCAACTCTCCGGAGCAGCATTCGTCAATCATGCTCCTTAGATTCTCATAGGAAACCTTTCGTATATCCACTCTCTCGCTCATTACAAGTTCAAGCTCATCTATAAGTATTATAAGACCGCTGTAGCCCAGCAGCGTTATAAGCTTTATGAAGGCTCTCAAGAAATCTATTGAGTTAAGCCGGTCAATGCTGCCGATTATATCAAATTTTGCTTTCAGGTTCGCCGGTATGTTCTTTTCTCCCATCAGCCAGGAAGCGACTGCATCTGAAAGAACCCTGTCCTTGTCCACCCGGGCTTTTATGTAAGAAAGAAAAGCTCTGGCAAAGGACATGTTGTATTTATTCAGAGAGGATATGACCGCATTTATTTCAAGAGCTGCCCTGCTTTTGTCCGGGTCCTCCTGAAGTCTTGCGATCCAAAGGTCAAAAATACTTTCAAAGTTGGTGACGGATTTTCCTGTAACATTAAGTGTAAGATTGTGCATAACATGATAGTATAAATGCTCCAGATTATTGAACCTGAAGCCTTGATCCACTTGTACTCTGGATACGATGAAGTTATTTTTAACAGCAAGCTGCTTAATCACATTCAAAAAAAACGACTTTCCGGAGCCATATTCTCCGTTCAGGAATTTTACAGTACCATTGCCTTCGGCAGTAATTTCAAAGCACCTTGCAAACTCTTGAATTTCCTTGTTCCTTCCCACACAGAGCAGCTCAAGGTCGACCTCAGGGACAACACCGTTTTTTAGTGCATTGATTATATGCCTTGCTCTTTGCATAGTAAGGTCCATACATATCCCCCCCGAGTTTTTTAAGGTTCTTTATTCTAATTCGACGCGATAGTGCAATTTCCTTCTGATAAAATACCTATAAGGGACCATAATTATGATATGTAAGGCATTTGTATTTTCAAGGCGGATAGTTCAGTCACAATACTGTAACTTGACTTTCTTGAAACACTTTACTATAATGATAACGAAAAATAGAAAGGTAAGGTATTAAGGACATGAGGATAGTATTCTAATTTGAAGAGTTAAATAGTTTTGTACGTATTCCCTTAAGCTAAGGGTTTATTGTGCTGTTCATTTAATTCCGGTTAGGATACGATTATAAGTCTATTAATACCAGTACGGTTGGCTGCCATGGCTGATTTCTATTGTCACGGGCTGCTTTTATAGAGTTATGTATTCTCTCCGGGAAAACAGGAGGGATTTTTTTATGCTTATGTTGGAAATAAACAAGCTTATAAAATATTATGGAGACAGGCTTATACTGGATATAAAGGAGTTCAAGGCATACTACGGAGAAAGAATCGGCATAGTGGGAGCAAATGGTGCGGGCAAGACAACGCTCCTTGATATGATTGCAGGCAGGAACATGCCTGAGGTCGGAGCAGTGAAGCATTACGGAGAAATATCCTATATTACACAGCTTGAAGTGGAAGAGACTGCAGAGATAGATAGCCGTATGGCCAAGGAATTTGGATTGGGTTTCAACAGTCTGGACACCGCAAGCGGGGGAGAAAAGACAAGGTACAAGATTGCAAGCTGCCTTTCGGAAAACAGCAGTATTCTGCTTGCTGATGAGCCTGCATCTAATTTGGATATACAAGGGATAGAGCTTCTGGAAGAAAAGCTTGGCTGCTTCAAAGGGCTGCTCCTTATTGTATCCCACGACAGAGAGCTGCTGGATAAGCTGTGCACCAGGATAATCGAAATTGACGATAGGAGTCTGAAGAATTACAACGGCAACTATTCCCAATACAAGCTGCAAAAGGATATGGAGCTTGAAAGGGCACAGTTTGAATATGTACAATATACCACAAATAAAAAGGCACTTCTGGAGGCCATAAGTGAAAAAAAGAACAGAGTAGCTGCCATGCGGAAGGCACCGCCCCGGATGGGGAACTCTGAGGCAAGACTTCACAAAATGGGAAATCAGAAGGCCAAGGCAAACCTTAATAAAGCAATCAAGGCTATGGAGACAAGAATCAGCAAGCTTGATACAAAAGAAAAACCAAAGGAACAGCAGCGGGTGAAAATTGACATGCAGGATGCGGAAAAGCCTGTAAGCAGGGTGCTGATATCAGGAAAGAAAATATCAAAGAAGTTTGATTCGAAGGAATTGTTCAAGGATGCAGAATTTAAAGTGTTGAATGGCTCAAAGACTGCCCTTGTCGGAGGAAATGGCACAGGCAAATCGACGCTTCTCAAAATGATAATAGGAGGAGATGAGTCGATAAAGCTTGCCAATGGCGTAAAGTTAGGATACTTCAGCCAGGAGACCGATATACTCGAAGACAATTGTACAATACTTGAGAATGTAATGAAGGGAAGCGTGTACCCTGAGCATTTCGCGAGGACAATGCTGGCAAGACTGCTCTTCAAAAGGGATGATGTGTATAAGAAGGCAGGACAGTTGAGCGGAGGAGAGCGGGTGAGGACCTGCTTTGCCAGGATATTCTGCTCTGATGCAAATGTAATAGTTCTTGATGAGCCTACCAATTACCTTGATATATACTCTATGGAAGCAGTGGAAAATGCCTTGATGCTTTATGAAGGTACAATCTTTTTTGTATCCCATGACAGAAAGCTTTTGAGCAGTACGGCAGACAGGCTGATATTCATTGAGGACTGCAAGCTCAATACCTTTGAAGGCAGTTATGAAGAGTATAATGAGTATAAAAAACCTGGGGCAGCTTCCAGCAGTTTTGACAAGCAAAAGCATAAACTGATTCTTGATACCAGACTGTCAGAGGTGCTGGGAAAACTGTCCATGCCCGGGAAAGATGAAGACAGAGAGCTGCTGGATATGGAATACAAAAGAATTCTGGCTGAAATAAGGCAGCTGAAATCAGAAAAATAGTTGGAAATACAGGCGTATTGGGTTATTAACTCTGGAGAGCTCTAAATTATCTGTGGAAAATGGCCTGTCCATGGAATATAATTAGATTTAGAGTACGTGATGAAAAGCACGGTCTGGAGGTAATAGCTTGGACGTAATAGTTGCACTGTTCGGCATCTTTTTACTGCTTATGCTCAGTGTTTACAAGGGGATAGACATTTTTTATCCCCTTTTTGCTGGACTTATAATATTCATTATAATTGCATATAAAAGAGGCTTTAAGCTGAAAGACTTGATTCAAATGGTATTAAAGGGTTCCCGGAAATCCTTGATAATAATCAATATACTGCTGCTGATAGGAGCAATCACTGCAGTGTGGAGGGCTTCGGGTACGGTTGCATATGTAGTGTACCATGGCATAAAGTTTATAAATCCAAATTTTTTTATAGTATATGCTTTTGTGCTGTGCAGTATTGTATCCTTCCTTCTGGGGACTTCCTTTGGTGCTGTTGGTACTATTGGAATGATTCTGATGGTAATGGTCAAAGGCGGAGACATGAATATCAATATTGTGGCAGGAGCAATAATTTCCGGAGCATATTTCGGTGACAGGTCCTCTCCAATGTCTTCCAGCGCCAATCTGGTAGCAACCATTACCGAGACTGATCTGTACATAAACATTAAAAACATGTTTCGGACCTCGGTTATACCATTTATTACTTGTATCATTATCTATGGGGTATTATCTTTCCAGAATCCTCTTTATCTTGGTGAGAGTGATATAAGCGCAGAAATTGTAAAAACCTTTAACCTGAATTGGATTGCAGTGTTGCCGGCTCTGATAATACTGGCACTTGCCGCTTTTAGAGTGGAAGTGAAGCTTTCCATGCTGGTAAGCATTATAAGTGGAGCTGCTGTTGCCGTGCTGGTGCAGAAGGAATCCATAGCCGATATATTAAGATATGTCGTAATGGGCTACAGCAGGCCGGAACAGAGCTTCTTAGGAGATATAATAATGGGAGGCGGTATTGCTTCAATGCTGAAGGTTACGCTGGTTGTACTTGTATCCTTTGCATTGTCGGGAGTATTTGAGGGAACCTCCCTTCTTAAAGATGTTGAGGGATTCATATGCAGGCTGGGGGGGAAGATAGGTATATTTGCCACGATGATTGTAACCAGTGTTATGACAAGCTCTTTTGGCTGCAGTCAAACTCTTGCCATAATGCTCACATACCAGCTGGTCAGGAATATGTATAATTCTGCGGGCATAGATAAATATGAGCTTGCCTTAGATATTGAGGATACGGTAATAGTGATAGCTCCATTTATACCATGGAATATTGCAGGGGCGGTGCCTGCTGCTGCACTTGCTGCAGACAGCAGTTACGCAATATACTCATATTATTTATATTTATTGCCTTTAGCAAGTCTGATTGCCAAAAAAATAAAAATTTTTAACCTGAAACACAAAATAATCTAACTCACATGGGGGAATTTATAATGGGAATTGTACTGAACGCATTTCAGAGCGTATTGAGCATAGTAATAATGATTGCCTTGGGATATTTCCTCACCCGCAAGGGCTTTTTCGATGAAAGCGTATCGCAGCTGTTTGCAAAGCTGGTTATTAATGTTTCACTGCCTGCTTTGATGATTTCAAGCCTGCTTACGGTTTTTGACAGGGAGAAGCTATACAGTGCAGGTAATGGAATAATAATACCTGTTGCTTCAATGCTCATATGCTATGCTGTTGCTATAGTGGTGGCAAAGCTTATAAGGATCAAGCCCGAGAGAAAGGGGATTTTTCAGGCCATGTTTTTTGCTTCCAATACGATATTCATGGGAATGCCTGTAAATCTGGCGCTTTTTGGTGAGCAGAGCACGCCCTATGTGCTTTTTTACTATGCTGCAAATACAACACTTTTCTGGACCATAGGGGTATATGGCATCGGTAAGGATAAAAAAGGAAGTGAAGAAAAATTATTCAGCATTAATACTGTGAAGCGGTTGTTCTCTGCACCGCTTTTGGGGCTTCTGGCAGGATTGCTTTTGGTATTGCTGGGAATACAGCTTCCCAGCTTCATCATGGACAGCTGCAAGTATTTAGGGAACCTGACAACTCCGCTGTCACTGCTTTTTATTGGAATTACCTTCAGCACTATCAATATCAAGGATATCAAGCTTGACAAGGATATGACAGCTTTGCTTCTGGGGAGATTTGTGATCTCACCGCTGGTGGTTTATGCTCTGGCACTGGTTATACCTATTTCGGGGCTGATGACCAAGGTGTTCATAATACAATCGGCTATGCCGATAATAACACAGTCTGCAATAGCTGCAAAAGCCTATGATGTTGATTATCGCTATGCGACGGTCATGGTTACCGTAACTACGGTTTTAAGCATATTATTCATACCTGTGTATATGGTATTAATGAGTGGAATATAAATATGGAGAATTCAAAGCCCTATATATTCTGTCTATAGTCTCCTGGCTTACCTGCTCATTTATTTCGAGCACCTGATTGACTACATGGATTACCTTTTCAACTGTAAACGGCTTTAGTACGTAATTAGCAGCTCCGCACTGTATAGCCTCCAAAATTACTTTGTTATTGTTAGTACAGCTTACTATAACAATTCTTGCAGCAGGAAACTCAGCTATGATTTTTTTGAGGGCGTCTACCCCATTCATCAGAGGCATTGTTATATCCAAGGTCACCAAATCAGGCAGATGCTTCTTGTATTCCATGCATGCCTGAATACCATTGGCAGCTTCCGCAACAATTGTGTGGCCCGTCTCTGAAAGAATGGTTTTGAGGTTTTTCCTCATTATATGTGCATCATCTACAATTAAGATTTTTGACATTTGATCCTCCTGATATTTCGTACCCATAAAATACCAATTAGTATACCACTTAAAATTATATTTGCGATTGAAGAAATTTACAACAGGTTTTTGAAAATTTCGTGAAAAATTTTTGAAAAATACTATAATAAGCTAAAAAAAGAATAAATACATACTGTGTTTTAATAAAAAATGCTGCAGGAAAATATAACCGGAAGGACTAAAAGCTATATTAGTGGAATACTAAAGGCATCTGAAATATGAAAGCAGATTAATATATTAGTGGACCCGTTCAGCCATAGCTGAACATCGGGGATTCAGATGGAACTCTGCCATTATAGAAGGTGGAGTTTTGGAAATAAGATAAAGAAAGGTTGATTTTATTGATTAGAAGAGTGAGGCTGATAAGTGCCTGTATTCTGATTATTGCAGTGTTTGTGTCAATTACTGGAGGCTGCTCCTTAATACTGAAGGAAAGTCCGGGAGCTCCTGCACCTGTCAACATACCGGTTCAGATAGAAAAGGAAGCGGATATAAACGAGTATGTCATAAATGCCGTGCTTGATCCTGCAAATAAGGTGCTCACAGCAGAACAACAGGTGACATATATGAATAATGACAATGTCGAGCTTTCAGAATTGTATTTTCACATATATACAAATGCATTTAAGAATAAAGAAACAGCTCCATTCCTGTTTGATGATTTTTCCAGGGCTTATGCCAGAGGGTTCCAGTCAGGGTATTCAGAGTTTACCTCTGTTGAGCTTTCGGAGGGGCAGAGTAGGAAAACTCTCGAATACAGCCTTCAGGGCGAGGGTGAAACAATTCTCAGGGTTAAGCTTCCTGAGCCGTTGCCCCCTGAAAAGAGCGTTACTCTTGAGTTGAAGTACAAGGTCATAATTCCTCCTGCCGCAGAAAGGTTCGGTTATGGAGAAGCTAATATAAACATGGGGAACTGGTATCCGGTTGCAGCTGTTTACGATCATGACGGCTGGAATCTGGATAAATACTATTCTGTAGGGGACCCGTTTTATAGTGACACATCAAATTACGTAGTAAACATAAAAGCACCGAAGGAATATACGATAGCAGCATCCGGTGCATTGGCGGAGGAAAAGACTGAAGGGAATAATAAGAGCTGGAGGTTCACTGCCGAGAATATGAGGGACTTTGCATTTGTTGCCAGCAGCGAGTTCCTGACAGCAGAAGACAGAGTTGGAAATACTCTGATAAAATCTTATTATTACAAGGGACATGAGAAGAAGGGGAAAGAAGCACTTGAGTACGGGAAAAGGTCCATCGAAATATTCAATGAAAGCTTTGGAGAATATCCTTATCCGACATATTCAATAGTGGAGACTGAATTTCCAAGCGGGATGGAATATCCCGGACTGGTATATATAAATACAAGGTATTATGATAATGCATATAACGGTGATAATCTGTTATATACGACAGTGCATGAGACAGCACACCAATGGTGGTATGGAGTTGTAGGAAACGACCAGATAGACGAAGCATGGCTGGATGAAGGCTTTGCCACCTACTCGGAGGGAATCTTCACAGAGATGGAATTTGGGAGAGGCAACGGGGAGCTTTACTATGAATACCTGGAAGAGAGTGCAAAGGGTGATATAGAAGCCAGGGTTTATGACGGTGTAATACTTAAGCCTCTGAGCAGATATGCCAATTGGGGTGATTATGGTCCGGCAGTATATACCGGAGGGGCCGTGCTCCTGAGTGAAATCCGCAGACAGGTAGGGGACGAGACCTTCTTTGTGATACTCCAGACCTACTATAAGGAATATTCCTTTAAGAATGCGACGACCGAAGATTTTCTGAGAATTTGCGAACAAGTAAGCGGGAAAGAGTTTGAGGATCTCTTTAGTAAGCACCTGAGCAGCGTAAAGTAAATTTGATAGTGAAAGAAGGAAGAAGCAGAAAGCTGTCTGCTTCTTCCTTTCATTTTTTTGTATTCTGAGATATGCACATTGGCTCAATATGAAGTAAAAATTATATTTCAAAAGTCTAAACAAATATAAGACTTTTCTGCACAGCATCCGTAGTATATTATAGAAAGTGGATTGGAGGGACCAAAATGATAAAGAAAAAAGTGGGCAGCATAACTCTGGCTGTGGGACTTATCACTGTCGGCGCACTGCTGTTTGCACAGAATTTTATGGATTTACCTGTTAAGGACATATATAGATACTGGCCGGTGCTTCTCATCGGACTGGGTTTGGAAATGGTGCTTTATATGGTGCTTTATAGCGGGAAGGACACTGAGGTTAAGCTTAGTGTAGACGGCTTGTGCATAGTCTTTATAATAGTTCTTGGACTTATTTCCAATGGAGTCAGATTCATCAACATCGATAATCCGGGGCGTATGTTCTTTGGATATCATGGGAGTTCAGTAATTGACGGAATAAAATACAGGACACAGATCAGCGAGACATACACTAAGGACAATATCTCCGGCAGCTTTGACGTAAAGGAGCTTAAGGTGACTAACAGCTTCGGAGATATAAAGGTATATCCTACTGATGCAAAAAGTATAAGAGTGGAGGCGCAGGTCAGAGTCAGATGCAATAATGAAGCAGCAGCCAGAGAATATGCAAAAAATGCCATTGAAATAAAAGAAGGTGAAAATACAGAGCTTTCACTCAAGAACCTGAACAACTGGAATAAAAATGACTATTCAAAGGCACAGGTTGACTTTGTGGTATATGTACCAAAGCAGGTAAACGTGGATGCCAGGGGAAGCTTTGGGGATATAAGCGTAGAAGGAATTGACGGAAAATGTACCATTGAAAACAAAAATGGTGAAATAGACGCTGTAAGCATAGGCGGAGATGTAGATATTGACAATTCTTTCGGTGATATTGAAGTAAGAAATGTGGGAGGAAAAGCCGATATAACCAATAGGAATGGAGAGATAACGGCTGACAAAATATCCGGCTCTGCAGTGATCGAAAGCCACTTTGGAGATATTGAAGCGACAACGGTCGGAGGAGATCTGAGAATAGTAAACAGCAACGGACGGATAACCGCCGGCAACATAAGCGGCAATGCCGATTTGGGCAACTCTTTCGGAGATATAGATATCGACAAGGTCAATGGCAGCATAACAGTGGAGAATAAGAACGGAAAAATAAAAGCAGAAGCAGTAACAGGCAATGCAAAGATAAAGAACTCCTTTGGAGATATCTACTTCAGTTCTGCAAGCATAAATGATGGAGACATATATGCCAGAACAAAGTTCGGGGATATCGACTGTGAAAAGCCTCTGAAGCTTAACAAGGAAGGCCAGGATACGGTAGCACAGGCTAAGCTGGGCTCTGGTCAGTACAAGATAGAGTTAATAACAAATAATGGAGACATTGATATAAAATAAGGCTCAGATTTGAGCCTTTATTCTTTTGTGCTGTTGTGGTAAATTATTCATAAGTAATACACTTTGTGTAATCATATAATACACTCAAGTATTTGAAATTCGGAGGACATATGTACGAGGATATAAAGGCTATAATATTTGATGTTGACGGTACACTCATAGATTCCATGTGGATATGGAAACAAGTAGATGTAGAGTTTCTTAGCAAAAGAGGAATTTCTCTCCCCGAAAGGCTGCAGTCTGAGATAGAAGGGATGAGCTATTCTGAGACTGCAATATACTTTAAAGCCAGGTTTGACCTTCCTGAATCATTGGATGAGATAAAGGAAGAATGGAGAATAATGGCTGAGGATTATTACAAATGTCATATAAAGCTGAAAAGCGGAGCAAAGGAGTTCCTGAAGCTGCTGTATGAAAAAGGCTTTACCATAGGCATAGCAACCAGCAATTCCCGGGAGCTTGTGGAGCATATGCTGGCTAATCATAATATAAAGCAATACTTCTCAAATATAAGAACCTCTTGTGAGGTTGACAAAGGAAAGCCTCACCCCGATGTATATCTGAAGGTGGCTGAGGATATGGGAATTGAGCCGGATCATTGTATTGTCTTCGAAGATACCGTAGCTGGTGTAATGGCCGCCAAGGCAGCCGGCATGAAGGTGTTTGCCATGGCTGATGAAATTTCTCTGGAGTCAAAGGATAAGCTCATAGAAATGACGGAAGGATATATCCACAGCTTTGATGAAGTAATGCACTTTTTTGCATAAAAAAGGCTTCTATTTAAGCATTTTAACAACTAATGAAGCCTTTTATGAAACTTGCTTACGGGGCATGACAAATTAAGGTGGAATTGATGCCCCTGCTCGTTATAAAAAAGAACAATTATTTGTTCTTTTTTTGTGGGCGTGAAGTGTCTGGGATATGCGATTCGTATTAATATGTAAGCGGGTGAAAAGGAAGTGATAGGTTGAGAGATGAAGAAATAGTTTCATATATAGTAAAAGGCAAGACTGAGTTGTTTTCAGTTATAATCGATAGATATCAGTCTAAAGTTTTTTCAACCGTCTATCACTATACCCATGATCAAGAGGAAGCACGGGATTTGACCCAGGAAATATTCATAAAGCTCTACAACAACCTGCAGAGCTACAAGAGCAAAGCCTCCTTTTCCACCTGGCTGTATAGAATAGCTGTGAACCGGTGCATCGACTGGACGAGGAAAAAGAAACTGCAGACGGTATCAGCTTTTTATGACAGCAGTGATGAGGAGATAGACATATATGATACCATTGCAGACAGGGTTGAAAGCCCTGAAGAGGCTCTCATAAAGCAGGAGAACAAGGTGTATATCCGGAAAGTGGTAGAGGACCTGCCGGAGATTTATAAGACAGTAATCATACTATACTATTTTGAAGATTTCAGCCCTCAGGAAATATCGGATATAACCGGTGTTCCCAAGCGTACCATAGAGACAAGGCTTTATAGGGGCAAGAACCTCTTGAAGCTAAGACTGGAAGAGTTGATTTGCGGAGGTGAAAAAAATGTGCTGCAATGAATACAGGAACAATCTTCATGAATATGTAAGCGGAAAATTAAGTGAACTGGAAAGTCACGCAACAGCAAGACATCTGAAGACTTGTGACAAATGCAGAAGAGAAGTGGAAGAAATCAAGGGGATGAAAGGATTCCTGAAGTCAGGCCTCCTGGAAAATGTGATGCCTCCTATGGATCTGAAATCCGGAATAATGGCATCCATCAACCTGAAAAAATACAAGGTAAAGTACAAGAACAGCCTGGGAGAACTGGCCAACTGGGGAATGAGCCTTGTTGCAGCAGGTTTGATACTCTTATTCGTAAGTGTAGCTCCTACAGGTAATATAGTACAGGTGCAGAATGATTGGGATAATACCAGGGAAAGCATCAGGGAGAAGATAAATCAGCCCCTTAGTTCAATAAATGAGAGATTGGATAAGTTCACAAACAGAATCACTCAGCTGGATGGGATTACAGGGAGAATGGAAAGAAAGAAAGAGGGAGGAAATTAAAATGAATTGTAAATATCATAAGGAATCAGAAGCAAAATACATCTGTGATAAATGTAAGCAGCCTATATGCGAAGAGTGTTCTGTGGATGTGAACGGAAACAAGATATGCAGTAACTGTATTCAGAAGTCGGTATTCTCAGAGGGCGGTCAATACTATAAAGGGGGTTTCTTCGAAAGCTTCGCATTTTTCTGCTTCGCTGTAGTGCCTGGAGCCGCCCAGATGTATATGAACCTTTTCAAAAGAGGCTTTCAGCTGATGTTTGGATTTATAGCATCCATTGTACTGTTCAGCTATATTAATACTGAAAGCATGATACCTTTGATAACAATACCCCTTTGGTTTTTCAGCTTCTTTGACAGCTATGCCGTAAGAAGAAGGCTTAGAAAGGGCGAAGTTGTGGAAGATGTTACAATAATTGACTATGACATAATTTTTAGAAATAAAAAGATAGTCGGTATGGTGATGCTTGTACTGGGTGTACTTGGAGTAGCAAATGCTTTTGAGCATTCTGTGCTGCGTAATATCTTCGGTGGCCAGCTTTATTGGGCAATAAAAAGAAGCATAGTGCCAATCGCATTGGTTCTGGCAGGAGTTTATGTACTGGGGAAAGCAAAGAAAACAGTGACAGAAGAGGAAGATACGGAAAACGATATGGAAGTATAAATTATCAGCAGAAACTCATAAAATCTGATATAATATCAATAAAGCAGTTTGCGGAAAACATCTATGCTTATATTCAAATTCCGCAAAACGGTTTCAATGATCGTTATTGAATTCGCACTTTACCAGTGAGGAATACTTATGTGCGTTCAATATAGCTTTAAAGCTCGTAAAACTGAATATTTTACGGGCTTTTTCGTTGAAAATACTATTATCGGAAATGAGGTGCAATTTGTGGATATTATTATTGAAAAAGATGCAGCAGCTTACATTAAAAAGCACTCCAAGGATAATTCAGTTACACTTTATGTTTGTGCAGCAGGCGGAGGCTGATGTTCGGTACAAAGCCCGACAGTTCAGTTGGGCAAGCCTGGAAAAGCTGAAAATTATGACTTGTATAGCGTTGATGAAATAAGTGTATACCTCAGAAAAGGTATCCGTGTAAGAAACGATCAACTCCGCATATTCATGAGAAAATTCCTCTGGATCAAGGATTTGGCAGTGGACGGCATGCGTATAAATTACTAAAAAGGTTACTAAAAAGGTTGTATTATACATTGACTAATAAAGAATTGCATACTATAATGGAAAATGAACTTCAAAAACAAAAATGTGCCCGTAGCTCAGCTGGATAGAGTGTCTGACTACGAATCAGAAGGTCGTGGGTTCGACTCCCTCCGGGCACACCATATTTTACGATTGTTTGAAACCTTGAGAAATCAAGGTTTTTTGTTTTTGTACTTTGCTAAATTTTTTGATAAAGATTTTTGTTTTTGGGGTAGTCAGAGTAACGACAGGTGATTAAGGTAACGGTTTACAAATTGTGCTATAATTAGATAAGATTAGATTATATTGGCTCATTAGGAGGATTTAAAGGTGAATAATAAAATTACGCTATCAGAAGGTATATTGCTGTTTTGTATTCCAATTATTGCATATATATATGCTTATTTGTTTGAATTAGGTTACGCTAATTATTTTAATATTCCAAGTGAATTGATTAATATCGATATATTACCTAACACACCGATCTTAGCAGGAATATTGTTTATGGTTTTTATTCTATTATTCATGCTTTCAAATCTTTTTTACGGTATTATGAAAAGTAAAAGTGCAGTAGTTAGGATAATTTATAATAACTTAGTTTTGTTTTTTGTTATTAGTACAATGTTTCTTTCATACAATACAAATCCATATTCATGGATATTTCTTATACTTTTCACATTGTTAGTAATTTATGAAGAGATATATAAGTACAATCTGAAATATAAGTCTAATACGGAAATTGATGAATTTAATGACCGTGAATTGTTAGATAAGTTAATAAATAAAATAGGCAGAGATAAATATACATTATTGCTCATTATAGTGTGGGGTATGATTATATCTTATGGGATTGGCTCGCATTATCCACTTTATAAAAAAGAGTTCTTAACACTAAATATGCCGGACAAAAAATTAATAGTAATAAGAAAGTATAGTGATAAATTGATATGTGCTGAGAAGAACGATAGCAAAAACACAATTAATCCCAATTATATTGTTTTGGATTATCAAGGGGATATAAATACTATATTTAATGTTGAAAATACTGGGCATTTATCTATTGAAGCTGAAAAAGGCAAATAAAGTATTGCACGAGGTAGTGTAAAATATTTTGTGTAAACCGGTGGAGAATCCTCTTGGATTAATGTTAAGATAAATATTAATTCAGGAGGATATTTTTATGGCAAGA
>LOES01000168.1 GCA_001515955.1 Clostridia bacterium BRH_c25 | reverse complement strand
CAGCCATGTATAGCACGGTATAATATACAAATCTTGATGGTACTAAGGAACTACGCCAAAGAAAAGTCTAACGCCCTCAAATAGTCATCCTTGACCTTGAGAGCTTGCTTCGGCATCCTTGCCTCGCATACGACTTTTCTAAGGCTATGTTCCTAAGTACCATTAGCAAGCTTTGTATAAGTACACCTTAGCTATGAACATGGCTGCTTGCATAAATATATACCGTTATTCAGGCTATGAAGTATTTAGGCAGTTTGCTATCAATCTGAGCACTCAAAGGAGCGCTTTTTCTGTTAGGTGCATAATTGTGCACTCATATTCACAATTATAAAAAGCAGTCATCGTCTTGCGTTATAAAGTAGGGACTATTAAGAATATATAAAATTAAAAGAAAATTATAAAAATTACTTGACTCATGTTGGAATTAATAATAGAATTATTATAAAAGAAACAATAGTAAAGCATGCTGGATATTGGATACAATATATCTTATTTTATTAATGAACCGCAACATGTCTTGTTTTATTCAATTTTGTAACTCTAAAGTTTTATAAGAAACTCCACAACACAAGTTAATTTTAAAATAGAAGTTAAGCCGCTATATAGGTTGCATTAAAGAAGGTTCAAGGAAGAATTATGCAACCTATGAAATCAAGGTATATGATTTTGCAATATTTGAATTTCAATGTAGAATGTTTATTGCAAAACATATGGGTGAATAAAAGCTGGAAGGCTGAAATATATTAGCTCACATTGGATATTGGATACAATATCTCCGTACATCCGATTTATAGCCCATTACAGCCAATTAGGAAAGGGGGAAAAGTAGATATAGTTGGCAGTGATTTAAAATAAAACAAGAGCTGTAAGTATGGACATGCTATTGAGGGCAATAGCAAGATCAAAGAATCAGAAAAAAATAAAAAAATGGAGGGAATTGAGATGAAGAGAGCATTGTTATGTGTATTGGCAATGGTAATGGTAATGGCCTTGGTATTAACAGGATGTTCAACCCCGGCAGCACCGGCTTCCAATAATCAAGCGAAAGTGACACCAACACCGGCTCAAGTAGATTCAGCGCCTGTGGCTCATAGTAATATGCCAACAACGGGTATAGGAACAACGATCTCAACTGATGTTAAGGCGGACAAACCTTACAAGATCGCAATCATAGTGAAGAACACAACAAATCCATTCTTACTCCGATCAATAGCAGGAACAGAGAAAGCAGCAAAAGATATGGGCTTTGAGTGTGTTTCTTTAGCCCCTGCAAGACAGGACAGCCTTGAAGATCAGGTAAAGATTATAGAAGATGCAATACAGAAGGGGGTAGACGGAATAATACTGCACCCGATTGATTCAAACGGAATCATGCCTGCAATAAGGAAGGCTGAAGCTGAAAATATACCTGTAGCATGCATAGGAACACCTGCAGCAAAGGAAACATTCCTGAGAACAGGCGTTGACTATACAGAAACAGGTGTACTTATCACACATGCAGTAGCAGAAAAAATAGGCAAAAAAGGAAAGCTCATAATTCTTGAGGGCCCTCCGGGAGCACAAAATGCACAGGAAAGGTTGCAGGGAATTAAAACTGCTCTTAATGATTATCCTGAAATTGAAGTAGTTGCATCACAGACTACAAATTTCAAGAGGACAGAAGGTATGCAGGTAACAGAAAATCTTCTGCAAAAATACAAGGATGTAAGTGCAATTATTGCATGTAATGACGAGAGTGCCCTTGGTGCAATACAGGCACTTAAAGCTGCAGGGCTGGACGGCAAGGTCGTAATCGGAAGCTTTGACGGTAATCAGGATGGAAGTGCAGCTATAAAGAGTGGAGAAATGTATGTGAGCTACAACACAGACCCTTATGGATCTACTTACCTTGCAGCGACATTCATCGTACAATTCCTTAATGACGGCACAAAGCCTCCGAAATACTTTGTACCATTCCCATCGGCAAATGATGACCCACTAATTACAGCAGAGAACATTGATCACTACATTGACAATATTGCATGGTGGAAATAAAAAAGCAGTAAAAAATATACAGGTAAACCAGTAAACTATGGCAGCCTTTACAACTAGAAGCTTCGAGGTGAAGAAATGGAAAATACTATTTTGCTAGCACAATCAATAACAAAGCAATTTCCTGGTGTCAAGGCTCTGGACGGTGTTGATTTTGACTTGAGAAAAGGAGAAGTTCATATACTGGTTGGAGAAAATGGTGCAGGAAAAAGTACATTATCCAAGATAATACTGGGTGCCTATATAGCTGATGAAGGATACATATATTTTGAGGGCGAAAAAATGGCTTTCAAGACCACCAAGGATGCGCTTGCAAAAGGAATTGCAGCAGTATATCAGGAGTTCACCCTGGTTCCGTATTTAAATGTGGCACAGAACATATTTCTTAATAGGGAACCACGGAACAAGCTGGGCTTTGTTGATCACAAAAAAATGGAGCGGGAATCTGAGGAACTGCTTAAATCCCTTAATTGTGATTATATAGATGTAAAAGCATATGTAAAAAAGCTGAGCGTTGCAGAGCAGCAGATGGTGGAGATAGCAAAAGCCTTGTCATTCAATCCCAAGATAATGGTATTTGATGAGCCGACCGCAACATTATCAGAGCGGGAAGTAGATTCACTGTTTGAACGGATACATAAGCTGAAAAAAGCAGGTATAGGCATTATATATGTATCCCACAGAATGCAGGAGTTTAAACTAATCGGCGATCGCATTACAGTATTAAGAGACGGAAAAAAGATAGCTACTGTGGATGTTGGAGAAACAAACGACAAGGATTTGGTGAATATGATGGTAGGCCGTGATATTTCACAGGTTTACCATCGTTCAGAGAACAAATTTACCGGAGAAGTTATCAGAGCAGAAAAGCTTTCTGATAAGGTTGGAAGGGTCAAGGAAGTCAGCATAGTTGTGAATAAAGGTGAAATAGTAGGACTCGCCGGGCTGGTCGGTGCAGGAAGAACTGAGCTTGCGAAGCTCATATTCGGCATCGACCCCATCGGTGGGGGCAAAGTATACGTAAATGGCAAAGAAACAACTATAAAATCTCCGGTACAGATAGTAAAAAAAGGTGTGGGAATGGTATGTGAGGACCGTAAACGCCAAGGCCTGGCACTTAATGATTCGGTAGCTTGGAATACTATGGCGGTGAGTCTTAAGAAGTTTTTTCCCACATCTATGATTTCATTCAGGAAGATGCATGACATAGTAGAACAGTACAAAACCAAGCTACGTATTGCAACCCCTGATATTTTCCGTTCATGTAAGTTTCTGAGCGGAGGAAATCAGCAAAAGGTAGTATTGGCTAAGTGGATTAGTATGGATACGGACATATTGATTTTTGATGAACCTACAAGAGGTATTGATGTAGGCGCGAAAATGGAAATATATGCTCTTATGGACAAGCTGGCAACTGAGGGGAAGTCTATACTTATGATTTCATCAGAATTACCGGAAGTAATAGGAATGAGTGACAGAATATATGTAATGCATGAGGGAAAAGTTGTAGGGGAATTCAAGCGGGGAGAGTTTTCAGTTGATGATATAGCCACTAAGATGTTAGGTGTTGGGAGTGATATAATTGCAAGCTAAAGCCTTGGGAAAAAATAAGGTGCCGAATTTCATAAAAAACGTCCCTCCTGTTGTATGGATAATTATACTTATGGTGGCTATGTTTAGTTTATCCTCGCCAAATTATCTGGAGTTTAAAAACCTTACCAATATACTTGTTCAATCGGTGCCATTGATGCTGGTAGCATTTGCGCAGACATTGATTGTATTAACACAGGGAACTGATTTGTCCCTTGGTGCTCAGGTAAGCTTTGTAACGGTAGCCTGGGTGTTTATGCTGCAGATGGGGATACCGGCATTACCCGCAGCAATAATAGCAGTAGCCTCTTCCGTATGTGTTGGAGCGGTAAATGGCTTGGTAGTATCAAAGGGAAAGATACCGCCATTTATTGCAACCTTGGGGATGCAGAATATACTCAATAGCGTATCACTGCTGCTGACTGCCGGTGCATCGATATATTTTTCCCATAACATATTTATAAGGGTAACGGAAACTAAAATACTAGCAATCCCTCTTCCGGTGTGGATAGCCGCGGCTATGTTTATTCTGACCTGGGTGCTTCTATACAAGACAAAATTAGGAGCAAATATATTTGGCCTTGGAGGAAATCCGGAGGCATTGGTCTTGGCTGGAGTAAATGTTGTAAAAACTTCAGTAAAGATATATGCTTTTGCAGGTTTTCTGACTGGAATAAGCGGGTTGCTGACTGTTTGCCGGCTTGAATCAGGTCAGCCTATTGTAGGCGCAGGCTGGGAGTTCGAAGCAGTTGCTGCCACGTTACTTGGGGGAACCTCCCTAAGAGAGGGCAGGGGCGGTGTTTCCGGAACCATTTTTGGGGTACTTTTAATCACTATACTTAAGAATGGTATTAATGTAGCAGGAGTACCATCACTTTATCAGAATGCTATTATCGGACTAATAATACTCGCATCAATTGTAATAGATGCAACTGTACGCCGAATGAGAAACATTTAGGGGGGTGCCAGAAATGAAAGAATATTTGAAAATGGTCAGACGCTCCCGATCGGCTTATAGTTTTATTGGGCTTATGATCGTGGTTGCAATTTCTTCGATAATAGTAAGAGAATTTATGACCTTTGATAATATAATTACGATATTCAGACAAGCCAGCATACTGCTTATACTGAGCACAGGACTTACAGCGGTCATACTCACAGGAAATATGGATCTTTCTGTAGGTGCAACAGCAGGATTCATTGGATGCGCTTGTGCCCAGTTTTTAAAAACAGGAATACCTGTATGGCTGGTAGTATTACTGGGAGTGGCTATAGGTGCGTTAGTAGGGATGTTCAATGGATTTCTTGTAGGAACGGTAAAGCTCCCATCATTTATAGCAACATATGGTACCAATTGGGTAGTACTGGGACTTTCTATCATAATAATGAACGGTGCTGTAATATTTGGCCTTCCAGAAGGATTTACATGGTTTGGAACAGGCTATATAGGCCCTATACCTGTTATTATCATAATTGCTTCAATTATTGTTGCACTGGCATATATACTGCTTCAGAAAACAACCTTTGGCAGGGATGTCTATTCGGTCGGAGCTAATCCGGATGCTGCATTATACTCTGCAGTTCCTGTAAAGAATACACTATATTATGCTTTTATCCTGTCCAGTATTACCGCAGGACTCGCCGGTGCTTTGATGACAGCCAGACTTAATGCCGCAGATGCGACTATGGGTGATGCGTACGGATTGCAGACTGTTGCGGCGGTTGTAGTAGGCGGGACTTCATTGCTGGGTGGCGAAGGAGGAGTGATTGGAACTGTTATAGGCGCGCTTCTGCTAACAATAATTGTTAATGTTATGAATCTTCTTGGGATTTCTTCCTTTGCACAGTCCATGGTAGTAGGCATTGTAATTCTTACAATGGTGCTATTTGACTCTTATACCAGAACTAAACAGGAGAAATCAATTACAAAGGCTGACAGGGTTTGAACACATGGGCAAGGCATAAAGGAATTCATATTTATATACTTCAGCAATATACAAAAATTATTTTCAGAAATGGGGAATGAATATTATGAAAAATCTTACTGTAAGGCCAATTAACACAGGTTATGTGCCTACATATCCGCTTCAGTACCACTATCATCATTCGTGTGCACCATATCTTAAAAATGTGCCAAATGAAAAAGTACCGCTTCCTGTGTTTACATTTCTTGTAGAGGGCGGCGATAAGCTCCTGCTTGTTGATACAGGCATGTCATGGACTGAAAGAGCAGATAAATATCATCATCCGGGTTCATGGCAGGAACCTGGAATGGCTATACATGAGCAGCTTGAAAAAATCGGGTACAAGCCTGAGGACATTGATATAGTAGTGTTTACTCATTTGCACTGGGATCACATGTTTTACATGGAAAAATTTACGAATGCTGTATTTATCGCTCATGAGAGAGAATGGGAATTTGCCAACAATCCGATACCCCTATACTACAAATCCTATGAGAATGCTGCATTGGGCATCAACTCTCCTTTTGAGGGGCTTGAAGTCAAGACAGTAAAGGGCGAGACTGAAATTATACCTGGGGTAAGGGTATTTGAATCCTTTGGACACTCACCTGGTCATATGTCTGTTGAAGTTGATACAAAGGATGGCAGCTATATATGTGCAGGGGACTCGATATTTGTCAAAGGCAATCTCAACGAAATTCCCGAATTGCACTATAATATCACTCCTCCAGGACGTTTTTACAACATAGTTGAGTCGTGGAAAAGTATTGAAATGCAAAAAGCAAGAGCTAAGGATCCGAGCTTTTTACTTCTTTGTCATGATAAGGAGCTTGAAGAACGTATAAAGGCAACGCCTGTCTTTGGTAAGTAACTCTTATTTCAAATGGAGGAAGGCATGCAGATGAAAACTATTGCAGTAATTGCCAGCTGTGACACAAAGTTAAAAGAGTTGACCTATATAAAAAAGTTTATAGAAAATGCCGGTCACAGAGTATTAGTCATTGATATAAGCATAGGCATTGAGGAGCCACAGGGGTTTGATATACCCCGGGAGGATGTCATTGCTGCTTCGGGCCATCATTGGGAGAATGTAAAGAATTTAAGCAAAGGCGAGTTGATGGAATTGGCTGTATCAGGGATTACAAAGCTAATTCCTGAGCTTTATGCGCAAGGTAAATTTGATGCTGTTTTTTCAATGGGTGGTGTTCAGAATACATCGGTTGCAGTAAGCGGCATGAAACAGCTTCCTATTGGAGTTCCGAAAGTAATGCTGTCCACTGTCGCCAGCGGGAACCGGACTTTTGAGCCCCTTGTTGGAACCCGGGACATTGTATTGATACCTTCCATTGCCGATCTTGCAGGGGTGAATACTATAACAAGGACTGTGATGGAGAATGCAGCCTCCTGTGTCATCGGAATGGTCAATAATGCGGGGAAGCCTCTTGGCAACAGTGATGGTGTAGTAGTGGGCACGACTCTTATGGGCATAACAAATGACGGTGTATGCAGCGCCATAAACCACCTTACATCAAAGGGAATAGAAACAATCGGCTTCCACTCCACCGGAGTAGGAGGAAGAGCAATGGAAGAGCTTGCAGCCGGCGGAACTATAAATGCTGTTATGGATCTTACCATCCATGAAATTACCTCTGAATATTTTGGCGGAGGGTTCTCCTATGGGGCGCCAGACAGGCTGACAATGCTTTGCAGGTTGGGAATCCCACTGCTTGTATCTCCCGGTGGTCTGGACTTTGTTGATTATCCCTTGGACAACATGCCAAAAGATATTGACAAAAGAAAGTATATCCGGCACAATGCTCAACTGGCTCACATAAAAATTCTAAAGCACGAGGGAATCGATGTGGCAAAAATCACTGCAGAACGGCTGAATCAAAGTAAGAGTGAGGTTACTTTGCTAATACCTACAAACGGTTTCAGAAAAAATACAAGGCCGGGTGAGCCTCTCTATGACAAAGAAGTAGATGATGCAATTATTGAGACTCTCATTGAAAATATTTACAATGATAATGTAATCGTAAAATATGTTGATGCCAATCTTAATGAAGAGTCCTTCGGCATAGCTGCAGCAAATGAGATGATTGAGATTCTCAAGCGCTTCGGAAAACTTGATGCAAATTTTGATATATAGGGAGTGACAAGAAAATGCTCGGTTACTTTGACTATCCCTACAGTCGGCCGGAACAGCTGACCGGAGATTATATAATAGCAACCTATCTGGTTTATGGTACCGATAGCTCTAATGTTTTTAAAAAGATAGGAAATTTCGCCGTAGGCCAGACCATTGGTACATGGATAAGAATACCCGGAGTAACTCAGGAAATGGTAGAAAACTATCAAGGACGGATATTATCTATGCATCAGATCCCATCAGGGGAAGAAACAATAGTGGTCTTAAGACTGGCTTTCCCCATTGCAAATTTTGCCGGGAATTTTTCCATGATGCTCACTGCTATGATGGGTAATGATGTATCAACAGCATTAAGAACAAAGCTGATAGATATTGAGCTTGCAGGAAATGCCATTGGTGCATTTAGAGGCCCATCCCAGTCCATTGATGATCTAAGGAAGCTTACAAAAGCTTTCGGCCGCCCATTAGTACTTAATATGATAAAACCATGTACCGGTTTCTCTCCTGTCGAAGGTGCCAAGCTGTTTTACGAGGCAGCCTTGGGTGGAATTGACCTTATAAAGGATGACGAGCTTTTAGGCAACACCGGGTACAATGAGGTTGCAGACCGTGTAAGAGAGTATACAAAAGCTGCAAAAAGTGCGGCTGAACACACGGGAAAAGAAACAGTATACCTTGTCAACATTACCGACAGCCCTTCAAAAATGAAAGATAATGCAAAAGCTGCTATCCAGTCGGGGGCAAAAGGCTGCCTTGTAAACTTTGTATTTGGCGGGATTGATTCAATGGCAGAGATATGCGGGGAATTTGGTGACAAGCTGTTTATAATGGCACATTACGCCGGGGTAGGGGTAATGAACTGGCAAAAGGGCGGTATAGCCAATTCCGTATACATAGGTTTGATTCCAAGGCTGGCAGGAGCCCATGCTGTAATGACGATGTTTGTTGGTGAAAACAACGCCGATGACAGGTATGATTTCTTTAAGACAATACAATCACAGCGCATGGCTATAGGCGAAATAAAGCCTGTAGTGACGGCGGTGGGAGGAGGCATTACCCCCCTTAATCTGGCCGGGATATACGATGACATCGGTAAAGATATAATTCTGGGTGTAGGGGGAGCGGTTCAGGGGCATCCCAATGGTGCAGCCTGCGGTGCAAAAGCAACTATGAGTGCTGTCAAAGCGGCAGTTGAAGGTATTCCGATTGAGCAGGCAGCAAAAGAATGTGAGCATCTTAAAGCAGCGGTAGACTGTTGGGGATAGTTGCATAAGGAGGAGTAAAAAATGATTGGGAATACTATAGTAATAGGTTGTGACAATGCTGCAGTACAAATGAAGAATATAATTGAAGAGTTTTTAAGAAGCAAGGGTATAAATGTAGAAAACGTAGGGGTGGATACCACGGAGGATACAACATTTTATCCGGTTGTGGCACAGAAGGTATGTGAGAGAATAATAGAAAGTGGATATACAAAGGACGGCATACTGATTTGCGGTACAGGCATAGGAATGGCTATGACAGCCAATAAATTCAAAGGTATAAGGGCGGCTGTATGCCATGACAACTTTTCGGCTGAACGTTCAAGGCTTAGCAATGATGGAAATGTATTATGCATGGGGGCACGGGTAATAGGTCCCGAATTGGCAAAAAAAATTGTTTCTGAGTGGGTAAGTCTTAAATTTGTAGATGGAAGCTCGACACCCAAGGTAAAGAATATAAAAGCTATAGAAGACATGAATATGAAATAAGCGGAGTGGTATTGATGAAAAAAATGAATAAGCTTTACATGGGTACGAATACAAAAATGTACAAAACAATAGCTGATACGGTTGATTATCTTAATGAACTGAGCACGTTGACAGAGGATTTGGACAGAAAACACCTTGAGCTTTTTGTAATACCCTCCTTTACTGCGTTGGAAAGTGCCAGTAAAACGGTATCCCCTGAAAGTATCAAAATCGGAGCACAGAATATGTGCTGGGAAGAGCAGGGGCAGTTTACCGGAGAGATATCTCCCCTAATGATAAAGGAGATTGGAGTAAGTATTATAGAAATTGGACACTCGGAAAGGCGCCATGTATTTGGAGAGACTGACACTGAGGAGAACAAAAAAGTACTTGCTGCATTAAAGCATGAATTCACACCCTTGCTGTGTGTGGGTGAAACCCTGGAACAAAGACAACTGAATGTGAGTGATGAATATCTGAGAATACAGCTTAAGGTGGGCTTGGATGGAGTAACCCGGGAGGATGCTCACAAACTGTGGATAGCATATGAGCCTGTGTGGGCAATCGGTGTTAATGGTATCCCCGCGACTGCTGAATATGCAGATAATAAGCAAAAGGTAATAAAAAACACGCTTATTGAGCTGTTCGGAGATGCAGGCTTGGATATACCTGTTCTGTATGGTGGAAGCGTAAATCCCGATAATGTAGAAGGGCTGATACAGATGCCCAACATAGACGGCCTGTTTATAGGCAGGAGTGCGTGGGACGCTAAAGGCTTCAATAAACTTATCAGACAGGCTATGCCTTTGTTCATGGGCAAATAATATAAACTTTGGTGATAGGAGATATACATTATGACCGATATTAAGAGAATTAAAGATGAAATGATTCTTGCAGCCTCCAGGGCTTATACAAGAGGAATCCAGACAGGAAACGGGGGGAATTTCAGTGCCCGTATCCCTGGTGAAAATCTTATGGTTTTAAAATCCAGCGGCGGTTCTTTTATGGATGCCAATCACGATAACCTGTTGATAACGGATTTTGACGGGAAGCTCGTAGAAGGTAAGGGAAAACCCACAAGAGAGGCTTTGCTGCACGGTTTTGTCTACAAGGTAGCCCCTCAGGTCAATGGTGTCATGCACTGCCATTCTCCCTGGGCCATTGGATGGGCGTCGACAAAAAAAGATCTGGACAAGGTAACCCATCATCTGCAGCTGAAATTTAAATGTCCTATTGCAATCTTGGATGTGAAAACTCCTGTAGTTGCCGCTGAAGACTTTCCGATGATTGAGGAGCTGTTCAAAAAGTATCCTCAGCTGCCGGCCTTCTTACTGGTTGACCACGGAGTTGTTGCTGTTGGTGACAATATAATAAATGCAGAGCACAATGCTGAATTGGTCGAGGAAACTGCTCAGGTTGCTTTCTTAAAGGCGGTGGCAGCGAAAATCGGAATATAGTATTTTATAAAATATTTTGTAAATATTGTAAAGTTAATGAAAAAAGTTTATGATTATATTGTTATGGTACAGGGTTATATATATAAGTACGGTAAATATTGTATGTATTTGCTTCATTATTATAGAACGGAGTTGTACATACAATACGTAAAATAAACTGGATTTTCAGATATTGAAGAGGAAAAAATTATGAGATTTAATGAAATTCAAGAATCAGTCAGAGCTAAATCAAAACGGATGCCTGAGCTGGTAATGGAACAGCTTATGGATTGGATTATGGATGGAAATATTTCCATGGGTGAAAAATTAAATGCCGAAGAACTAGCTTTAAGAATGGGTGTAAGTAGAATGCCTGTGAGAGAAGCTTTGAAAAGCATGGAGAAATCCGGGATTGTTAAATCGGTACCATATGTCGGCGCCAGAGTTGTTGAGCTTTCCAAGGCTGACGTTGTCCAAATATATATAATCAGACAAGCACTTGAACCGTTAGCTGCTTATTATGCATGTAAAAATATAAATGATAAAAAAATAGCCATTATCGAAAATATACAGGATAAGCTTGAAGAAGTAATGCATAAGGCTCATCCTGATGGCAAGCAGATATTCATATTAAACAGAGGGTTTCACTTCACTATATATAATATGAGCGAGATGAAACACCTGGTAGATGTTATAGGAACCCTTTGGGACAAGCTGGCATTTTTTAAATTGATATACGGGCGCAGATACGTCAACGATAAAAATAGCGCTGAACATAAGCTTGAAGAACATAGAGCTTATATCGAGCTGCTAAAAAACAGAGATGCCGAAGGATTGAAAAAGGCGATGGAGAGCACTCTGAATAGGCGTCTGATTGATGTTAAGACGGAAATTAATTCGGGAATAGACAACTATTAGGGGTGAATTTCGATACCTGATGAGGAGTATAGAATGAATAATAATAAAAAAAATTTCATTTACATTGAACCGACTTTGTGTTCTGGCTGTACTTCATGTGTAAGTATTTGCGGATTTAATGAAACAAAGGAGTTCAGCAATAGTACTTCAAATATTATTCTGACATTTATTGAAGAAGCCGGTTTCCATGAAGCTATAGCAAACTGTGATGGAAGCCCCTGCAGTATGAAGCCTAAATGTATTAACTGCTGTCCTACGGGAGCACTTATGTGGGGGACTCTCCAGGATATAGCTGCAAAAAAAATGATTCTGGCCAGGGAAAGACAGAAGAAATTCAACAGTGCCAAGGTAAGAGGTCCATGGACGTTAGATTCCGGACATGAAGAATTGGAGTGATTATATGTACGGTTGGGCTGGTAGAATATTAAGAGTAGATTTGTCAAAAAGAACCTGTTTACATGAAACACCTGATGAAAGCATATATAATGATTTCCTCGGAGGCAGAGGAATTGCAATAAAAATACTGTACGATGAAACCAATGCCGATACGGATCCTTTTGGTCCGGATAACCGCTTGATTATGGCTGTTGGACCGGTCAACGGAACTCCAATTGGCTGCGGCAGGATGACTGTAATGAGCAAGTCACCTATAAATGGTTTTTTGTCGGAAGGAAATCTTGGAGGTCACTTTGCTCCTCAGATGAAATATGCCGGATTGGATGCAATAGTATTTCAGGGTATAGCCAATGAACCGGTATACCTTTTAATTGAGGATGACCATGTAGAAATAAGGCCGGCTAACCATTTATGGGGAATGACAACCAGAGAAACAGAAAAGGCCTTGAGAGAAGAACTGGGGGAAGGATATCAGTTTAGGTACATAGGGCCCGGCGGAGAGAACATGGCATCAACAGCGGTGATAATGGGAAATATTACGAGAGCAGGCGGACGTAATGGTGCGGGTGCTGTTATGGGGTCAAAAAAGCTTAAAGCAGTTGCCATAAAAGCATCCAAGTCGGTAAAAATTGCTGATCCCGATAAATTCCTGGAAGCTCTTGATGAGATATATTATGAACTGGATCCCAAAAATTGCATTGATATCTACAGGCTTCCCCATACGTTATACGGGGATATATCTGTAGCCGGATTGGTAAATGAATTTGGTGGAATGCCGATTTATAACGATCAAATGAGCTCTACGGAGGGTGAAGGCTGTGCAATGAGCGAGTCACTTATGCAGCTTGTTAAAAAGCCGAAATCATGCTATGGATGTACTCAAGGCTCCTGTGCCAACTGGGCAGAGCCATCGGAAGGTCCCTTGAAAGGGATAGGTACACAGGCTCATGCCGGTTCTGTCCAGGCTCTCGGCGCTAACTTCGGCATAAACAATATAAATGAGCAGCTTGAGAATGCCAACCTTTGCAACGATTTAGGCCTGGATCATTTTGTGGGGTATGCGATTTCCTGGGCTTTTGAAGCTTATGAAAAAGGGATTATCACCATAGAAGATACCGGCGGAGTGGAGCTTAAATGGGGAGATAAGCATGCTCTTCAGCATATGCTTTTTATAATAGCTTATAGGCGGAATGTTGGAGAGCTATTGGGAAGAGGCCTTGGGAATGCGGCCAGAGTCATAGCTGATGGTGCAGGAATGGATTATGCACTGCAGGTTAAAGGGATAGAATATTCCGGAGTATCACCAAGAACCTACTATAATATGGCACTTCACTATGCTATCAGCGATGTGGGTTGTGACCATACAAGAATATATCCTCCCTATCCTCCTTTGCTTGAAGCCATACCGGAGGATATTGAACTGCCTTTTGACCCGGTACTTGCTACTGATAAGCATATACCCGATGAAAAAGGAGCATTCGTAAGGTGGGCACTGAACAGCCGTGCAGTAATAAACAGTCTTGAAACATGTGCATATAATCCCCGGGGAAGATTGTTCACCGATCAAAGGCCCTTCGCAAAAATTGTATCAGCAGCTACCGGAGTAGATTTTGATGCAGAACGACTTTATACCATTGGTGAGAGGATATGCAACCTGGAACATTCATATAACGTAAGAAATGGGGCAAGCCGAAAGGATGACAAGCTTCCCAAGCGATGGACCTCCGAGCCTTTCAAATATGGGGGGAACCATGATAAATTTGTGAAGCCTGAGGAGCTTGAGAGAATGATTGATGAGTTCTATGAGGCAAGCGGATGGACCCATGATGGCGTCCCTACAAGAGAAACCCTCGAACGTCTTAATCTCGGTTATGTTGCCGATGATTTGAATGTGTAGGAAATGAGTAAGAAGCATATTGCAAAAGGAGGAATCCAAAATGCCTGATATATGTTTAAGATATATGGCTCGTTTCAGTGAGGTTTCCCAGTGTGCCGAGGAGCAATTGGATGTCCCGGCTGAAACCTTTTCAGAGCTGGTGGAGTATTTGGACAAACGTTATTCCGGGTTTGGTAAAATGTTGTATAACAAGGGTGGAGAGAGGCATGTCGCTGTGCTGAGAAGAGACGGTCAGAAAACAAAATTTCCGCTTCCTGATGAAGTGATTTTAAATGGTGACAGGTTCGGATTTTTTTAAAAAAAATTACGAAGCTGAAAATAATATGAGTGTAACCGCTTAACGAAATTACAAATATAGAAATTCATAAAGCCGGGTTGAAAAGAGTGCCTCTCTATGGGCACTCTTTTTTACTCTCGTGATATTAAAAAATGCAGGATTGTAGTTTTATAAATTCAAAACAAGTAAAAAATAAAGCATAAATATACTATAACCAAATAGTAATAATGAGGTAAAACACCCTGAAATAGCGATTTGATGATTGGGATAATGTAAATAATTAGAAAAATAATAATGCATAAATATACGGGTAATGCAATTTGATATTGACAATAATTCATTTGTCTAATATAATTAATAAAAAACAGTATTTGCAACTGAGTACAAGGAGGTCTCTATGGGGAAAATCAAAAGTATTATAGACCATAACGCCTTGCAGACCGGGTTTGAAAACGCGATGAAATTAATTTGGAAAGGCAGGTGTTCCTAATGTACCGAATTACATTAATCCCCGGTGACGGAATAGGACCGGAGGTTTCATGGGCAGCCAGAAATGTAATTGCTGCGACGGGTGTGGAAATCCTCTGGGAGATTGTGAATGCCGGAGAGGCAGTATGGGAAGCGACGGGAAGCCTGGTGCCCAACGAGGTATATCGGAGCCTGGAGCAGAACAGGATTGCACTGAAGGGACCCATTACAACACCTGTAGGGAAAGGCTTCAGAAGCATTAATGTCATGCTGAGAAACAAATACGAGCTATTTACCAATTTAAGGCCGGTCATGTCCATGCCTGGGCTAAAGACCCCCTTTGAAGGAATAGACCTGGTCATATTCAGAGAGAATACGGAGGGCCTTTATTGCGGTATTGAAAGTGCAAAGGAACCCGGTAAGGCAGAAGCCACCAAAATAATCACGGAAATTGCCTCAAAGCGTATTGCAAAGAGTGCTTTTGACTATGCAGTACAACACGGGAGAAAGAAAGTAACCGTTGTGCATAAGGCAAACATACTCAAACTGACGGACGGCCTTTTTCTCGAAACAGCCAGACAGGTTTCGAAAGCTTATCCTATGATAGAATTTCAAGACAGGATAATAGACAATATGTGTATGCAGCTGGTAAGGAAACCGGAGGATTATGATGTTATCTTAACAATGAATCTGTATGGAGATATTTTATCAGATTTGTGTGCAGGCTTGGTCGGAGGATTGGGAGTTGTACCGGGAGCCAACATCGGCAACAGCATGGCGATTTTTGAGGCAGTTCACGGAAGCGCACCGGACATTGCAGGCAGGAACCTTGCAAATCCCACAGCTTTGATCCTGTCGGGGGCGATGCTGCTGGACTATATCGGTGAGAAGCAGGCAGCTAACAGGATCAGGGCAGCTGTGCTGAAAACGGTTGAAAGCCGGAGTGTGCTGACGGCGGACATGGGAGGAACTGCTTCAACAGAAGCATTTACCAATGAAATTATAAATAATTTGTTAAAAATTCCCGGGCGGGAGGTATAAATATGAGCAAGAAGTTTAAAGACAATGCATTTTTCAACGGATTGACTGAAAAAATAGCGGTGAATGATTTTATAGAGCCCGTATACTATGACAAATACAAGGTCAAAAGAGGGCTCAGAAATGAGAATGGTACCGGTGTCATGGTAGGGTTGACCCGCATCGGCTCGGTTGAAGGCTATCGCATGGAAAACAATGAAAAGCTTCCGGCTGAAGGAGAATTGTTTTATAGAGGCATCAATATTAAAGATTTGGTGGCGGGCTTTCAGCAGGAAAACAGGCGGGGCTTTGAGGAAACGGTATATTTGCTCATATTTGGAGAGCTTCCGACAAAGCAGCAGCTGCAGCAATTTAATGAGATGCTGGATTCCTGCAGGGATTTGCCCAGGGGATTCACAGAAAATATGATACTCAAGATACCCAGCAGGGATATTATGAACAAGCTTCAACGGAGTATCCTGGTACTCTATTCTCATGACGACAACCCTGATGACACTTCTATAAATAATGTGTTGAGGCAAAGTCTGGAGCTGATTGCCAGATTTCCCACCATTATTTCATATGGGTATCAGGCAAAAGCCCATAATTTTGATGGCAAGAGTCTTTATATTCATTCACCAAAGCCGGGGATCGGTACTGCAGAGAATATCCTTCATATGATCCGGGCAGATAATTCCTATACCAAGGTCGAAGCTGAAACGTTGGACCTTTGCCTGACTATACATGCCGATCACGGAGGTGGTGATAATTCGTCCTTTGCTACCCACGTCGTTTCTTCCAACGGAACAGACAGCTACTCAGCCATTGCGGCCGCAGTCGGTTGTTTGAAAGGACCAAAGCACGGCGGTGCCAATATAATGGTAAGAAATATGGTAAATAACATTCGTGAGAATGTTGCGGATTGGAGCAACCGTGGAAAGCTTAAGGACTACCTGTATAGAATTATCAAAAAAGAGGCATATAACAGGAACGGGCTGATCTACGGGATGGGACATGCTGTTTATACCTTATCCGATCCGAGGGCGGTTCTTCTGAAGAAGAAGGCATATGAGCTGGCAGTTGAAAAAAATGCAGTTGAGGAATTCGAGCTGTATAAGAATATAGAGGAACTGACAATTGAGCTAATTAAGTCTCTAAAGGGGAATGATGCAATAATCCCCGCGAATGTTGACTTATATTCGGGTTTTGTCTATGACAAGCTGGATATTCCTTGTGAATTGTACACCCCGCTTTTTGCAGTATCCCGGGTAGCAGGCTGGTGTGCACACCGAATCGAAACCATTGTTGGTGAGAATAAAATCATTCGTCCGGCTTATATGAATGTCAATCCTAAAATGGAATACATTCCGATGGAGGCCAGAGATTAGTATCTCAAGAAATAGAGGCAGGTGCGAACCTGCCTCTATTCTTCAAAGTATCCTTTTGCAATGACTTCGAAATCCTTTACCACTATCTTGCCCTTAGCAATAACAGTATGTATATTGAGGTCGCTGTCAAGCAGTACTATGTCTGCATCGGACTTCTCTCTGACTGTGCCTTTGCAGGGATACAGCTTAAGTGCTTTTGCAGGATTCTGGGTAATCAAGCTCAAGCCCTGCTCCAAGGATACTATACCCTCCTGTATTGCACTTCTTATATCCTTGAACAAAACTGATGCGCGTCCTACATCGATACTTATAAGGTCTTCGTTTTCGTCAAAGACTGGAATGCTTCCATTGGCATCAGAGCTGGCGCAAACATGATTCAAGGGGATACCGTTCTCTATATAAAGCTTCAAGGTATCGCCTATGCTCATACAGTCCGGCTTCTCTTCAGTTTTGTAGAAATTGGCAGTCAAGTCTACGAAACCGCCCATTTTGATATATTCCATGCTCTGCTCTGCAAGGTGTCTGACTCTGTTAATATGGGTAGGCATAAATTGTCTGATAGGGATTTCGGTAGCTCGTGAAATGTCCATAAGGAATTTAACACCATCAGGGCCTTCGCCCAGATGCAGATGAACAATTCCCGCCTTTTTTGAAAGCAAACCACCTACTCTGGTATGTGCCGACAGCTTTTTCAGATCCTCCAGGCCAGGCTGGGAAGAACGGTGATCTGATATTGCCACTTCACCGACTCCAATTACTTTATCTATCAGAATAAGATCAGATTGCACCGAGCCTGTTAGCGTCTTGAAGGGCAATGTATAACAACCACTATATATATAAGTGGTTATGCCTTCATCTTCAAGGGCCTTTGCTTTTGAAAGCAGCGCTTCCATGCTTCTGGTGACTCCGTCGGTGCCAAGAAGGCCTATAGCAGTGGTAATGCCGGCGGTAGTCAAGTCGGATAATCTGATATCGGGGGTTCTGGTAGTAGGGCCGCCTTCGCCACCCCCGCCGGACAAATGCACATGCTGGTCAATGAAGCCGGGAACAGCCTTGAGACCGTTTCCCTCAATAGTTTCTACCTCAAAACCGGCAGGGGAATCGATAGAGTCAGCAATTTTAATAATTTTATCATTGCAGATAAGAATATCCTTCCTGCCCTCATATTTTGGCTCATAAACATCAACATTCCTAATAAGTTTAAACATAAAACACCTCTTAACCAAAGTTCATATGTTACTCTTCACTTTTCAATGTCTTACCTTCCGGCATCCAGTCCCAGTATTTTTTTGGTATCTTGGCAGCGGCAAGCCGCATATTTTTGCGGGGTTCTATATACTGCGACTTATAGTATTCTTCCCAGACAGAGTCATAAATATCTTCCTTCAGATATTTTTCATAATCATCACTTGAAACATCGAAAATATTGTCATTTTCAATTGCTCTTGACTGTGAACCGGCAATGATGACAACCCGGTGATTGGGATACCTGCCCTGAAACTCCCTTAGTATCAGATCAGCAGTATCGTGATAGAGCAGAGGCTTGGCAACCAGGCATTTTTCTCCCGCAGGCTTGAACCTTATAAAGCCCATCATCCTGTAAACCTCATGATTAACATCACTGCAGAGGGAATGAAGCTTCTTGCTGTGAATTGAAGCTCCTTGAAGGCAGTAGTTGATTCCTTTTGTAAAGGCATCCTCAACGGCCTTTAGTATAATGGAGTATTTACTCTCGGAGCAATGCTTGAGGGCTTTATATACAGCAAGCATCAGCTCGTTACCTTTGTATGTATGAAGCCAATCCACATTAGTGTGGAATTGCTCCTTGTATTGCTGTGCCAATTCCTCAAGGTCATAGCTGTCTGTATTGATTACGGCATTGCCGCTGAAGAGCAGCAGGCTGCCGCTGCCTTCGGTTATAACGGTATCCCCGGTAAGCTTGGAGAGCATGAAGGCCTTTATTATTGACTGAGGATGGTCTGAGAATATTATCATAAGCTCACCTCCTTAAACATACTTAATTGTTCATATTCATATTGTGACGGAGCTAATAACCATCTGGTGCTGTCATAGCATTTGCCGGAAATGGTTATGAATTTCTGGCAGCGCTTTAAGCTTATTCCCATATTCTTAAGCTCCATGGGGCTATTAATACGATATTGCCTGCGGACCTGCAGTATTTTCCTGGCTGATTTGGGACCTATCCCAGGTACTCTGAGAAGCTGCTCATAGGAGGCTCTATTTACTTCCACAGGGAAAAGCTGGGGATTCCTGACTGCATAAATGAGCTTGGGGTCCAGTTCCAGGTCAAGGTTGCCCGTTCCGTCAAAATAAAAGTCCTTGAATTTAAAGTCATAAAATCTCATTAAAAAATCTGACTGATAAAGCCTGTTCTCTCTTATGGGAGGTGCGGGGGCTATATTTTCCAGCGGAGTGTCGTACACGGGGCTGAAGGCGCTGAAATAAGCCCTTTTCAGATTGTAGGAAGAGTAGAGGTCATTAACAGTAGTCAGTATTTCCCTATCGGTTTCTTGTGCCGCGCCTACAATGAACTGTGTTATATGTGTCGTACCGGGGTTCTGTTCTACTACCCCGGCAATTTTCTTAATAGGAAGGAGAAGGTCCTTCTCGTAATTCTTGCTGCTGCTGAGCACCTTAAGCCTATCGCTGTTGGGAGCCTCCAGATTAAGGGAGATTCTGTCCGCAAGGCGGGCTGCCTGGCTAATATACTGTTCTGATATACCAGGGAGCATTTTCAGGTGGATATATCCTCCGAAACGATACCGCAGTCTCAGAATTTCGATGGTCTTTATCATGTTTTCGGTTGAGTCTGCCATACCATGCCTTACACCTGAGCTTAGAAAAAGCCCTTCTACATAATTCCTCTCATACATATTTATAAACAGTCTGGATAATTCTTCGGGAGCAAAGGCGGTTCGCGGCACATCCCGCTGTACTCTGTTGGGGCAGTAGCTGCAGTCCTTTTCACATTCATTGGTCATAAGGACCTTAAGCAGAGAAACACATCTTCCATCCGGTGTAAAGGAGTGGCAGACTCCTGAGGGAACGGTATTGCCCATGGCTGCCTTTGCTATTTTATGCCCTGTGGAGGCACTGGAGGAGCAGATGTCATATTTGGCTGCCGCCCCTAATATCGATAGCTTTTTTATGTCCATAGCATCATCTCCAAGTATTGGTTTTATGTACAAATCATAACATATTCAATTTGAAAATGCAAACATATGTTCGCATTTTTTATTGTATGCAAATGTAAGGGTTTTTATTAGGATATGAAGGTTATCCTGCAAGAATTTTACAATATGAAAGTGAAAAGAATTAAGGAATATTTTAAAATATATGGTATAATTTAGAATATTATAATAACATTAAATTTTACCACGGTAGAATATAGTTCAATAAGGAGGGTAGAGACAGGTTTTAACAATTATATATTAGGAGGTCGGGTTAATACTATGAAAAACAATTTTCTTAGAACTTTAGCTGTTGTTATGACAATGGTTATGGTGTTGTCCATAAGCCTGGTATTCGCAGAGGATACCGGCATACCCAAAAGAAGTGACATTGCAGAACAGTATAAGTGGAAGCTGGAACACATTTATAAAACAACAGCAGATTGGGAAAAAGATTATGCCACGGTTCAGAAGGAACTGCTTCCTCAAATTGCAGAATACAAGGGTAAGCTTGGGGACCCGTCAACAGTTCTTGAGTGCCTTCAGTTGAGTGACCGGATAGGTACAATAGTAGACAGACTTTACGTATATGCCGGTATGAGTGCTGACCAGAACAATGCAGACAATGTAGCTTCTGAGCTTGCATCAAGGGCGGAATCTCTTAATACGGCATCAAGTGAAGCCCAATCCTTTATGGTGCCCGAGCTTATGGGAAAGTCAGCAGAAGTCTTGAAGCAAGACTACGTAAATAATACTGCCTTCAAGGATTACAAATACTATTTCACAAAGCTCCTGAACCAGAAAGCACATATACTTTCTGACGCTGAGGAAAAGCTGCTGGCAATGACAGGCGATATGGCGGCTTCCCCTGAAGATATATTCGGGAAGGTTACAACTGCCGATATCGAGATTCCGGTGATGAAGGACAAGGAAGGCAATGAGTTTAAGCTTACGAGAGGGAAATTCTCTGCTATGCTAAGCAACCCGGATAGGGCTATGAGAAAGGAAGCTTTCGAAAAGCACTTCGCCACTTACGACAAGGTGAAGAACACTTTGGCCGCAACCTTAAGTGCGGAAGTAAACAAGAACGTATTCAATGCAAAGGCGAGAAAATACAATTCGGCCCTGGAGGCTTCAGTTACAGGTAACAATAATATACCTGTTGCTGTATATGACAATCTTGTAGAATCTGTAAACAACAACCTTGATTATCTGCATAAATATGTTTCCCTAAGAAAGAAAGTCATGGATGTTGACAAGATTCACTATTATGATATGTATACGGCTCTTGTTGATGACTTCGAAATAAGAGTAGAGTATGATGATGCAAAGAAGATGGTAAAAGAGGGCCTGAAGCCAATGGGCACTGAGTATGGAAAACTTATCGACACAGCTTTTGCCGACAACTGGATAGATGTATATGAAACAGAGAACAAGACAACAGGAGGATATTCATGGGGCTCATACGACACACACCCATATATACTTCTAAATTATAACGATACAATGAATGAAATGTTCACAGTAGCTCATGAATTGGGTCATGCAATGCATTCCAATTATACAAACAGCAACCAGAAATACAGAAATTCCAATTACACTACATTCCTGGCTGAGGTAGCATCAACAACAAATGAATTCCTTATGCAGGACTACATGATGAAGCATGCAAAGAGCAACCAGGAAAAGCTTTACTTGATAAATAACATGGTAGAAAACATCAGAGGCAGTGTATATACCCAGATCATGTATGCGGAATTCGAGAAGGTAATACATGAAAAGGTTGAAGCCGGTGAAGCTCTCTCGGCAGATTCAATGAATGAGCTGTGGGGCAAGCTTATGGAGAAATACTACGGAGCAGACTTCGAGGTAGACCCTCTCGTAAAGCTCTGGTGGTCAAGGATACCACACTTTTACATGAACTTCTATGTGTACAACTATGCAACAGGTATTGCCGGTGCTTATCCATTGAGCCAAGGCATATTGAAAGGTGAAAAGGGTGCAGTTGACAAGTATATGGGCTTCCTGAAGGCCGGTGACTCAGATTATCCTGTAGAAATATTGAAAAGTGCAGGGGTTGATATGACTTCAACCAAACCGGTGGATGACCTTCTGAAGCTCTTTAATGAACTGGTTGACGAGATGGAGCAGATACTCAGGGAAGAGGGCAAAATAGAGTAATGCAGATAGCTGTAAGAGCAGATGCAAGTCATCTGCTCTTATCCTTTATAGCTTTATTCAACTCCTCCAGTACAGCTTTATGCTCCTTGCTGCCGAATACATTTCCTGCTTCTTCAAGACTGTACTCCATTTCATCTGAAAGCTTGCGCTTAAGCTTCACCTTTATTATACGAAGCACCGATTCCTCAAGCCTCTCATCTGATATCCTGCCTTCAGCCAATGCATCCTTCAAGGCTGTCAACACCCTGTCCTGAATATCCTTTGTATGTCCTATGAGAAACATGTCAAGACCTGCATTGAAGGAGGCCACTGCACATTCTTCAAGAGCAGATTTTCCATCGGTATAACCGGACATCTCTATATCATCGGATATTGCAATGCCCTTAAAATCCATCCCCCCCCTTAGAACATCAGTAAGGAAATAGCCGGACATTGTTGCGGGCAATCCTGAGGGGTCCAGCTTGGGGAAGGCAATATGCCCAACCATTACGACATCCAGATCATTGCTAAAGGCAGCTTGGAATGGAATCAGCTCTCTGCTTTGCATCGTTTCCTTATCGATATCTATTACCGGCAGCTTGCCGTGGGAATCCACAGTAGTGGCACCATGGCCCGGAAAATGCTTTGACGAGGCTATGACACCCGCCGACTGCAAACCATTGATAAAGGCTGTACCATGAACTGAGACCATGTCCGCAGTGCTCCCGTAGGAGCGCTTTATAAGCAGCTTGTTCTCACTGCTGCTGACAATATCGAGAACTGGAGCAAAATTGAGATTTATACCAGAAGCCTTAAGCTCCCAGCCTATTACTTCACCTGATTTGTAAGTGAGCTTTGGATCTCCTGCTTTGCCTAAAAGCTGTGCATCGGGGAAGTGAGTCCCTTCTTTTGGCAGCCTTGACACGGTGCCGCCTTCTTCATCCGCCGAAATAAAAAGCGGCAGGGGGTTCGACACTGAGTTTTCTTCTTTTAAGCTCTTAACCAGGGAATATAAAGAATCAAAATCCTTGTAATTCCTGTTGAAAAGTATAAAGCCCGAGACTTTGTATCTATCTATGTAATCCTTTATGATTTCCTCTTTTGTATCCTGAGGAAATCCGACAATCAGAAGCTGGCCGAGCTTTTCCTCAAGAGTCATTTTACTGAGTATCATAGCTGCCTTTTCTTCCAGCTCATTCTTTTTTTCTTCTATTATTTCGCTATCTCCAGGTAGAACCCCTGGATCCGTTTTATTGTCAGAAAGGGGAGGAGCAGAGCAATTTGCGGTTATTGAGAGAAGGAGTATGGCATATATCATTAAAATAAGCTTTTTCATAATGTTTACCTCCACTGCTTGAGATTATAAACCGGGACTATTCAATGTAATTTTCGATGTGCAATTTATATACTTTTCATTATCTATATCAGTAGGGTGAATGTCAAGGAGGAAGTAAGACTGTCCTGTTATATAAAAAATTTAACCAAATATACAGATGTACTTCTAAATATTTGAAATGGTGGTATAATATATAACAAATCTATGTGCACAAAAATGTACACATGAACTTGTGATATATATATTACGAATAATATTTTACATTTTTTAAAAATGAAGTGTAAATGTTTCCTTGATTGTTAAAGTACCCAAAGGATGTATTAAGAATTATTACAGGAGGTTATAGCAATGGATTCTAGAAACTATAGTCTGGCAGATTTTTTCAAGGTGCCTGACACCGACATCATGGGCAGGGCAAAGGCTTTCGGTGAATACATAAAGGATGTTGAGGACAAAAGGCATCTGCAGTACAGGAGAGTATCAATAGACGGTTCAGGGCCTATAATGAGGGTGAGAGACCATTATACCGGCAAGATCAAAGAAATGGTCTATCTGGCATCCAATGATTATCTGAGTCTTACAAAGCACCCCAGGACAATTGCAGCAGGCAGGGAGGCACTTGAAAAATACGGCTCGGGAGCGGGCAGTGTTCCTCTGTTAGGAGGAACGCTGGATATTCATATTGAACTGGAGAAAAAAATAGCAGAGTTTAAGGGCTGTGAGGACTCAATAATTTATACCTCGGGCTTCGGCTCCAACTGCGGAACTCTGATCTCCATACTTCAGGAGGAGGATATTGCAATACTTGATATGTATGTTCACGCCAGTATAATTGACGGCTGCAAATCAACAAACACCAAGTTTTTCAGACATAATGACATGGATTCTCTTGAAAAGACCCTTGCAAGGGTAAAGGATAAATACAGGACAAAGCTAATTGTAGTTGACGGAGTATATTCTATGGACGGGGACATTGCACCCCTTGACAGGATCGTGGAGCTGGCAAAAGCCCATGGGGCTTACGTAATGGTGGATGAGGCACATGCTACCGGAGTAATTGGAGAAACAGGAAGAGGGACTCCTCAGCATCACAAAATTGAGGGGAAGGTTGATATTGTTGCAGGTACCTTGTCAAAGGGCTTGGGAGGGGTAGGAGGCTTTATCGCTGCCAGTGGCGAACTGGTTGAACTGCTCCGGTATTATTCAAGGCCATACATATTCTCCACTGCAATGACCCCACAGGTTACAGGTTCCCTGCTGGCCGCACTGGATATCATTGAGGATGAACCGGAGCATATTAAAAGGCTCTGGGAGAATATAAGATATTTCAGATCCAACCTCACTGCTATGGGATTTGATCTGGGCAACTCTGAAACAGCGATTTTTCCCATTACAATAGGGGATGACCTAAAGGTAAGGGAAATGTGCAGGAGGCTTCACGAGCTTGATATATATGTCAATCCGGTGATGTATCCTGCAGTTCCCAAGAGACTTTCGAGAATAAGAATGAGCCTTATGTCCGCTCTTACAAGAGAGCAGTTGGATAAAGCACTGGAAGCCTTGGAGACTGTCGGAAAAGAGTATGATGTTATATAGAAATCATTATACAAGGGGGATTAAATAGTGAAGGGCATAGTATTTGACGGGGATGTAAAAAAATACATAGGAACTCTGATGCTGGGCAAGGTAAATAAAAGGCTCAGCTACGGAGGAATTACCTGCACAAGTTATAAGGACAATATAAAGGAGCCGGAGCTGGCCGGGCAGGATTGGGTGAAGATCAGAACGAAATATGGAGGAATCTGCGGCAGTGACCTTAACCTGGTGTACTTGCACGACAGCCCTTCTGCATC
>LOES01000167.1 GCA_001515955.1 Clostridia bacterium BRH_c25 | reverse complement strand
ATTGTAAGCACTGTCAGTTCTTTGATGAACATTCTCACAAATGCAGCAAAGAAAAATGTACTCTATTCGATGATTAAACAATCAGGCAAATATTTCACACCAAGGGGGTAGTCTATCTATTTGATTATTGAATGTCGTAGAATGGTCATCCGTTTTTCCCCTCCCCACACCCCACCCCTATATATTTACCAGCCGAAAAAGAAATATCTCTGCCTTTCGGCAGGTAATACAACAAATTTCATACAGAAAGGAGCATTTATGAAGCAGTCAGATAACAAGAAAAATCCTAAGGTGTTCCGCACCCTAATACGGCGTATTCATATCGGCAGTAAAGTAACAAAAAATGACATGAATAGGCAGTGCCCTGGTAAAAAGAATGAAAAGCAGGAAGGACAGTCCTAATTCTTTTTCGGCGGGTAAAACTGCTCTTTATTCCAAACCGAAAGGAGGAACAGAACAACTTGAAGCTATTGAAGAACCGAATATTTCTAAGTATCCTTTGCATTGTTATTGCGGCATGTGTTTCTTTTTTACTCTTGCCGCGCTTTTATGAACAAAAGAGTGCAACTGTCATGATACTTCGGGCATCAGAAGACATCCCTGTTGGAACAGAGATAACGGATAAATATCTTGCGAATGTAGAAGTGGGAGGATATGGTCTGCCACAAGGGTTTATTAATGATAAAGCCCTTATTGTAGGAAAGATTGCACAGACCGACATTGCCAAGGGAGATTATTTCTTTCCTCAGAAACTTGGTGAATTTGTTGTGAACGAGCTGTTTGACCGGATCGCAGGCAATAACCAACGTCTTGTTACCATCAGCGTACCAAGCATTGCTGCGGGACTATCCTCCCATCTGCAAAATGGAGACATAGTAACGGTAGCTGTGTTTTTGGAGCGTGCATCCGACGGTCAGGATTCTTCCCCACAGGTCATACTCTATCCCGAATTAAAGGGGTTGGAGGTTTACAGTGTAGAGAATGCACGAACACAGGATACTGCCGAGGTCCGAAAGCAGCAGTCCGACAGTCAATCATCCACTGGTGATCCTATTCCTAAGGCTATTACGCTAATCGTTACCGAAGCACAGGCCAAAAGGCTTATAGAAGCTGAATACACAGGCAAGCTTCACCTGATCTTTGAGAAACGAGGTGTGAGCCATGAGTAGTAAAATTTATACTGTTTGGGGTGGTAAAAACAGTGGGAAGACAACTTTTGCAGTCAATCTAGCCTGCACCCTTTCCAGACGTAATGTGCTGGTGGGACTTATTTCCTCCAATCTGACCTATGGAGATATCCAGGTATTCTTAGGTCAGAGTGTTCCAGCCCAAAAGGGTCTCTTTCAGGCATTAAGTGAGGATAATCCCAACATTGGAGAAAGATTTATGCAATACGAGGAATGTAAAAATCTTTTCTTCCTATCTGTACCTACCCACTATACCGGGCTTCTTTGTGAGACCATAACCCTTCAAGAAGTAGAGAGAATGTTGAATGCTGCATCATTGGTGTTTGACATTATCATTGTGGATGGAGCAGCGGAAGTTACTAACCCGGTATCGGGTGTTGGACTTTGGATGGCTGAAAGGATATATACCCTACATAAGCCGTCCGTAGCAGCACAAATGTGGTACCGGGGCGTTACGGATTTTATGCGCGAGTTACATATTGTAGAAAAGCAAACCCATATACTACTTGAACCCAATGGGGAATTTGATGACAAAACCTATCGTAAAATGATGGAACTGCCTTTTGATTATGAATTGCCATATCTCAAACGGGCAGGTGAATTGGAAAACGCCGGGACACCAATCGTATTCTTCCGTGACCGACTTTGCAGGCGGTATATCAAGGCTTTGGAGAAAATTGCAGATGGAATTGGAGGTCGAAAGACATGAGTAACAGATTTTCAGTCAATGAGTTGATTTACCAGGCCAATAAAAGGCGTTCAGACAGTGGAGAAAGTGTGAAAGCGCAGGATTACGGAGAAATTCTTGATAAACTGCAACGGATTATTGCAAAGAACCACTCTGCGGAGCTTGCCCAGGTATTGTATTCAGAGGAAGCCGAGGGAAAACTCAAGGATCTCATCATACGATACCTAAACAGTGAGCAGTTAGTAGCTAAAGACTTGCGCAACATTTCGGAGCTGGTGGATGCTGTTTATTACGACATGGCTGGAATGGGATTGTTATCTCCTTATCTGCAAGACACTGATACGGAGGAAATCAACGTCAATGGCTCTTCAGGTATTTGGGTACAGTATAAAGACAAGAAGGTGCGTCTGAATGAAATCTTTAGTAATCCGGAAGCCTGTGCCAACATTGTAAGAAAGATGAGCAGATTCGGGAATGTCATTTTAGATGGCTCTAAACCTATTGGGGATAGTTTCATTGCAAGGGGTATTCGTATGTCGGGTGCTATTACGCCCTGCGTTGACCCGGATACGGGTGCCATTGCCTCCATACGAAAGCAAAAGCCATCCTATATCACAAGGGAAAATCTGATTGAGTGGGGTACAGCTACAGCAGAGGAGCTGGATTTTCTGAGCTTATGTGTTAATAATGGTGTATCGGTAGCCATTGCCGGAGCAACCGGTAGCGGAAAAACTGCTGATATGGGATACATTCTAAGCAGAGTACCTCCTGACAAGAGAATAGTCACCATTGAGGACACTCGTGAATTATCATTGGCACAGTTTGATGAAAATGGGGTGATGATTAACGACGTCATTCACCTATTGACCAAAGAAGAACCCAATGCTATTACCATGCTGGATTTGCTAAAGTTATCATTAAGGCTGCACCCTGAAATTCTTGTTCCGGCTGAGATGCGTGGTAAAGAAGCTCTTACAGTGCAAGAGGCAGGGCGAACAGGGCACACCATCGTCAGTACTCTTCATGCTAACAGCGCTCGGACGGCATATGACAGAATCCTAACCATGTGCCTGGAGGCGGGAACATCATTATCAGAAGAGCGGCTTATGAAAAACATTGTAGAAGCCTTTCCTATCATGCTTTTTAAGATGCAGCTCCCGGACAAATCACGTAAATATATGGAGATTTTTGAGGCTACCGGGGTAAAGAATAGTGAAGTTACCGGTAATACCCTTTTTAAATATGTGGTTGATTATTATGAGAGAGATGAGGCTGGAAGAATAACAAAGGTGGTGGGGGATCACAGGCGATTAGGATGTATTTCTTCAACACTGGCAGAGCGACTGCTAATTGGCGGTGTTCCCCAGAATGAGATTAGCCGTTATGCGGAAGGAGGAACTACATGAATCCAATTTATCTATCCCTTGTGATTGTTTTTGTACTCATTAGCATTGCACTGTTTCTCCTGCTAAAACTGAATCCGTTTGCTGTAGAGCAAAATCCACTGAAAAAACGCCGCTTATATCTCACAGGTACAAAGCTGAAAATAACGGAACGAATTTCTATCCGGTTTGAAACCCTGTTTCGGCAGACCCGGTGCACTAAGAGGAAATTTTTTATGATGGTGCTCATGTCGGCAGCAGGAGGCTTTGTAGTTGGGACATTAATGTTTAGTAGTGTAGAGCTGGCAGCTGTAATGGCATTGTGTGTTCTTCCTGCCCCGTACTTTTACCTGACTGTGAAAAGCGCTACAGCAGCAAGAGAGGAAATCGAAGGGCTAGAGAACACCATGTCCATCATCACAAACGCTTATGCAGGAAATGATGACATCATCAAAGCAGTGGAAACCTATGTCGAAGAAAAGAACCGATATATCCCGGTTCACCTGAGAGCACCCACACCCTTTGACGAATTCGTATCGGAAATTCGACTTATTAATCCTAATGTGGAGCATGGACTATATCGCCTGTCGGCAAAGATTAAAAACCGGTACTTTAACGAATGGGTAAAAACGCTTATTCTTTGCCATCATGACCGAAGATTGAAATTTGCTTTGTTTCCCATTATTAAGGCTATGAACGATGCCAAGTCAATGCAGATTGAAAGTGACGGTATGATGGTGAGGGTATGGCGAGATTACCTAATGACAGCGGGCCTGATGTTTTCTGTAATCCCTATGATGCGATTTTCAAATGCTGAATGGTTTGTTATTCTCACCAAAACGGCTATCGGAAAGATATTAATTATCCTCATGCTGCTAACTGCTATTGCCACAGCGTTCTACGTGATGAAGGCTACAAAACCATCAAACAGATAAGGAGGTTTTCCGTTGTTTTATCAAATCATTATATTTATCCTGCTGACTGCAGCGGGTTTTTTAATATGCAGACAGATCCTTAAAATTCCTAAATTGAGTATGAAAAAGAATATAAAAAATCTGCAAGAAGGAAAAGAACAAACCGGCAAAAGGCTGCTAAACTGTTTTGTTATGCCTTTTGTAAAGCCGGTAGCCCGTCTCATTCCACTTGACCCGGTGAAAGAAGCAAGGATGGCATCCATTCTTAAGCGAGGAGGGCTGGAACTGACACCTAAGGAGTATTATGCCAGAGCAATACTGTGTGCTCTTTTAACCTTACCTTTAGCTTTATTGCTCTTTGCCGTTGGTGCGGCCAATATTGCTCCGATTGTACTTATCTTTTCGATAGTGGTATATTTTCACTTCATGACTGATCTCAAAGATAAGATGAAGGAAAAGAAGAACCGTATTGAAATGGAATTGCCGGGTTTTGTGCGGTCTATCCTGTATAAGTTAGACGATGTCAAAGGTGATAGCCGAAAGAAGATTGTACAGGTGGATTTAATCCAAATATTTGAGGATTATTTAAAGGTAGCCAGTGAAGTATTCCAATATGATGTTTCGGTTTTGGTCATGGAGATGAAAGCAAAGGATATTGAAACAGCTCTACGCAACTTCAATGAACGTATTGGTCTGACGGATGTATCCTTCTTGGTAAACGCCCTTATTGGGCTTTACAGGGGCGAACATCAAGGTGAGGCACTGGCGTATCTTGCCAGAGACATGGATATTAAAGCAAAGGAAGCGCTAAGGAAAAAACTGAATAAGCTCCCTCGTAGGATCAAGATTGCATCAATACCTCTTGTGGCTGTGACACTTGCCAGCTTGCTCTATGTGATAGGCTCCCACCTAATAAGGTCAATGGGGGGCCTTTTTTAATGTGAAAACGGGGAAACCCTTTTCAAAAATAAATTTTCAGGAGGTAATACCCATGAAAAGCAAGAAAAACGCAAATTCCATTACCAAAGAAAGGAGGGCGAAAACCATGAAGAAAAACATTACAGGCACCCTTTTGAAGACCAAAAATGTTTTGGTAAACAAATCTGGTGATCAAATGACCGGCTGGCTTATTGTCGTGCTGGTTGTTGTGGTAGTCGGTGCGGTATTTATGACACTGTACCAGGGTTCTATCACTAGCATATGGAACAGCATTGTTACCAAGATTACCGGCCTTTTGAGCTAACCTTAGTTAAAAGGCAGCAACGCAGGGGAGCATGGCGAGCATGGCTCCCTTTTTTCTTTGAAACCAAAATCTAAAAAATAATGGAGGTATTTTCTATGTTGACTACAGTAAAAAGCAAATTGAAGATGGCAGGTATAAAAACCAGAAGTGTTTTGACAAATCAATCCGGTGACCAAATGACTGGCTGGCTTATTGTCGTATTGGTTGTTGTGGTAGTGGGTGCAGTATTTATGACACTGTATCAGGATTCCATCACTACTATTTGGAACAGTATAGTTACTAAGATTACCGGTCTTTTGAGCTAACAGCTCTTAATAACTAAAGGCAGTGACACAGGGGGAGCACTGCTCTCCCTTTTCCCTAAACCAAAACAAAAATGATATGGAGGTATTTATGATGATGGTAACCTTAAAAAACAAAATGAGAAAAGCAGGACTCAAAGCTAGAAATATTCTGACTAACCAATCCGGAGACCAGATGACCGGATGGCTCATCGTGGTTTTGATTGTCGTGGTGGTAGGAGCAGTGTTTATGACACTGTACCAGGGTTCTATCACTACTATTTGGAACAGCATTGTCAGTAAGATAACCGGTTTACTGAGCTAATGAAACCGCGAAAGGTATATTCAGAGGCGGGAGGTGCTAATCAGATGCATAGGAGGCACCAAAGCATAGGGGAGAGTAATTCTCTCCCTCTGCTTTTTCGAAAGATCATTTCTGATAAGAGAGGCAGTAGCTACTTTGACCTAATGATAAAAACGCTGGTTGTAATTACGCTCATGGTTACGGTCATGAGTTTTCTAAGTATTTTTACCACTTATCTGAATCTGAACCATGTTTGCCGCCGTATTGTCCGGGTGGTTGAACTTGAGGGACAGGTATCTGACAAAGCCTATGATGTTTTCTACCGGCTTAAACAGCAGACAGGTCTTTCACCAGAAATGATAGTAGAGGATGTAGAATACTGCGATGGTCAGAAGAAGATCCAATTGCGAGATACTTTTACAGTTACGATGACATACAGTCATCCATTTACAATTTTTACACCATCCTTTGCGCCGCCTGTACAGATTATGATTCCTATGCGGGTGAGCATTACGGGCATGTCAGAAAAATATTGGAAGCCTTCTGACTGAGAGTGCCGGAAAGGAGGGAAGGTAGTGGAACGTTTTAAACGTATTTTGAAGGATCGCAGGGGTGATGCCTTTGTATTTATTCTAATTCTTGTATTTTTTATCCTGACACTTTCAGCCATACTGATTGAATATTTTCGCATGGAAAGCCTGTATCAGCAGGTGGAATATGTACTTCAAAGAGGCGTAAATACATCAGTAGAATATGCTATGCTGGATGAATACCGCAGGGATGGATATGTCCGTATTGATAGTGAACTTGCAAAAGAAAAGCTGTACAAATACCTGCATGAAAGCATGAAGCTGGATTCAGGACTGAATAAATATGCCGATAAAGAATGGGTTTATGAGCTTGAAATTAAAAGTATTGATGCAACTGATAATCCGCCCCGGCTGACGCTGAACGGAGCACTGAAGACCCGTAGCATTTTTAGCTTTCTGACCGGTGAGGTGAGACTTCCCTTTAGTATATCCAGTGTTAACAACAGAATTGAGGAAGGAGGTCCTTAATGAAGAATAAATTCATCTTTGCTATTCCGTTTATATTTGCATGTTGTCTTCTCTTATCAGTTAAGGTTTTTGCTATATCTAATAGCGATATTATCATAAATGTTGCATCTCCCATAAATGACTTGCAAAACGAAAGCGGCATGGTAGCAGTGGAGAATTTTCCGGAAAATATCACTATCGGTGTAATGGCTCAAACCGGTAAAATTACCGATGTTCAATTGGAATATAGCGATCAAAGCAGAAGCATTGAGCCTGAATATATACTAAGCATTGAAAATAAAGAAGCGTGTGGTCCTTATACCATTACTGCAAAAACAGACCAGGGTGCAGTACTTACCATCACGGTAAATGTCTTGTATCAAGTAAAAGCCATCTATGACGTCCGTTATCGCACCATAGGCATGAATGTCAAGGAAATTTATGAGGGCGAAACATTGATAAAGTCCTTCTCAGAGCCACAGCGTATAGATATTGTAAATGCCAATACGGTTGCAGACTATGAACAAGAACGGATTGCCGGATGGATTGGCAGATATGATGGCGAAACCTACACGTTAAAGGGCAGCAATGTGGTGGAGATTCATGACTTTAGATCCGGTAAGATATATGGAACATATGATGCCAACAGAGATTTTAAACCACTGACAACTCTTTATGGGTGGACACCCAAAACCATTATTGCTTTTGAAACTATGAGAAATACAGCATTGTCCTATCAAGCACCGGTTAAAATTGATGTGGAGGCTAATTGGTGTGATGAACAAAAACAGGAGTTTTATGGCAGACTTACCGCTCAGGACAAAGGGGTACCAGAACTGCTCTATCCCTACCAGACAACTTCCGTAACCTTTACTAAAGATGATATCCGCTTATCTCGAAACTTTACATATTTGGGGCTTGAATGGGATTATACGCCGGAGAGCGCTGAATACTTTGATGGGGAAAACAAGACACAGACCTCTGTTACTCAGAAAATCAATTACCAGATTCCCACTGTAGACTTTTATTTCAAGTTTAGGATACAGGAGGGAAACGACTTATCGGTTGTTATCCGAGCACCAGTCATGGTGAAACGTGGCGACAACTACTCCTTTACTGTGATTTACATGAACAGTGGAAAGAGTGCAGCCTATGACGTACCCTTAAAAGGTGTGGTGGATGGTGTCCTAATTGAAGAGATTCCTGTAATGAAAGACTTTACACCAAACGTAAGCAAAACCTATGTCATCAAACACACCGCAGATACTACCGCCGATGAAATCCACCTGTGGGCTAATATTGGTGTACAAGTGGGTTTTATAGATGGAAATCTTTCCAATAACACGGCTACAGCGGTAATTAAAGTGGTTGACCCTGAACCTGAACCAACGCCTAGTCCTGACGATAATCCTGAAGAACCTGAAGAACCTGAGAATCCACCTGAGGAGCCAGCAGATACACCAAGAATTTGTGATCTGTCAGTAAGCATATTAGCTCCACCTACGGTATATGAACATGAGGATTACAGTTATTCTGTGAGCTTTACTAACCACAGCGGTATAGTGCTGGAAACTGTGCTTTTGCAGACAAAAAATAACGAAATTATCTTGTCGCAAGTTCCTAAAACCGTCAGCTTTAAGCCTCAGGAAACAAAGGTCTTTACCTTTACAGGGACGGCGGGAAGCAAAGGCGAGGTATACAATCTGTGGGCTAATGTGGAAGCACCGGAGGGTTTTACAGATGAGAATTCCATTAATAATACTGCTGTTTCGAATATTAGAGTAGTAGAACGACCTTCTGATGATCCAGACCACCCTGAAGAACCTGATGATCCACCCAGCGAACCCGATGACCCGCCTGAAAATCCTGATGATCCCGAAAAACCACCTGACAACCCGGATAAACCTGAGGAACCAAGCAATCCACCAGATAACCCGGTGAAATTGTTATGTGATGTATGGGTAAACCTATCGTCTCCGCCCACCGTCTATGAACGGGAGGAATACAGCTTTACAGTATTCTTTGCCAACTCTACTGATAAGGAGCTGTCAGACGTAGGACTGAGTATCACAATTAACGGTAATGCGATTCCTGACATTCCCTCGACAACCAATTTTAAAGCCTTTGAAAAGAAAGCTTTTCTTGTTACAAAAACGGCTGGGGAAAAAGGTATACCTATCCGATTGTCGGCGGAAGTCTCGCCGCCTATTGGGTACATAGACACTAATACAAGTAATAACCGGGTTTGGACAGAAATAATGGTGTTAGAACGCCCTTATGATTTGGATGTACAAAGAATTACGCCCGATCAATATAAGGAAAATCAGTCTGTCATTACCACTGTCAAAGTATCCAATAAGGGCAGTCTGGACTTTACGCCGGGACAAAATGTCACTGTACTATTTCAAATACCTGAGTTATCTTTGTCAAAGCGAATTGATGCAGTAGTCATGGAAAAGGATACATGGAATGTTGTATCTATACGATGGGATACACCCAATGTGCAGAGCGACAAGGAAGTGACCCTGATTGCGATTATCAATCCTGAACAGTCATTAGGCAATGAAAGCACTGCCGACAACAACACCTATACTCAAAAGGCTGTGATCCAGAACATATCCTATGAGGAACCGGAGGAATGTCGGGCGCTGCCTGATCCGCCGAAAAGAAATGAACAGCCTAGAGTAACGTGGTGGGAGCAGAGGTATGAGAGCGGCCAATTTGTATGGCGACAATTCTATGCTGAGTTAAAGATAAGTGCTGTGCTGGATTATGATACGAAAGCCAAAGGTTATCTCAAATCGGGCTACGGCTATTCTATTCGTGTTACGAGCACCGTGAACACCAATTATGACAGACCGGAGCTGATTACGGCGCCTCAGACGGCGGAAGTCTATCTACCGGAATACCGATATGATACGGCTATTCCTCTAATAAAAGAGGGCGGTCAATTTGTCTTTAAGGAAAATCCCTCATCTCCCTTTAGGTACAGAAAGCATTACATTCCGGTGTGGTTTCCGGATAACAGGGACTATATCATACAGCTCCTTGTCACCGATGTCCATACTCCAGGAGGAACGCTATCACGGTGGATTACAGGAGGAGAACTTAAGGTTCATGTGGTAGACAGTATGTACTCTGATGATGTCACCACAGGTAATTGACATGATACTGCTATTTTGTGTTGTTCCTCTTTTGTGGGCGGCAGTAATAGATTATAGAAAGCGTATTATTCCTGATTGGACATGGATTGCAATCTTCCTGATTGGCAGCATATCTGTTTTTCTTCTACCATATCCGACCTTAGTCCAGCGGACTATAGGGTTTTTGCTACCGGGCATTACTCTCTTCTATCTTGCAATGAAATATGGTGGTGTTGGTGGCGGTGATATCAAGTTGACGTCAGCATTGGGGTTTTGCTTTGGATTGTATGGACTGGCGGTTATTTTATTTTTTGCACTGGTTCCTGCTTGTCTTTATGCAAAGGTAACAAAGCAAAAAAGTGTTCCTCTGGCTGTATTCTTAAGCATTGGATTTTTTATTTACATCAGCATTGTTTTTGTAAATGGCTTACTTGTCGCAGGATGATGTATAAGCATGAATTGGTCAGGATAAGGAGGTGTTTTGATGGAGCTTAAAACGATACTGGCCATCGTTCTTTGTCTGGTGATTGTGGGTGGTGCAGTATACCTGCATATCAAACAAAAAAAGAAATGACGGCAGTAGAGCAAAAGGGGCGGAATACCGTCCCTTTTCTGCTGCTGATTTGATTGGAGTGAGAAGAAAATGGATGATAGGAACAAGGAGATCAATGCCGGGTATGTCATTACCGATCGGCTGACTGTGGGAAACTCAGAATTTGTCATAGGTCAAAGCGAAAATGCTCCCGCCAAATTTGTGACATGGAAAGGTGAAAAGGGTCAAAAGAATTATTATTGGGGGCATTATTGCAAGGATCGTCTTACTGCCCTTGAAGATTTATGTAATCGCACACTCGATGAAATACATTATTTAAGAAGTATTCAGCAAGGGAAGGAAATAGCTCGAAAACCGGAACAGCATGCTTTAAAGAAAAAATGTGAGCCGGTAAGATAAGGGGGGATAAAAGTTGGCAACAAAATTGCAACTTATTACAGAACTTTCAGAAAGGACAGCCAATACGATTATTAAAAGTCCTGCCAACTGGACTTCCTTTTTGAAAACGGTAGGATGGAACTATAAATATCCATTTCATGATCAATTGCTGATTTATGCGCAGCGCCCCGACGCAACTGCCTGTGCTCCCATTGAGCTATGGAATGAGAGATTTGGTAGATGGGTAAACCGAGGCGCGAAGGGAATAGCCCTTATTGATGACAGCGGAAGTCATTTAAGCTTGCGCCATGTATTTGATGTATCGGATACAAACAGCCGATATGACCGGCCTATTGTCCTTTGGGCATTGAAGGATGGATATTCAGAATATGTGATAGAAACACTGGAAAATGCCTTTGGTGATCTCAAGGATAAGAGCAATATGCCTTATGCAATTATTTCAGCCGCTATTAACGCTGCCCAAGATAATTATTCTGATTACCTTTCCGATCTCTTGTACAGCCGGGAGAATAGTTTTCTGGAGGAACTGGATGAACTGAATGTGGATGTTATTTTTAAAAATGCACTCAGTAATTCGGTTGCATATGTACTCTTAGTCCGTTGTGGTTATCCTGCCAATGAATTTTTTAGTTTTGAGGATTTTCAGGATATTGTGAATTTTAATACCCTGGATACTATATCGAGGTTGGGGGCTGCAACAAGTGATATTTCTGAAATGATTCTAAAGGAAATTGGAGCGACAGTCAAAGAACTGCAAAAATCGGAGAGAAATCAAAATCGTACATTTGCAAAAAGTCAGGATGTACGACACAATAAAAGTGTAAATAACAGAGATGAAAGGGCGGATGGGCATGGAATTGACATACACGATGCAAAGCGACTATCTGATACCGGATCTGACGCTGCCGGAGGAAGAAACGCACATCGGGAAATATGGGATGTTGCGAAAAACATACCTGAAAAACCACAGGAAAGGAACATACGCCAGCCTGATGTTGTCGGGGCAACTAAGCAGTCATCTAACAGAGATAGACCAGACGGCGAAGGAACGAATCGAGACAATGGTAGCGAAGTTACTCACGGAGAATCCGGCACCGGACAAAGAGACAGACCCGATAGCATGGACGGGACATATGAACAATCTAAAGTATTCAGCAGAGGAAACAATACTAGCGGAACTGGTTTACAACTAACTCTTTTCCCCACAGTAGAACAACAAATTGAAGCTATAGAGCAGGCGGAGGATAATAAAACCTCCGCTTTTTCTATTTCACAGGAAGAAATAGACCATGCTCTTTGTAAAGGATCAGGAGTTCAAGACGGCAAATTCCGTATATATCTGCATTATCAAGAACACCACAGCGCAAAAGAGTCCATTGACTTTCTTAAACAAGAATATGGGATCGGTGGAGGTACACATTTCTTTATAGACGGAACCCATGGAAACGAATGGCACGATGGTAAAGGGATTTCCCTTAGTAAGAATGGTAGCTTTATAACAAATCCTGATATAAGACTGACATGGAGTCAGGTAGCAAAACGTCTTGGTGAGCTTATCTCTGCAGACAGATATTTAAACAGCAAGGAAAAAGAGCATCTACCAATAGTACGTCAGGAAATGGAAGGACGCCGTCAGAAGCTTGCAGAAGAAGCCTATGCTCGTACAATCCTAGACCGGGAGCCTGAATCTGTTGAACCGAACCAGCTTCCGTCAAGAGATACTGTAAACTATTCACTTCATCTTGGAGATACAGTGTATCTTGGTGCTGATGAATACGAGGTGGTGTCCTTTGACAGCAATGTAGTAGAACTGCGTGACATGAACTGCCCTATACTCACCAAACAATTCCAGCGTGAAACTTTTGAACGTATGATGCGGGAAAATCCATTAAACGATCATCTTATTGAGCAGGGGGGAATACCAGAGCAGCCGGCCGAAGAAGAAACGCAAACACCATCCCCACGAATGTTATACCAGACATATTTGTCCGAAATTGTCAGTAAGGTACGAGCTGACGAGATATATCCCATGCTGCGTGATCGTGATACAGATCCAGACAGCGCTAAACGAGAACTTGATATGGCAATTGACCGTATTGTCCTTTCTATGCAGGGAGAACATCCGGCTTTTTATGAAGCCTATACAAACTTGTCACATTTTAAAGAATGGTTTACCGAAGATGTATACCAGAGAACATATCAGGATTATCTAACCGAAAAGAAGGATAGTGTTACTATTCACTCCAATGACCCTGATGCACCGGAATGGCTACAGGAATTAAGAGATGTGGACAGAAGCCACAAAGGTGATACCACTCAACAAAGTGAAAATGATGAGGATAATACACAGGACGTTGAAGTTACTAATGTCACTTCTGACCATGAGTCAGAAAAGATAAAACAAGAGCGCATCAATTACCATATCACCAATGATGAATTGGGGCATGGTGGTCAAAAAACCAAATATGGATGGAACATCACTGCCATTCGTCTCTTAAATTTACTTGAAACAGAAAACAGACTTGCCACTTTGGAAGAACAGGAAATTCTGTCCCGGTATGTAGGGTGGGGTGGAATGCCCCAAGTTTTTGATGAACAAAACAGTCAATGGGCAAAGGAATACACGGAGTTGAAGGAGCTGCTTGATGAAGATGAATATGCATCCGCAAGAGCATCTACCTTAAACGCTCACTTTACTTCACCTGTAGTCATTAAAGCCATGTATACCTGTCTTGCAAATATGGGCTTTGAGACCGGTAATATATTGGAACCAAGTTGTGGTGTCGGTAACTTTTTGGGACTTATACCGGATAGTATGAAAGATTCCAAACTTTACGGTATAGAGCTTGACAGCATCACAGGCCGGATAGCCAAACAGCTTTATCAAAAAGCTAATATAGCCGTGCAGGGCTTTGAGGAAACAAACCTACCCGACAGCTTTTTTGACCTAGCCGTTGGCAATGTACCCTTTGGAAGTTATGGGGTAGCGGATAAGAAATACGATAAATATAAGTTTTTAATTCATGATTACTTTTTTGCAAAAACATTGGATAAGGTGCGGCCAGGAGGTATCATTGCATTTATTACTTCCAAGGGTACGATGGACAAACAAAATCCTGAAGTCCGTAAATACATTGCTCAGAGGGCAGAACTTTTAGGTGCTATACGTCTTCCAAACAACGCATTTCTAGCAAACGCTGGTACTGAAGTCACTGCGGATATCCTATTTCTGCAAAAGAAAGATCGTGTGATTGATATTGTGCCGGATTGGGTGAATCTCTCTACAACAGAAGATGGTATTCCTGTTAATAGTTATTTTGCAGACAATCCTGATATGATATTGGGTACAATGGGCTACAGCGAACGGATGTATGGAAATGCAAAAGAAACTACCTGTACACCTTATGAAAATGCTGATCTTGCAGAACTCCTTCGTGAAGCGCTTGAAAACATCCATGCAGAAATCACGGAATACGAGATGGATGATATATCTGATGATATAGATACCTCGATCCCGGCAGATCCCAATGTGCGCAATTTTAGTTATACCGTAGTAGACGGCGAGGTCTACTACCGGGAAAACAGCAGGATGAACAAAGTAGAGGTATCCGTCACAGCAGAAGGACGAATCAAGGGCATGATTGCTATTCGGGATTGTGTCCGTGACCTGATTGAATATCAGACTGAGGATTACAGCGGTGAAGTAATCCAAGAACAGCAGCAAAAGCTAAATAGATTATATGATACATTTACTTCAAAGTATGGACTACTAAACAGCCGTGGTAACAATATGGCTTTTTCCGATGACAGCTCTTACTGCCTGCTCTGTTCCCTTGAAATACTGGACGAGAACGGGGAGTTAGAGCGCAAAGCTGATATGTTTACCAAACGTACTATAAGGCAGCGCACAATAATCTCTCATGTAGATACTGCTACTGAAGCATTAGCCATCTCTATTGCAGAAAAAGCTTGTGTTGACATAGGATTCATGAAAGGTCTGACGGGGCTTTCGGAAGAACAGCTTATAAATGATCTTGAAGGTGTCGTATTTCGCAATCCTGATAAATTAGATAGTGAAGGAAAACCGATATTAGAAACTGCGGATGCTTATCTATCCGGAAATGTGAGGGAGAAACTGAAAACCGCCCGGCAGTTTGCCCAGATGCACCCTGACATCTACAGTATAAATGTTACTGCACTGGAAAGGGTGCAGCCAAAGGATTTAAGCGCATCTGAAATCGATGTTCGCCTTGGAGCAACCTGGCTTCCACCAGATGTGGTAAAGGACTTTATCTTTGAGCTTTTGGAAACTCCTTATATGTACAAACGTTATATTGATGTTTTTTACTCATCCTATACCGCCAACTGGAATGTTAAGGGCAAAAATGATGACCGCAGCGGCAATATCAAGGCTGTTATGACTTATGGAACTAACCGTATCAATGCCTACAAAATCATCGAAGAAACATTGAACCTCAAGGATGTACGTATTTTTGATACAGTTTATGAGGACGGTGTTGAGAAGCGTGTTTTGAACAAAAAAGAAACTGCCATTGCCCAGCAGAAACAGGAGACCATCAAAGAAGCGTTCCAAGGCTGGATTTGGAAAGACCCAACGCGTCGGGAACGACTGACGCGAATCTATAATGACCGTTTCAATTCTATTCGCCCTAGGGAATATGACGGCAGCCATATCCGGTTTACCGGAATGAATCCGGAAATCTCTCTTCGTAAACATCAGGTGGATGCGGTAGCACATATTCTGTATGGTGGCAATACCCTATTGGCACATTGTGTGGGTGCGGGCAAGACATATGAAATGACGGCAGCAGCTATGGAAAGCAAGCATTTAGGACTTTGTCAAAAAAGCTTGTTTGTCGTACCTAACCATCTGACTGAACAATGGGCAGCAGAGTTTTTGCAGCTCTATCCTAGCGCCAATATTCTTGTAGCAACGAAAAAAGACTTTGAAACCAAAAACCGTAAAAAGTTTTGTGCACGTATTGCAACCGGTGATTATGATGCCGTAATTATTGGACATAGCCAGTTTGAGAAAATCCCCATATCACAGGAAAGGCAAAAACGGCAGCTTGAAGAACAGATTGCGGAGATTACAAGCGGCATCCGGGAGCTTAAGGAGGAAAGAGGAGAGCGTTATGCTATCAAGCAGCTTGAAAAGACTAAAAAGACATTAAAATCAAGGTTGGATAAGCTTAATGATACCAGCCGAAAAGATGATGTGGTGACATTTGAAGAATTAGGTGTTGATCGACTGTTTGTAGACGAAGCTGACTTTTATAAAAATCTGTTTCTGTACACCAAGATGCGTAATGTGGCGGGACTTTCCCAAACTGAGGCACAAAAGTCCTCCGACCTTTTTGCAAAATGCCGCTATCTTGATGAACTGACAGAGGGGCGAGGGATCATCTTTGCTACAGGAACACCAATCAGCAATTCAATTACTGAGATGTACACCATGCAAAGATATTTGCAATATGAAGCATTAAGAAAAAACGGACTCCAACATTTCGATTGCTGGGCAAGTACTTTTGGAGAGACCGTAACTGCCATTGAACTTGCCCCGGAGGGTACTGGATACAGAGCAAAAACGAGATTTGCACGTTTCTATAACCTTCCGGAACTAATGAATATGTTCAAAGAAGTTGCAGATATCAAAACTGCAGATATGCTGAATCTTCCCGTACCCAAAGCCAATTATCACAATGTTGCGGTAAAGCCCAGCCAATTTCAACAGGATATGGTGGCTGAACTTGCTGAACGAGCTGAGCGGGTACGAAACAAAGAGGTAGAACCATATGAGGATAACATGCTAAAAATCACTAATGACGGCCGTAAGCTGGCACTTGAGCAGCGACTGACAAATCCAATGCTACCTGATTACGAAGATAGCAAAGTAAACGCCTGTGTGGAGAATATCTTTCGCTTTTGGCAGGAAAACAATGATAGGCAGCTAACGCAGCTTGTATTCTGTGATTTGTCTACACCGAAAAATGATGGAAACTTCAACGTGTATGATGATGTGAGGCAGAAACTTATAGAACGTGGTGTTCCTGCTGATGAAGTTGCTTTCATACACGATGCCAACACAGAGACCAGGAAGAAGGAGTTATTTGCCAAGGTTCGCAAAGGTCAGGTGCGTGTACTGTTAGGTTCTACCTTTAAGATGGGAGCCGGAACCAATGTACAGGATCGCTTAATTGCGCTCCATGATTTGGATTGTCCGTGGAGACCAAGGGATTTGGAACAGCGCAGCGGCAGAATAATTCGTCAGGGTAATAAAAACGACGAGGTGTATATTTTCAGGTATGTAACGGAAAATACCTTTGATGCTTATCTTTACCAAATACTTGAGAATAAGCAGCGTTTCATTTCGCAGATTATGACTTCAAAGTCACCGGTAAGAAGCGCTGAGGACATTGATGAAACAGCACTTTCCTATGCAGAGGTGAAAGCTTTGGCTACCGGAAATCCCTATATAAAAGAGAAGATGGATCTAGACATTCAAGTTTCTAAGCTTAAATTATTAAAAGCTAATCATCTGAGCCAGCGATATGCTTTGGAAGATAGACTACTTAAGCATTATCCGCAGCAGATCAAGTCCACACAGGAACGTATTGCGGGCTATGAAAAGGACCTGATCCTGTACGAAAAGCACAATGCATTAGAACCTGTTTGTGAAGGCGCTGAAGACAGCAAATTTGCAGGTATGACAGTAAAAGGTGTTCACTACACAGAAAAGGCTAAGGCTGGTGCAGCCATTCTTGAAGCCTGCAAGCTGATGACTTCTCCGGAGCCACAGGAATTGGGCTGCTATATGGAATTTCCGATGATGTTTTCCTTTGATGGGTTTAATAAGCAGTATCAAATCACTTTGCGAGGTGCTATGAGCCATACGGTTACACTAGGTACGGACACTCATGGTAATATCACAAGACTCAATAATGTTCTTGCTGAAATACCGAAGAAGTTGGAGTATTGCCGTGAGCAGTTAAAAACTCTACACCAACAGATAGAAACAGCAAAACAAGAGGTTAATATCCCCTTTGAAAAGGATGAGGAGCTGCAAACAAAATCCGCGCGGCTTTCGGAGCTTAATATTCTACTGAACATGGATAAACATGATAACGAAATGCTAGATGGTGAGCCGGACGAAAATGTAGATGTACCGGAAAAGAAAACTGTAGGCTATGAAAGATGAGGTGATAAAGGATGCCCTATGTAACACCGGAGCAAATTGAACGGGCGAAGAAGATGGATCTTTTGACCTATCTGCAATATTATGAACCACATGAGCTTGTGCGTTTCTCCGGAAACGTTTATACTACCCGCACCCATGATAGTCTTAAAATCAGTAACGGAAAATGGTGCTGGTGGTCACGCGGTATCGGTGGGCGCTCCGCTTTGGATTATCTGATTAAGGTACGGGGTATGTCGTTTCCCGAAGCAGTCATCCAGATAGATGGACAGGCGGCAGTTATGCCGCCTGTTTTGCCAAAGATACAAAAAACCTCCGAGCCAAAAAGATTGCTTCTTCCTGAAAAAAATGAAAACAATGATCGTGTCATAGCCTATCTTACTGGGCGTGGTATCCATAGAGATATAATAGACTACTGCATTAAGAGCAACCGTCTGTATGAAAGTCGGGATTATCATAATGCAGTGTTTATTGGTTTTGACCGACATGGCGTTCCACGTTATGGTACACAGCGGGGAACATCTGCGAGGCGGTATATGGGAGAACTGAATGGAAGTGACAAACACTTTTCGTTCTCAATTTCTGCACGAAACGAAAACTATAAGCTGCATCTATTCGAAAGTGCCGTTGATTTATTGTCCTATGGTACGATGGAATTACTCTCCGGCAGAGATTGGCTGCAGCAAAATTATCTGTCACTTGCAGGTATTTATAAACCCAAACAGAAAATTGAGGAAAGTACTCCACCAGCAGCACTGATGCAATTTCTAAATGATCATCAATATATTAATAGTATTGCACTTCATTTAGACAACGATATAGCCGGAAGGTTAGCTTCAAAAACTATTCAGACTATTCTACCGCCTAAATATACCGTTACAGATGAACCACCAAAGCGGGGGAAGGATTATAACGATTATTTAAAGATAATTACTATAAAAGAACCTGCATATCAAAGATGAGAAATAATTATAGCCATTAAATTCCTTTCTGATGTATACAATTACACTCTAACATGATATAATATAGAGTGTAGTTGTACTGGGAAGGAGGTACATGGTGGACAATATCGAAAGAGTTACCGAAATACTCTCACAAAACAATGGAATAGTTACTACATCACAGGTTTCAGAAGCTAACATACCAAGGCATTATCTAAAAAAAATGCAGGTTATGGGGCTCCTGACTAAGGTTGACAGGGGGATTTACATCAAGCCCGATATGTGGGAAGATGAAATGTATATATTGCAGTATAAGTATAGTAGAGGTGTTTTTTCTCATGAAACAGCCTTATATATTCATGGTCTGACAGATAGAACACCGATGAAATATACTATGACATTCCCTTATGGGTATCATGTACGTTCTCTAAAAGAAGAAAATGTAAAAGTTAAAAAATCCATTAAGGATATATATGAACTTGGATTAACTACTGGTGTTTCACCCTGTGGTAATCCCATCCGTCTATACGATGTGGAACGGACACTTTGTGATATCGTTAAAGGTAATAATACATGTGATATTCAAATTGTAAATCAGGCAATGAAGCAGTATGCCAAGATGCCAGAGAAAAATATTACCAAGCTTTTTGACTATGCCGAGAAAGTGAGGGCTAAGCCTAAAGTTTTGAACTATATGGGGGTTTTGCTATGAGAACGAATAATCCAATGCAACTAAAAGCATATATAAAAAAGAAAGCCGCTGAAAAGAATATTTCCGCCCAGCTTGTCATGCAAAATTACATGATGGAAAGGTTACTGGAACGTATTTCTATATCAAAGTATAAATCCAATCTGATCTTAAAAGGTGGGTTTTTGATTTCAGCCATTGTCGGTTTGGATACTAGGGCGACAATGGATCTGGATACAACAATCAAAGGCTTTGATGTTAATCATGATACAGTTAGAAGGATTTTTGAGGAAATAAGCTCTATTCCTGTTGAGGATGATGTCAAATTCGAAGTATTGAATACTTCTGATATACGTGAGGGTGATGAATATCCGGGAATCAGAGTCGGGTTAAAAGCCAATTATCCACCATTAGCTGTTCCACTTTCGGTGGATGTTACCACTGGAGATAAAATTACTCCTAGAGAAATTGAATATTCTTTTAAACTTTTATTTGATGACAGAACGATTAAAATCATGGCGTACAATCTGGAAACAGTACTTGCAGAAAAATTGGAAACTGTAATAACTCGTGGAATTGCTAATACTAGACCCAGAGATTTTTATGACATTTATATCTTGTATCAGTTCAGAGGGCATGAATGTGATAAGTTGGTGTTAAAAAATGCTTTGAGAGAAACTGCGTCCAAACGAAAGAGTATCTCTGTTATGTCAAATTATAAAAAGGTGCTAGAAAACATAGCCACAAGTGAGCAAATAAAAGGTTTTTGGAGAAAATACCAAACAGATTTTGACTATGCAAAAGACATTGATTTTATGGATATCTGCAAATTGATAAATCAAATTTTTGATGAAATTGGGTTTTTAGATGTACAATAAAACTCTATTTTATTAAAATTTTGAGTTTATTTGTATTTTTTAAATGCAGCAAAATAGTAGGTGTGAAAAGTAAAAGAACCATTAGAGATAAGGCGTTGAAAAATCAGCGTCTTTTTTCTTTGCAAAAAATCAAGAAAGGAAGGTTGCCACAATGAAAACCTATCAAGTGGAAATCAATGAAACACTTTGCATGACAGTAGAAATTCAAGCCGAAAATGCACACCAGGCAGAGGAAATGGTTCGACAAGCATATAACAATCAGGAGTATATCATTGATGCCGAGTACTTCACCGGGGTGGAATTTACATCACTCGAAAAAGAGATGGATGTGCAGTGCCGGAAACAAAAGCGACATGAACATGAGCGATGACAGATGCTTTTTTCGGCATGTGATATCTGAATCCAACTGTAAGTATCAACATAAGACCAGTGTCTTATGTTGTAGCAAGCACTGAATTTGGTCTCCCAAATTCGCTTGTTAAGGGGATACCCCCTAATACCCCCGAAAAAGTACTATCGAAAGTGTGGTGATAATCATAGGATTGTTTTTCATATGTATATTGATAGGTGGAACTATTGGTGTTACTTTTATGTGTCTCTTCCAGATTAACAGTGAATACAGAAGTGAAGACAATAAGAATTCAACAGAAAGGAGCTGGAGTGATGAGAAAACGTAGTATTCGTGTCCAGGTGTGGCTGAATAAAGAAGAAAGGACCAAACTTCAAACCAGTGCAAAGAAAGCAGGGTTATCCCAAGAAACCTATCTTCGTACCCTTATAAACGGCTATGTACCTAAAGAAATTCCACCGCCGGACTATTATTCAATGATGAAAGAACTTCATGCCATAGGCAACAATCTAAATCAAATCGCAGCAAAGGTAAATGCTACAGGTCACATAGACAGGACAGTATATCAGTATGAGGCTAATAGGCTTAGGAAAGCTGTGTTGGATATACAAACTACTGTTACGTCGCCGGAGAGGAGAAGTGAGAATGGATAGAATCATTGAAAAGCAAAAAAAGCTGATAGAGCGAATTGAAAAAAACTTTGCGGATTACAAAGCTGCGGTTATGAAACTGGATAAACAAAGTATATTCGACAAAGCTGCTGAAATCGCTGCCACAAAACGTGTAGCGTACTACATGATAAATATTCATAGGTATTATGAAAAGGATATAGACTGTCTACTGAAATTCCAAAACCCTATGAAGCTGGTTGCTGATCGCTATCAGGTCAATCTACGTGCATATCTGCATGATGTTGTTGCAAGGATATGTGATCCTCAAGACATTACTGGTGATTATCCATTTATACCTGTAGCAAAGACCAATGATTCGGTGCAATGACCTATGGCCACTACTGCAATATGGGATATAAAAGACCGGCTTGACCGAGTAATCGAGTATGCCACAAATCCCGATAAAACAGAAAACCACAGTTTCTCAACCTCCGATTTTCAAGGCTTGAAAGATGTGCTGAAATATACTGTACAGGAAGAGAAAACGGAAAAACAGTTTTATGTCACTGGTATCAACTGCGATCCGACTACTGCCTGTGAGCAGATGTCAAAAACAAAGCTGCAATTCCAAAAAACAGATGGCATCCTTGCATTTCATGCCTACCAATCCTTTGCTCCGGGAGAAGCTAATCCGGAAACTGCTCATGCCATTGGTGTAAAGCTGGCACAGAAGCTTTGGAGTGAACGATTTGAGGTTATTGTATCCACTCACCTTGATAAGAATCATCTTCATAATCATTTTGTTCTAAACTCCGTATCTTTTATGGATGGTAAAAGGTATTACGATAATAAATCCACCTATTCTCTTCTACGCAAAACATCTGACCAACTGTGCCGTGAATATTCCTTGTCAGTCATAGAAAATCCTCAACGGGGGAAATCAAGACACTATGCTGAGTGGAAAGCCGAACAGGAAGGCAAACCTACCTGGCGAGGTCTCATCCGTGAAGACTTGGACAAAGCGATTGCTGAGGCCATGACCTTTACACAATTTATCTCCAATCTCCGTAAACAGGGGTATGAGGTTAAGACGGGTGTAAAGCATATGGCTGTGCGCCCGCAGGGAAAGGAACGGTTTGTCCGGTTGAAAACCATTGGGGATGATTACACTGAGGAAGCTATTAAGCAACGTATTCTTCAAAATCAAGTGCCCAAGCGTCCTCAAATATTATCAGAGCCAAAGCGAAAGCGGTATACCATACGGGGTAATATAAATCTGAAAACTAAGAGAAAACTCAAAGGTTTGCAAGCTCTATATTTCCACTATCTTTACAAGATGGGGATATTACCAAAACAACGTGTGTCCAATAAACGGACGCATTTTTTATTGCGTGAAGATCTCCGACACATGGACGAACTAAACGCTCAAATGAATCTCCTATGTATTCATCATATTGAAAACAAGGAACAGCTTCTTTCCTATCAGAATGGACTGGAGCAGGAAATGGCAGCTCTTGTCAATGATCGCAAATCTCTTTACAACCGATTGCGACGGTGCAGGGACGATGAACAGACGTTGGCATACAAGACGCAAATTACCAGTCTCTCAAAGAAGCTGACCCTACTTCGAAAGGAGGTGAAACTATGTACAGGTATCCTGTCACGTTCTGAAGGAATGAAGCAGAAACTGCTTCAAGTCCAGCAGGAGGAAATTCATCAAAGAAAGGAGGAGAAGGCATATGAACAACGGAGCCGACGCAGCGGATCAAATGGTCAACATGAGTCTAAAAGGGATTGAAGTGATGGCTAAAATTTCAGGAGAGGGAGCAAAAAATCTTGCTACCTACCTGTATGCAGTGTTGAAAGATCAGAAAAAGACCAGAGGTAAGACTCGTTTAGAAGGGCTTTTGCGAAGTGGCAAGGAACTGAAAGTATTTGCGGTACGAAACGAAGATTTGAAGAAATTCACGCAGGAAGCCAAGCACTATGGCGTTCTATACTGCGCCCTTCGGGATAAAAAGAACATGGATGGGATGTGTGATATTATGGTGCGAGCAGAAGATGCCGCCAAAATCAACCGTATTGTGGAACGCTTCAAGCTGGCTACGGTGGACACAGCAAGCATTAAAAGTGAAATCGAAAAATCTAAAGCTGCAAAAGAATCAAATAAAGAGCCTGCTATCAAAGAAACCCCTGCCGAGAAAAGTGCAGATGATTTTCTTGACGAACTAATGGCAAAGCCTGACCAACCGGAGCCTACTGCGCCACCGATTGATAACCCAAACCCCACGACGGCAACGATGGAGAAATCCCGTCCGTCCGAGCCTATCTTAGAGCACAGCGTGAAAGCCGCCGAGGGTACTATTGAGTCGCCTAAAAAATCCGTCCGTGAAGAGCTACGGGAAATTAAGGCTGCTCAGAAGGAACAAGCGGAACCCAAGCGTGAGCCGGCTAAAGGACTTCCCAAAGTCACAAAGCAGGACCTTAAGCAAAACGGACAGCAATCTAAATCTAAAAAAACAAAATCGAAAGCGAGGTAAGCTAAAATGAGTAGTTTCGATGATCTTTTCCGACAGGAAAATGAACAGCCTGCTCCCCAAAACGGTCAGTCTTTTGACAAAGAGGCATGGAAACAGCAAAAGCAGGAGCAGCGTGAAATGGTATACTCACTTATTGATGATACGGCACAAACCGTAGCGGAGGACGGCACTGCATTTCAGAAATATTTAGATATACAAAGTCGTTTTGACCGGTATAGTGTAGCCAATGCCCTTTTAATCCTTGCACAAAAGCCGGATGCTACGCGCATTGCAGACTTTGACACATGGAAGGAGCAAGGTGTATACATTCGCAAAAAGGAAAGCGGCTTCTACATTTTGGAGCCCGGTGATGAATACCAGCGTGACGACGGTAGTGTTGGTATCAGTTATAACCCCAAAAAGATGTTTGATATCTCTCAGACAGGAAGTCGTAAACGTGAAACTCCCACATATCCCGATGAACGTACCCGTATAAAAGCACTAATGGATCATGTTCCTGTGCCAATCCGTATCAGTGATGCAATGTCAGAAGGTATAAATGCTCTATACCAGCCGAAAACAAGAGAGATACAAATTCGTAGAGGTATGGATGCGGATAATATTTTCCGTTCTCTTTCACAAGAACTTGCTCATGCGGAAATGGATAAGGGCAATGGGAACTACAGCCGTTCCGACTTTGTTTTTCATGCCTATTGTGTATCATATATGCTTTGTAAGCAATATGGTGTCGATACAAACGGTTATCGTTTTGAGCAAGCACCTCAAATGCTGGAGGGATTGGAAGCACAGCAGATCCGTTCGGAGCTTTCTGTCATAAGGGATGCTGCCGGTGAAATTACCAATAGGATGAAGCGCATGCTAGAGCAGCAAAGACAACAAAAAGTACAGGAGCCGCAACGTTAGGAGGAGATGTCCATGAAGGAAGAAGAAAGGGTGCTTACCCTGGACGATTATGAATACGGCGTTGTGGTAAATGCTTTGAATGAGCTTAGAAATGACTTGATTAAGGATGAACGACCCACCGACGCTGTAGACGAACTGTTATTAAAAACCATTGATGCCCCAACAAAAAAACACAAAAGAAGGAAGCAGGATGAGGCGCGATAGAACCGCACAGAGTGATTATATACTCTATGCGGTTTTTTTAATTCCTGTAGTGTGGGCGGCTCTTCTAACCGCACCATCCCTATCCGGTGGACTTCCCGAGATTCTTGCCAATCTCACAAAGGCGATTAACAATCCGTTTGACATCCGATGGGTAGATGATACACCCAAATGCATTATGCTGTTTATCATTGCTTATGGTATGGGAATTGGGGTTTATCTTTCTACCAAACGTAATTACCGGCGGAGGGAGGAACATGGCAGTGCAAGCTGGGGCAGCGCGACTGCTGTCAACCGGAAATACAGGGATAAGGATTTAAAGAAAAATAAAATTCTTACCCAAAATGTCCGTATAGGACTGGACGGAAGAAAGCATAAACGAAATCTGAATGTACTGGTGGTGGGAGGCTCCGGTTCAGGTAAGACTCGCTTTTACGCAAAACCTAACGTTATGCAGGCAAATACCTCTTTTGTCGTCCTCGACCCGAAGGGTGAAATTCTACGGGATACGGGAAACCTGTTAAAAGCCAGGGGTTATGAAATAAAAGTATTGGATTTAATCAATATGCACCTGTCTCATTGCTACAACTCTTTTTCATATTTGCAGGATGACAAGGATGTATTAAAGCTGGTAACAAACCTAATCCGAAACACTACGCCTAAAGGCTCCAACACCAACGACCCATTCTGGGAACGCTCTGAAACTGCATTGCTGGAAGCGCTCATTCTCTATCTTCTTTATGAAGCACCACCGGAAGAACAAAACTTTCCAATGGTTATGGAAATGATAGCAGCTGCCGAAGTGCGGGAAGATGATGAGACCTATCAAAGCCCACTTGATGAGTTGTTTGAACGGCTACAAATGAGGGAGCCGGACCATCTGGCGGTCAAACAATACAATATCTTCAAGCTGGCTGCAGGTAAAACAGCTAAGTCAATCTTAATTAGTTTAGGAGTGCGTCTGGAGAAGTTTAATCTTGCATCCATAGCGGGAATTGCCACAACAGATGAGCTGGAATTATCCTCTATAGGGGAATGCAAAACGGCACTTTTTGCAGTAATTCCCGACAATGACAGCAGCTTTAATTTTATTGTTGGAATGCTTTATACACAGTTATTCCAGCAGCTCTACTTTCTTGCTGACCATGTCTATGATGGACGACTTCCTGTTCATGTACATTTTGTAATGGACGAGTTCTCCAATGTCGCTCTTCCTGATGAATTTGACAAGCTGCTTTCCACCATGCGTTCACGCGAAATATCAGTATCCATCATTTTGCAAAACCTGGCACAGTTAAAAGCCCTGTTTAAAGATACTTGGGAATCTATCGTAGGTAACTGTGATGAATTTCTGTACCTGGGTGGAAATGAGCAATCCACACACAAATATGTGTCAGAGCTGTTAGGCAAGGAGACTATCGATACCAATTCTTACGGACTTAGTAAAGGGAGAAACGGTAGCTATTCTACCAATTTTCAACAATCCGGTCGTGAGCTCTTAACTCCCGATGAGGTGCGTATGTTGGATAACCGCTATGCTTTGCTTTTCATCCGGGGAGAAAGGGCGCTAATGGATGACAAGTTTGATATTTTAAGACACACCAATGTAAAGCTGACTGTTGATGGTGGAAGTGAAGCGTTCAGGCACGGAGATACAGAAAATGCAGTGAACTGGAAGAACATAGCTTTAAATGAGGAAAGTGATTATGAGCTTCTCGCTGAGGAGGAACTCGAAACTTTAATGCAAGCCTAAAAAAACAATATGTGGAGGTATGATCAGATGAAAATATCTAAAAGAATCAAAAAGAATTTTGCTTTATACTGTGTATTGATAATAATGTTTACCCTTTTTACTGTACAGGTTTATGCGGCCAATGATCCACTGACTGTTGTTAATAATCTGTCGGATTTTATTTTTGGATTGATCAGGGCAATAGGAATGATTCTGCTGGGCTTTGGTATCGTGCAGATTGGACTTTCTCTTAAATCTCACGACCCTTCCCAAAGAGCAAACGGTTTTTTGACCCTTGCAGGTGGCGTAATTATTACCTTTGCTAAAGAGATTTTAAATCTCATTACAGGATAATGAAGCACCTCACGTTTAAGGGGAACAGGTCACTAACATCCTGTTCCCTAAATTTTTTCAAGGAGGTGATTCTGCTATGTCAAGCGGTAACTGGGTAATTGACAATTTGAATAATGCTTTAAAAACATGGAACGATAAGCTGTCTGAGATATGGCTGCTTGTAGCCCAATCCCCCACGGAATTTAAAGGTGGTGGCATATGGAGTGTTATTGTGAATATCCATGGCGCATTGCAGGCTATCGGTTTAGCTTTGCTGGTGTTGTTTTTCGTCATTGGTGTGGTCAAGACATGCGGTAGTTTCGCAGAAGTCAAAAAGCCGGAACATGCCCTAAAGCTATTCATACGATTTGCTCTGGCAAAAGGTGTTGTGACCTATGGATTAGAACTGATGATGGCGCTGTTTAATATCGTGCAGGGGATTATTTCTACCATCATGAGCAGTGCAGGTTTTGGTACGAACACTCAGACTGTCCTCCCGGACACCATAACGCAAGCCATAGAAGACTGTGGATTTTTTGAGAGTATTCCACTGTGGGCTGTGACACTGATTGGTGGATTGTTCATCACTGTACTGTCATTCATTATGATTATGTCGGTGTACGGAAGATTTTTCAAACTATATCTTTACACTGCTATCGCTCCTGTCCCTTTAGCCTCATTTGCAGGAGAGCCAAGTCAGAGCATAGGTAAGTCTTTTCTAAAAGGCTATGCAGCAGTATGCCTAGAAGGAGCTATCATCGTTCTGGCCTGCGTTATTTTTTCAGTTTTTGCGTCATCCCCGCCAGTGGTGGATACAAGTGCCAGTGCAGTTACAATGGTATGGTCTTATGTAGGGGAACTGATTTTTAACATGCTCGTGCTTGTTGGCGCAGTGAAAATGGCCGACCGGGTAGTGCGGGAGATGATGGGATTATAGAGCTATCAGCCGTTGTTTATATCATACTGCTTCTTTTCTCGAGTGCGACGGATTTTATTGCGTATACTTATAATCCAGCTAAATACAACAAGACCGATCAATACATACCAAATACCCATTGCCAGAGCTTCATTTTTATGAAGCCAATCAGCAAAGAATATCGGTACAATAAACGCATAAAGCAGCGGTATGCCAAGCCGGAGAAAAGATGCAATTTTAAATATGGAGTTTAACAGTAACATTAAAAGAAATATAAAAATGGATGCGTACATCATAAATAGACCCTCCTTTTTTGATTCCATTATCACACATAGAAAAAGAAAAGGAAAGGATGCCGCTGGTTATAAATTACTTTATTTCTTGCTCTAAATTGGTAAATAAATCACAATTAAAAAAATCTCGTACACTGATTCCAAGACCATCGCACAACTTTTTAATAGTGGCAATTCCAGCATTATATGTCCTACCGCTTATAATGTCATTTACAGTTGATTGTGTTACGCCTGAAATATTACTAAGAGCATTTATTGTTAAATTTCGTTCTATACATAAACCTTCTATTCGTTTGACTACTGCTTGAGAAATATTCATTCTATCACCCCTAAACGTTATTCCGTTAATTAAAGAATAGCAGTTTATATTGTATATGTTTAACGGAATACCGTTGAAATAGTCATAAATGTAACTTATACTACCGGTATACCGTTAAAAATGGTTTATCAAGATACTAAAAACATAAGGAGGTTTCAATTTGAAACAGGTGAATTACAGTAAAGAGCTGGAGAAGGAGAAGGAAAGACTTAACATGCTTATAGATGAAGCTTTTAAGAATGGAATTCCGATTACACAGGACGAGGCAGTTATTGCGCAGAACCGTAAAGTTGATGTATTGGTAGCTAAGGTACAAAGAGAAAAAGAAAAGAATAAAAAAAATAAACAGGAACGATAAAATAAGCAATCTAATAACGCTTCAGTGTGAGGCGTTATTTTTATGTGGAGGTGATTTGATTTTGGAAGTTAAAATTAATCGTGAAATTCGGGATTATACAGAAAGTTTATTTTTTGGACTGTCTATGCGGCAGTTCATTTTTTCTGTCTTTGCAGTTGGTGTAGCCATAGGAATCTACTTTGGCTTACGGAATTTATTAGGCACAGAAACGGTCAGTTGGATGTGTATATTAGGAGCTTCACCTTTTGCAGCTCTCGGCTTTATCAAATACCACGGCATGACAGCGGAGCAATTTTTATTGGCATATATCAAATCAGAATTTCTAATGCCTAAAAAGCTCTGTTTTTACCCAACCAACATTTATTATGAAGCGCTCAAAAACATTATTGCAAATCATGAAAAGGAGGAATTGAAACGCCATGATTAAGACCCTGCAAAAAATCATGAAGCAGGATAAAGAACGCTTTGTTGTCCCTAAAGGTGTTCAACAGGCTATTCCCATTCGCATTCTTTGGCCGGATGGGATTTTTTGTGTGGGCAATAAGTTTTCTAAATCCTATCGATTTGAGGATATCAATTATGCAGTGGCCTCCAAAGAAGATAAAGAGGCAATGTTTTTATCCTACTCGGAATTACTCAATTCCTTTGACAGTGGGGCTACCACCAAAATTACCATCAATAACCGTCGCTTAAACAAAGCTGATTTTGAAAGTTCTATTCTAATCCCTTTAAGAAATGACAGGCTGGATGAATACCGGCGGGAATACAACCAAATGCTTTTAGATAAAGCAACCGGTGCAAATAGTATTATACAGGATAAATATGTAACTGTGTCAGTGGTTAAAAAGAATATTGAGGAAGCACGGAACTACTTTTCTCGCATTGGCACTGACCTGATTACCCACTTTTCCCACTTAGGCTCTAAATGTACAGAATTAGATGCAACAGACCGACTTAGAATCCTGCATGACTTTTTTCGTGCCGGTGAGGAAACAGATTTTCATTTTGACTTGTCTGACACCATGAAAAAAGGACACGATTTCAAGGACTATATCTGTCCCGATACCTTTGAGTTTGAAAAAGGTCATTTTCGCATGGGCAGTAAATATGGACGTGTTATCTTTCTGAGGGAATTTGCCAGCTATATCAAGGACAGCATGGTGTCCGAGCTGTGTGACCTAAATCGTAATATGATGTTATCACTTGATATTATCCCAATTCCCACAGATGAAGCCGTGAGGGAAGTGGAAAGCCGTCTCTTAGGTGTTGAAACCAATATAACAAACTGGCAAAGGCGGCAAAATCAAAGTAACAATTTTTCAGCAGTTGTTCCCTACGATATGGAGCAACAGCGTAAGGAAAGCAAGGAATTCCTCGACGACCTGACCACTCGTGACCAGAGGATGATGTTTGCCGTTCTCACAATGGTCCATGTAGCAGACAGTAAGGAGCAGCTTGACAGCGATACAGAAACACTGCTTACTACAGCACGAAAGCACCTGTGTCAATTCTCTACCCTGACTTTTCAGCAGATGGACGGTCTAAATACAGTACTGCCATATGGGCTGCGGAAAATTGATGCTATTCGGACACTGACAACAGAAAGCACAGCAGTGTTTATACCCTTTCGGGCACAGGAGATAGCTCACTGCGGCGGCATCTATTATGGACAGAATGTTATTAGTAAAAATATGATTATTGCCAACCGTAAACATTTGCTTAATGGAAATTCCTTTATCCTCGGTGTTTCCGGCTCCGGTAAGAGTTTCACCGCCAAACGTGAGATCGTCAATCAAATGCTTTCCAGTGATGATGATGTTATCCTTATAGACCCGGAGCGTGAATATTCATCACTTGTTAAGGCAATGGGGGGTGAAATCATTCACATATCTGCCACATCTCAAAACCACATCAATGCTATGGATATGAATAAGGATTATGGAGATGGTGTAAACCCTGTCATACTAAAGTCGGAATTCGTACTATCACTTTGCGAACAGCTGATTGGCGGACATAATTTGGGTGCAAAACAGAAATCTCTGATTGACCGCTGTACTGCCAGTGTGTACAGAAAATATCTACAAAGTAATTTCAAAGAAACTCCACCTACATTACAGGATTTTCATGCTGAGCTGTTAAAACAGGAAGAAGCGGAAGCACAGGAAATTGCGCTGGCTATTGAGTTGTTTACCAGCGGCAGTCTCAATACCTTTGCAATGCCGACCAATGTGGATGTAAATAACCGACTTATCTGCTATGACATACTTGATCTTGGCAAGCAGCTTCTACCAATCGGTATGCTGGTGGTACTTGATAGTATTTTAAATCGAATCACACAGAACCGGGCAAAAGGGAAGAACACATTTATTATAATCGATGAAATATATCTGCTTTTCCAGCATGAGTACAGCGCTAACTTTTTATTTACACTGTGGAAGCGAGTAAGAAAGTATGGTGCTTTTTGTACGGGTATTACGCAGAACGTGGACGATCTTTTACAGAGCCATACCGCCCGTACTATGCTGGCAAATTCAGAATTTATCGTCATGCTCAATCAGGCCAGTACCGACCGTATGGAACTTGCCAAACTACTTAACATTTCCGACCTTCAACTTTCCTATATTACCAATGTAGATGCAGGGAATGGACTTATTAAGGTAGGAAGTTCTCTTGTTCCTTTCACTGACCAATTTCCACGTAATACAAAGCTCTACCGCCTGATGAGTACAAAACCGGGTGAGAAATAGAAATATTGCATGATTTATTAATCGTGAGGGGCTAATCGTCTTGTTAATTAACCTCTCATCAAGCTAGGAGGAGAATAGATTGGAGAATATTAAGTTTGCAAATAAAGAGCATAAGGCTTTTTATAATGATATGCTTGTCACAATCCGTAATGATGATTCATATCACAAGGCATTCTTCTATGCAATGGGAATTAGTGCGGAAACAAGGCGCAATATTCGTACATTGTTTGACTTTAAGGATGACTGCATTAAACCTGAAGGAATTTCATGTGCATGGCAGACAGGCAGCACACGGCGTCTATGTCGCTTTGCATTTAACCTCTGGAACGGTTGGACGGAGGAAGGGAAAGAACAGTATTCTGCACCTTATCAGTTGTTTGACTGTGGTTTTGCTCCATACTTTTTCGAAGCAATCCGATTACGCTATCCTGAATATTGTAGGAGTTTACAACGTCCATTGTTTTTGTCTGAAGGGAAAGAACGCTAAAGTTTGCTGTAGAATATTAGCAAAAACTATGGGAGGAGGTGTGGGAGGTGAAAGAAATCAAGACTAAACAAACTAAGAAGGATATTAAAATGCTAGATAAGGCAACTGATGTATCCCGAAGAGCAAAAAACGCATATATCCGTACTAAAGAGCAGTCTGAACAACTTGGACATGACGATGATGGGAACTATGTAGACTATGCTGGAAATAGCATTCAAGAAGGTGCAGAAACCATTATTCGTAATGGAGGATATGCCGCAGAAAACTACGGAAAAAAGGCGGTTGAAAAAATTAAGGAAAGCCGTGTGTTGGATACAGATACTCAGCATATGGACATTCAAAATGGAGAGAGTATAGATCAACCTTCAAAAAATGAAGCGAAGGCAACAGTGAAAGAGAATGTTACTAAGACTAAAACAAAGCAGACAGCACGGCAGGACGCTACCACGGAAAAAGGAAAGGAAACAGCGAAGCAAAAGGTTTCTCAAAATGTTGCAAAACAAAAAACCAGACAGAATGCCGTCCAATCAAGAGTAGAGAAAATAAAAAAGAGAAAACTCACTTTATCAAAGTCAAGCGAATTGGGAAAGCGGAGGTTTGTTAAAAACACAGCAAACCAGATAACTTTTCAAAAGCTTAAGATGCGAACACAAAATAAGAATATTATCCAACCAAAGACGAGTCAGACATTCTCACACTTCACTACAAAAGCTCCTAAAAATATCTTTCCACCAATGGGTGAAAAAAGGGCAGCACAGGTTATCAATAGTTCCAGAAAAACTGGAGATACCATAAAGCAATCTGTTAAAACTGGTGCAAAAACCATAAAGCAGGCTACTAAAGGAACAGTTAAAAAATCGCATAAGTCAGTGAAAACAGCTCAGCGTACTGCTAAGACTGTTGTTAAAACCTCGCGGACAGCAGCAAATACTGCTGCTAAGACTGCTCAAGCTGCACGAAGGGCGGCACAGGCAGCAAGATTAGCTGCTAGGGCTACGGTAACATCGACAAAGATGGCAGTAAAAGCAATGGTGGCTGCCATTAAGGCTATCATTGTAGCAGCTAAGGGATTGAGTGCTTTAATTGCTGCAGGTGGTTGGATAGCGCTTGTTATCATTCTTGTAATATGTCTTGCCGGACTTTTACTGGGATCTGTGTTTGGCGTATTCTTTTCTAATGAAAGCTCTGGCAAGAACACGCCAACTATGACGGAAGTTGTCAGTCAGCTTAATGAAGAATTCTATGAAAAAATTGAGCAGATACAGATAGATAATCCACATGATACCTTGGAGGTATCCGGAAATGGAAGCATCAATAATGTCAGTAACTGGAGGGAGGTACTGCCGGTTTATGCTGTCAAGACGACTGTCGATCCTGAAAACGGCATGGATGTAGCAACTCTTGATGATATAAAGGTAAGTATATTACGGGATACCTTTTGGGATATGAATCCGATTGACTATTGGATAGAAACGATTGAACATGAGGAAACCATAACCACTACTGATAAGGACGGTAAAGAAATTGAGGAGACCATTACAACTACTGAAACCATCCTACATATAGATGTGACATCCAAAACTCATGCTGACATCATCGATGAATATGATTTCAGTACTGAACAGGTTAGCATGCTAAATGAGCTAATGCAGGATGAATATCAGCAGTTATTTATGCAGCTAATTGGCAGTTAGTAGAGGATTACAGGGAAAGGCGGGAATATAGATGAATGTAAATAAGTTAAGAGATACGGAATATATAAAATGTGTGGATTTACTGGATAAATTGATTGACTTGGATGCTGATACAAAAGAACAAATTCATAGATGCGTTCAAAGTATGGGGATTAAAAACTTTTTTCTGCATCTTGAATTAATGGATTTATCAATGGAGACTTGTGAGAAGTTAAAAAGTATAAAATCCATTATTGATTTATTTGATGAAGAAGGGGGGCAGGCATAATATGAAGCAAGATATTCAGCATACCGAAAAGTTTTTAAAAGGGCTGACAAATTTAACAGGACTGTCCTACAAGAAGGTTCAGCAGTATGTAAAAAGCAATAACCCTTTCAACATCTTAGAACATCCCCACATTATGGAACCAAATGAAAAGCAGCTTGAAAAGATAGGATTACTCAACGAGTTCATTTCTTCGTATAACATTTTAAAGGTGCACGAGAGCAATGATAAGATTACGCTCAATTCGTCAAGTGTATCAGGACAATATTTTTTAGCTCTTTTAGGTGGTATGAAGGATAAAGAAAGATTTATGGTCGCATTTTTAGATAGTGGTAATAACATAATTGAAACAAAAACCATGTCAGAAGGGAGTATTGGACAGACGGCGGTTTACCCGAGAGAAATATTAAAATATGCTCTTGCGTGTGATTGTAATGCAGTAATTTTAGCGCATAACCACCCTGGAGGAAGCCAAAATTTCTCTCAGGAAGATAAAACTTTAACCCAGAGAATGGTTGATATATTTCATCCTATTGAAATTAAAGTTTTGGATCACATTATTGTGGCTGGGACAAACTATACTTCCATGGCGGAAAAAGGGTATATTTCTAATCAGTGTAAAAGTGCAGCAAATTATGATGCTATTGTATTAGGTGCTGTGCCTGCAAAAGAAAAGGGGATAAGATTTCAACATAGTCGATAATTATAAAATTAAAATGGTGAAGAGTAAAAATTCTGTAAATGTACCGCAATAGAAATTAAAGTATATCAACAAAATTTTCATTACACCTATCTCAAGGCACATGTGTTTAGTAAATGTGCTTTGAGATAGGTGTTTTTTTAATATGAATTTATGAAATGATAGCTTTAGTGTATTAATTAGGTATTATTCCAAGTAATCTCCTATAGCTCAAACACCTCAAATAAAAATGCACTAATATAAGTTTATAATGATTAGATATGACAAAAAAATAAGCATATATATATTTACCGATTGGTAAAATTATGTTACACTGTATAGTGAATATTAATATAACAGGGAGGCGCTGGAATGGCTATTCGCTGTAAGTTGTCAACACTAATGGGACAAAATCGTTATAACATACAAGATGTTTATGAGAAAACAGGGCTTTCAAGAGCAACAATTTCTAATCTTTATCACGATAAAATGCAGCGTATTGATTATGAAACACTGAGCAAATTATGCACGTTGTTTGAATGTAGTGTAGGAGATTTACTTGAATTTTATAGATCAAAATAATCTTTTTTTAAATATAAAAGCACAGTCCGGTTTTTGGGACATAAAAAATGTTATGATGTAGTAAAGGGAGGTGTAAGTTTTGTGGTGCAAGAGTTGTAATAGAGAAACAAATAGCAATATATGCGAGCTTTGTGGCGCCGCTACAGAACAGGATGCTCCTATCTTTATTTATTGGTGCAATGATTGTAAGATACCAATTGTCAAATCAGCTAGCAGAATAGATAAAAACATTTGTCCACTATGTGAAAAAGAAACCGCTTATTTGTGCGCGGATCTGCGACCGGTATTCCCTGAAGAACGATTGCTGATTGAAATACTGACTGCAAAACCGTTTGATTATATAAACAAAACTGTTTGGGCGGCAGATAACCGTTATTACATTGACGGTGAATCAAAGATCATTCCTATCCGTGCGTATAAAAAGCGTTCTCCCGATCAAATCGCAGAACTGCTTGAAAAATACAAAAAACAAAATAACTATGACTTTTTCAATCAAACCATAGACAAGTTTATTAAGGCCAATACAGAAAGACTGCATTATATCTTCGATGAAGCTACTGAGTTTATCAGGGATACTGCCAAAGCATATCCGAGTGAAAATATCGTGATTTCATTTTCGGGAGGTAAAGATTCAACCGTTACTGCCGATTTAACTGTACGAGCGCTGAGTAATCCCAACCTAGTACATATATTTGGCGATACTACCCTTGAATTCCCCTTGACAATTGAATATGCTAAAAGGTTTAGAGAAAACAATCCTAAAGCGATATTTAAGACAGCAAAAAACAAGGAACAAGATTTTTATGAGGTTTGTGAAGATATTGGTCCTCCTGCTCGTATGCTTCGTTGGTGCTGTTCTATGTTTAAGACAGGACCCATTACCCGTGTACTGAGCAGTCTTTATCGTGACCGGGACATTTTAACTTTTTATGGTATTCGCAAAAACGAGTCGGTAAGCCGGAGTAAGTATAATCGTGTTGAGGCTGCAATTAAGATAGATAAAGATGGTATTAAGACAGTTAATGATAAAATAAAAATACAGAACCAAACAGTGGCTTCACCTATTTTTCTGTGGAAGGATATTGATATCTGGCTCTACATTTTGGGAGAAGGCATAGACTTCAACGATGCGTACAGACTTGGTTATGACCGTGTGGGCTGTTGGTGTTGCCCAAATAACAATGAAAGAGCGCAACTCTTGTCTCGGATTTATATGCCTGAGCAGGCTAAGAAATGGCGAGAGTTTCTGATTGACTTTGCTGTAAAAATCGGCAAACCCGATGCGGAAGTCTATGTTGATAGCGGAAAATGGAAGGCTAGACAGGGTGGTAACGGTATAACTGCGGCTGAGGATGTCAAAATCAAGTTTACCAATTGCACGACTGAGAATAATGCAAAGGTGTATAAACTTAATCGCCCAGTTGATGATACATTTTTAAATTTATTAATTCCTTTTGGCAACGTTACTAAGGAACTTGGACGAAAGCTCATCAACGAAACCATTGTCTTGGATATAAAAACCAATGTGCCGATTTTATCTGTTCAGCCCTTTTCACAAGACGGATATGATTATGCAGTAAAAATTAAGACAATGAATGTTGCAAAGCATGATGATCTACAAAGAATGGTCGGTTACCAAGTGAGAAAATTCAACGCTTGTCGCAAATGCTTAAAATGTGAGTCATTATGCAGATTTGGTGCTATCTCAATTATAGGAGATGACTACCGCATCAGTGATAGCAAGTGTAAGCGTTGTAAGATGTGTGTAACTGCTAAATATCTTGAAGGCGGTTGCCTGATGGATAAATACCTTAAGACAAAGGAGTAATTATGAGATTTAGAGCGCATGATACCTTTTTCATAAGAAAAGGCTGGTTATATAAAGGAATAAAAAATGTTCTCCGTGACAGAACAGTTTTTATGGGTGACAACGGAAATCCTATGGATATTCTAGGCATAGGTGCAAATATGGTTAAGGCTCTGCGGTATTGGCTGCAAGCTGTTAGGCTTACAGCTGAGCCGACTTCGGGAAAGAAGTACCAAACTCTTACCCCTTTCGGTGAAATCGTTTATGAAAATGACAGATACATTGAAGAAATAGGAACACTGTGGTTTCTACACTATAACCTTGCAACTAACGAAGCTGACGCAACGGCTTGGTATTTCTTCTTTAATGAGTTTAACCGTAGCGAGTTTAACCGAGATGATTTTGTAAAGCAGCTCAATGCTTATATACTATTGAACGAATCAGAGGTTTCTGAGCGCTCTTTAGATGATGATTTTAACTGTATCATCAACACCTATGTGCCAAGAATTAAATCTAATCCCGGCAAGGTACATCCTGAGAGTAACATTGACTGTCCGCTTGGTGAATTATCTCTTGTGGACATCTCAAATAAAAAAGCTAAGACTTATAAAAAAAGTGTTCCTAAGATTGACAGCATACATCCGCTTGTTATACTTGCGGTCATTGTTGATCAAGCAAAAGGAGCAAATGAAATAAAAATATCATCTATTCAAAATGATAAGTGCAATGCCGGAAAGGTGCTTAACCTGGATATTATTACGCTGACCAGCTTGTTGAATAAACTTGAGCTTATGGGATACATCAAGGTTGTTCGGACAGCTGGACTTGATGTTATAACCATTGAAAGAGAAATTGACTTTTTAGGGTGTGTCCAAGAATACTACAATGCAATTAACAAATAAGACATATCCTCAAAGATTGGAGATATAATATGTTTGAAGAGAAAATATGGGTAGAAAAAGGTTTTCAAACCTCAATCAATATTGCCTATGACCTACACAATGAAAATAAAGTGAAAAGTTTTATACCCACGATGTCATCTATTGATGTTATTGAGGATGTTATTCTCAGCACAAGTGCACAAGACAGGGGTAGAGCAAGGATTTTGATTGGAGCATATGGCAGAGGGAAATCGCATATCGTACTCATGCTTATGTCACTTCTCTTTAAGAAAGACATGGGTTTGTTTGAAATACTTTTGAATAAAATAAAGGAACAGAATACGAAACTGTATGAGTTCATTACAAGCTATATAAACAGTGATAAAAAGTTGCTCCCGATTATTGTCAGCGGAAGTAGCACAAGTATTACACAATCATTTTTGAGTGCATTACAAACTGCTTTAAAGAACGAAAACTTGACAAATCTAATGCCTGAAACCAACTTCAAAGCGGCAGTCAACACCATTGCTCTTTGGAAAAATCATTACCACGATACATTCAAAAAGTTTATTTCAGAACTTAATGTACCGATTAATGACTTTATTGTTTCATTGAAAGAATTTGATGTGAATGCGTATGAAAGATTCAATAAGCTTTATCCTGCTCTCACATCAGGTAGTGCTTTTAATCCCTTTGTTGGTTTTGATGTAGTGGAACTTTATGAAAAGGTCGTAGATAAACTTAAGGATGAAGGCTATAACGGTGTATACATTATTTATGACGAGTTCAGTAAATATCTAGAGTCAAGCATTGCCAATACTACGATCAGTGACATAAAACTGCTACAAGACTTTGCAGAAAAGTGCGATCGTAGTGGCGATAAGCAAATGCACCTGATGCTTATATCTCATAAGGATATTGCGAACTACATTGATAAAAATCTCCCGAAAGATAAGGTCGACGGTTGGAGAGGTGTTTCTGGCAGATTTAAGCATATTAATCTGCATAACAATTTTTCTCAGATGTATGAAATCATCTCTGCCGTTATAAAGAAGGATAGGGACTATTGGGCTAATTATTGTCAGCAGAACGAAACACGCTTTAAAAACTTGATTGAGCGTTTTGAGGCAAACGGTATACTTGAAAAGAATGATAATGCTGCAGCTCAAAAAGCAGTAATGGGCTGTTATCCGCTCCATCCGATTTCAACTTTCATCCTGCCGAGACTATCTGAAAAGGTAGCACAAAATGAGAGAACACTATTTACATTTTTATCATCGGATAATAAGTACACCTTAACCGCATTTTTAGAAAATGCAAAGGGTGATTTTCCCATGCTTACCCCTGATTATGTGTATGATTATTTTGAGCCACTTTTAAGGAAAGAACCTTACACAAGCGAAATTCACAAGCTTTATGAGACTACATCAAAGGTGCTTCAAAAGCTTGATGAGGATTCACTGGCTAATAAAATCATTAAAACTATATCGCTCATTTACATTATTGAGCAGTTCGAAAAACTTTCTCCAATTAAAGACATAATCGTAGACACCTTTAGAGACAGTGTTTCTGATGTTAAAGTTATTGATGATGTACTTGCCGAGCTTATTGAAAAAGATTGCATTATATATCTCAAAAGAAGCAATGGCTATCTGAAAATCAAGGAAAGTTCTGGTGTTGACATTAGTACTGAGATTCAGAATGTTATTGAAAAGACCATGCAGACTTTGAGTGTAAAGGACATCCTGAATAAGTCCTCTTTTGAGAGCTATATGTATCCTACTGCCTACAATGACGAAATGGAAATTACAAGATATTTTGATTTCACCTTTATTGATAGTATAGAGTTTTTCTCTGTTACAGATTGGGAAAGAAAGATTGAAAACCTAAGTGCTGATGGTGTGGTGTATGCGATTATCCCTCGTAGCAACGAAGAAATCGAACAAATCAGAGAAACTATTTTAAGTGGTAGTTGTAACCACAATAGAATAGTTTTTGTACTTCCTGTCCGCTTTATTGACATAGAGAAAATAGCTTATGAGTACAATGCTGTTATGATTTTGAAAGATCAAATTAATGATGATGAGATTCTTTCTGACGAATATGATATTTATATTGAAGATTTAGAAGAAGTTATTAGTAAGTATATTTTAAGCTTTACTCGCCCAGAAACAGGAGAAGCTGAGTATTATTGGAACGGTGAAAAAAAACTGTTGAAGCGAAAGGCACAAATCTCTGCAAAGCTTTCGGAAATTTGTGCAGCAACATATCCAAAAACTCCTATTATCAACAACGAATCCATCAATAAGGATAGTTTACCGACAGTTGCAATTAACAGTAGGAGCAAGCTTATTTCTGGGTTACTTGAAAACGAATTAAATATAAATTTAGGGCTTACCGGAACAGGCCAGGATGTTTCGTTTATGAGAAGTACATTGATACAAACTGGCATCCTCTCAAACGAACAAGTTAAGCCTGTTTTAGCACTTATACCTGAAGATGTGAATATGGTAAATGTTTTGCGTGAGATACAAGAGTTCTTCAATGGTGCTAATGCAAATGAGGGGCGGAATTTCAAAGAATTATATGACAGATTAACTCTGCCTGAATTTGGTTATGGGATGAAAAAAGGGGTTATCCCTATTTATATTGCAGTAGTACTTCATTTTTTCAAGAAATATCTTGTTATTAAGAGCCGAAACCAAGAAGTTAAGATTACGGCAGATCTCCTTAATAGTATTAACGAAAACCCAAAGGCTTTTACCGCTTTAATGGAGAATTGGAACGAAGATAAGTCAATGTATATTGACAGTCTTGCAGGGCTGTTTTCGGACTATGTTATCTCAAAGGAAAAAGATTATAACACATTTACTTATGTTGTTTCCGCAATGTCACGCTGGTACATGAGTTTACCTAAGTATGCTAAGGAATTAAAAGCCATTTATAAAGGCAAAAATACCTCCCCAGAAAAAATACCCCCTGCACAGGTAAAATTTATCGGAAGCTTAAAACAAACTGACATCAATGCAAGAGAATTTTTGTTTAGAAAGTTATTTGATATTTATGGATATAAAGAATTTACAATCAACATCGTTGACAATATCAGAAGCTCAAAAGCTACTTTTGATAGTGCTAAAAACGGACTCATTAAGCATTTAACAAAAGATGTAAAAGGTATTTTTAAGTCCGGTCAAGCCGATAGTGCCACCCTGACCTCCATTATTAGAGATTTTATTGAGAGATTAAAGCCGACTACTTTTAGCTACTTGTTCCCTAATGAAGAACATAAGGTATTACAGCTTATGAGTCGTATTGGTAATGATGAAAAGACGTTTATTGAAAGGCTTGCAAAGACGGTTACTGATCTGAGAATTGACGATTGGACTGTTGATACGATTTCGCAATTTATATCAAAATTAGAACACTTTAAAAAGTCCATTTTGGAATATGATTTATCTGCTACTCAGGTTGATAATTCAAGGGCAAGCTCAAATAGTTACAAGGTGTGTTTCATCGGTAAAGATGGAAAAGAGGTTGTTAAGTCATTTGATAAGACAACTTACAGTGACAGAGGAAAACTTCTTTACAATGAGATAGCTACCGCTCTCGAAGAAATGGGACAGTCTATTTCAGAACAAGAAAAAAGACAAATACTTATGGAATTTATCGAAAGAATGTGTGGGGGAGGGATTTAACATTTGGATAAAATAGCTTATTTTAATAACGCTGCTACCACTTTTCCGAAACCCGAAGAAGTGTATAGCTTTGTAGATAAATATTATCGTGAATCAGGTGTTAATTCTGGTCGAGGACAGAACAACTCTGCAAGCAAGCTTATACAAGATACACGAAATCTGATGCTGAAGTTTTTTCATTGCCCTGCTAAAAAGGTAGTATTTACTCCATCGGCAACGGAAGCAATTAACATTATTTTGCAAGGACTTCCCATATCGAATAACTATAACATCTATGTTTCACCCTTTGAACATAATGCGGTTATCAGGGTACTGAATTATTTGCAGGGGTTATATAAACTGAACATTATTACCCTATCCGTTAACCACAAGGAGCTAACGTACGATTTAGAAAAAATCAAATATCAGTTTGCTGAGAACAAGCCTAACATCGTAATTATTAGTCACGCAAGTAATGTGTGTGGTTTGGTGGCTCCTATAAAAGATATCTGCACATTGTCACAGCAATATGGGGCAATTAATGTAATTGACATGTGCCAGACTGCAGGACTTATAGATATGGACTTAAGCAGTACTATCTATGACTTTGTGGTTTTTGCAGGGCACAAAACCTTATATGCTACCTTTGGCATAGCGGGATTTATTTGTAATGGTGACCTCAAGCTTAAGCCTCTTATCTTCGGCGGCACTGGAATTGACTCAGTAAGTCCAAATATGCCTGATACAATTCCCCAAAGATATGAAGCCGGTAGCCAAAATATAATGGCAATTGCGGGGTTGTACGCATCTTTGAATTGGATAATGAAAACAGGCGTTAATTGTATCTATGCAAAGGAAAAAGAAAACCACAATAAGTTAATAGCTGTTTTAAAGAAGTATGATAACATCAGAATCATTAGTCCTTCCGAAGTAGCTGATACCATTGGTGTTGTATCCTGTATTTTTGAAGGCTACAGCAGCGATAATATAGGCCAAGTATTGAGTGAACAAGGTGTAGAAGTGCGAACTGGACTACACTGTTCACCATCAGCACATAAATTTATTGGTACCTTCCCAGTAGGAACAGTTCGTTTCAGTGTGGGATATTTCAACAATGATGATGACTTCATAAAATTAAAGGAAGCTTTGAATTACATTGAAAATAATTAGAGTGGGGTGATAATAATGTACAATGAGGAATATATAAAGTATCTAAATACGCTTCATAATGTTGGGGCAAAAAATGAAAATGCGATTGCCGAAGCAAGCCAGAGCAGTCCTTTCTATCAGGATATAATGGTTAAGAGACCAATTGTTAACATTGTGGCTAAATGGCTAACAGAACATAGTCCTCACATCATTCTCATCACTGGACATGCTGGGGATGGCAAGACAAGTTTACTTATTCAAGTACTTGATGAACTTAATGCATTGCAAGGAAAACTGAAACCTTGGGATGAGGTAGTTTTGTCAAATGGAAAAGAGTGCCTTTATATTAAAGATTTCAGCGAGTTTTCTGCAGTTGACAGAAAGGGTATGCTTAAACGTTGCTTACAGGAATCCAAAAACGGCAAGCATGTAATTTTGGTTGCCAATACTGGACCACTTCTTAATACTTTTTTAGAAGAAATGGGCTCAGAGGCACAAATGAAGCTCATAAATGCGATTGATATCAATACAGACTCGGTAATAAATATCAATGAATATGGAATCAGAGCAATAAACATCGCAAGTATTGATAATTCTTCATTTGTAAGACCATTTTTAAAAAATCTCATTTCTAATAAATGCTTTGACAGATGCACTGGCTGTACTAAGAAAAACGTCTGTCCTATTCTCTTTAATAGAAATATAGTTTTGGAAAATCAAAACAAAGTGTTTGATTTTCTTCATCATCATTTTATTTGGCAGCAGGAGCACGGCAAAAGGCTTACCATTCGCCAAATAATAGCTCAAATTACTTTTTCACTTACGTCGGGGTTAGAATGTAAGGATGTTAAAAATGTTGAAAGTATGAAGTATTTATTTGACCACCTGTTTTGCAACTCTTTGTTCGGTTATAAGGGTATAAAGCTTAACAAGCAAGCGTTGGCTATTCAGGCTATAGCTGATATGCATCAAAACGGATATGATAACAGGAGTCTTGTTTCCGATGAAGAAATTTTTATTTTGCAAGACTATTCAATCTTGCACCCCAAAATACAAGAAATTGTTGCTGAACTAAAAAATCAGTATTGGACTTCAAATTCAATTGAATGGCGGCAGGCGATACGAAGAATGTATATTATGTTTAACATTCAAACAGATGTTGAGAAAAACCTTGAAGTGTTAAAATGTGTTTTTTCAAAAAAATTTCATAGATATTTAGAGCTTAGAAATGGAAAAACACCAAATAATGATGATAAATCTCTTATAATGGAGGCATTTTCAATTTTACATACCGGTTATGCAAGCAAAAATATAAGAGAGGTTCCTATTACGCTTAAACGTAGTAATAGTATCGACCAAAGTGTTCAATTGTTATATGGTACTATTCCCAATAGAGATATAAAATTAAAAACAGTGAATACAAGTAGCTGTAACTTTGGTGAAGAAGAAAAAAAACAGTTATACATTGAGGTTTTAGGAACGACAATAAACCAACCAATATTATTGCCTTTATTGAACTATTTTGAGGATATAAGGAGTGGTGCTATTTCAACTAATATAGATCCTCAGCTTACACATGGTATTGATAGCATCAAAGCTCAGATGTTGTCGCTTTGCAAGCCCGATTCGCAAAGTGATATAATAGAAATGCTTGTAATGGGTACCCAAGGATGGGGTAACATTAGCTTGCAAGAAGAAAGTAGTAATTATATTTTAATAAATTATTAATGTGAATGGAGGGTAAAGCGTGGCTAATATTTTTCCTGCTACAGCAGATTTGTCAAATGGTAGTGACAATATGGCTATTCAGCTATTTGGGAATAGAATTTTTTCTGATCAATCACTTTATGAATACTTAATAGAGTTTTTACTTGTATTCATTTCTCCAAAAGGGCTTGACAAGGAGTTAGATACAATGGCTTTCCATTCGAACATTAATACAGATTTAGTATACTATGTTAAGCCTCGTATGGGACTAAAAAGATTTATCTTTTATAATCGTTCAAAAAAGGACATTAAGATTTCTGTGGACGAAAAAGCTTTTAATAGTAATATTCAGATAATGCAGAAAAGTATCGAAGATAGAGGTATTGAAGCTCATAAAGCAGAAAGCACAATAGAAGCTATACAAGACTTGTTGTATGGCTATGCTGCAGTGCTAAAAAATAGATCCTGGACTGCTCAATCATTATTACCGATAGCGCCTGAATTGATATTCTGTGAAGCAATGCTAAATAAGAAGGCAAGAATAGCTTTATCAAGAAATCCTGCAGCAAGTGATACGGATATTGAAATGTTGTTTGACTTTTCAAGACATAACTTTATGGCAAGGGGCGGTGAGGTGTTCTACTTGCACATCTTGCAAGCATTACAGGCTTGTGAACCTACTGATAAAATTTTACTTGAGAGTTTATTAAAGCATCTAATCACAGCAAATGGTGAGGATTTCTCAAAGTTGGCAAACTGGATATATGATTCGTGGCTTAAAAATCAAAACATTGATCCTGAAAAGCTTTGGATTAAAAAGCAGATTGGGTTTATCCCGGCAACTGGATATATTGACTGTGGACAAAATACAATTTCTGAACTGATAAATTTTTTGTCAAACGATATGCACCCGATAACACGTATTGAACTTCTATCGAAAGGTATTATTTTACAGATTATGCGAATGATGTGTCACCGAACTATAGAATATCTTGGTGTTTCGTCTTCTCCTTGGATAGTAGATTTGCGCTCAAAAAAAGCTGGAAATACTGTAATGAAAATATCTGCTGGTAGTTATAGAAAGATTGAAGAACTATTTGTAAATGCAATTAATAAAATGACAAGCATATATTTAGAACAAAATGAAGGAGCCTCCAAACTGCTTTCCCCATTTGAATACCTAGCTAAATCAAAAACACATACATTGAATATGTTCAAGAGACTTGGTAAAGAAATGCAGTGTATCATTCCGTTGCGGGGTGGACAGGAAAGATTTTCACTCTCCGAAGATTTAGTAAAGTTTATAGTGCTTTCTATTATTAAGCCCCAAGGGAAAATGACATTTGATATGTTTTTAGATGAAGTGTATAGTCATTTTAATATTGTAATAGGTGCAAAGCAGTACAAGAAGTGTGTTAGTGGAACAAAGTTAGATGCTGAGCAAGCAAACTCATTTGCTTCAAATGAAAAAGAGTTTCAGGACTTCTTGAAAAATACAGGATTTTTGCGTGACTTATCGGATGCAACATCTATTGTTGTAAATCCATATTCGGAGGTAATATTGCAATGAAATACATAGTGACAACCTTGAACAAATATGTGCTAAAACAAAAACCCCATGAATCAAGTAAAACCATAATACGAATAGATGGTTTTGAAGATGTACGTATTTATGATTTATTCTGCAGAGGAATGAAACAATACTGTGAACAGATGGGCATAAGGTTTATTGCTAAATTATCCTACCCTAAATTTATTGAATTTAAGAATGTTCATCATACAGACTTTGCTCCCGCCATCACTTCGATGCAGCAAAATGAATGGATAGATATGGACGATAGCTTAACACAATATAGAAATATTCTACCAAATGCAAACGAAAAACTCCTTGTTATTCTCATGGGGACAGAGGTCATAGAAGACAAAGGTGGAATCCATGACATCTACTTTATTAATTCAACTAGAATGGAATCAGATATGCGTGGCAGCTATTCTGATGTTTTTAGTATGTGCCAATGGGAAGCTGACGATAAGCACTGTATTGACAAACTCTTTAAGTGGTTGTTTGAACTCGTACCTATAAATCTTTACAAGCTTAGCTGTCTAGCAGATGACTGGAGTGATATAGACAATATTTCAATGTTCATTGAATATTTTTATAAAAATCTGCCAGTTTGGAATTTGTGCAAGAGAGAAGAAAGCTTGCCAAACACTAGGACGATATTAAAATCACAGAAGAATTTACTATTGACAGACTATGACTTTATAGAGAGAAATACATTTAAGAAAATCAGCAGAACTCAATTTGAAAAGTACAACAAGAAAATTGCGGAGTATAACAACAATGACTTGCCATATTCGGAGCAATATACAGGTTGGATAGATCAGTCTATCAAGACATATGATGAATATGCATCAGCTTTATCAGATTTTATTTTAGGACGCAATATCAATCAATTACGCTCTCTTTTGATGGGTGTTGATTTTGCGATTACTGAAGCGGTACTTGGCTTAAAATTACATAAGGAGCCGAATGAGCCACGTACAAAAACCATTAAGGTTTATGGGAACCCTTTGAATGCAATGCTAAGAACGATATATTCTGCAATTTTATCAACTATGGAAGCATCATCAGTTACACAAATTGAGTTTAATTTTACCAGGGCGAAGCTTGTTAATCAAATTGATACTTCTGGAAATACAACTGCGGAAGAGCAATTAGAGGACACATTTAAAAATATTTGTTATAATGCAGGTGGCGTGATTGAATATATAGCAAAAAGAAACTGGTATTTAGATCAAAATGATATTGAAATCATTTCTGCCCCTAATGATTTTTTAACTCCAAATAATGCCAAAGAACAAGTGGAAAACGGCCGCGTGTCTTCGTTAGGTGTGTCCCAAACGCTTAACAAGATTGAATTTACACTTAGCCTGAAAGATAGTAGTTGTTCTATATTAGATGAAATAGAATATGAATGGTGTTTTTCAAATGATGAGGCATGGATGTATTCTTTTGCTGATATTTGCTATAAATACCAGCAACTCAACGAAGAATTTATAACATCGTTTTTGCCTTTTGGTATAAACAAAGACTTAAAACGATTCATGTACTTAAAGAGTGAACAGGAGTTTTTTGACACTTATGAGGAAACCGAGATAAACTATATAGATTTGCTTGATGTTAGCTCCATATACATATCTGAAGCTGCACTTACTTGGAAAGCGGAATTTTCTAAGCTTGGTGCAGAATTCGTAAACTTTTGTAAAGCATTGACATCAAAGGGCTTCTATGCAAGCTTAGATGAGATTAATGTTTTCACGGATACATACATTAAACTGGGTAACAACATATTAGAAAGCAGTTTTACTGAAAATTTAAAGTGGGTCTTAAATTTGTATATTCATGCTTTTTCCATCGAGCAGAATGATTTTTCAGTCACTCGCGATGAGGAAATAGATTTCTGTATTATTCCGCCTTGGCATCCCGTTATTTTACAAAAACTAGTACATCAGTCAGTATTCATCTTAGATGGTTGTGAGCAATGGTGGAGTAAGTCAATATCTGATGCTGATGATTTATCAAAGATATCACAAAAAGCTGCTGTTTCAAATCTTCAGGAGCTAATCCAACTTTCATGCATCCATCAAGCATTAGATGTTTTTCCTACAACAGGGAGACAGTATTTTGGAAACTTGCATACATTTGGGAACTTTTGCCTCTGTGGGAATGCAAATGCACAGGAAAATATCAGAATTAAAGATATGCTGAGAAAAGAAGCTGTTTTTGATGATGATTTTTCTGAGGGGGAACTAACTCGTGTAGATGCAGATGCACTAATGATATTCGATGTTATTGAAGACTATATTAACGCTTTTCCTAATAAAGCTTATGAATTAGCTATAGCATTTATTGATCCTTCAGAACTGCAGCCGATTGTTGCAGCAATGCACAAATATATAGACAGAATAAAAAAACAACGTACTGAATCTGACATTCCATTAAAGTTGACATTGAATATTCTGGTTAAGCCGGAGAATAGAGGGGGGCGTAACTACTTATCATATTGGGTAAACACATTTTTCTCACAGGACGAAAACACAGATATAAAAATATTTTTAAATGAGTGGACTTCAAAGGAGGATATTAAAAAACTACTTCCTTTAAACACGGATATTGTTTTTATGATGGATTTATTAAAGGTAGACAATTTTGGTTTTGTTCCAAATACTGATGATACAACCCTGTGCCCAAGCGATTGCAAGTATCCAATTGTTTTTAAGCCAACTCCATCATCCCAGACCAGTGTTAAAAGACGTGTTGAACTTACTCAATCACAATTCGAAGCTTCTACTATCCATAGTCAGTTGGTGTATTACAACAATCATCTTAACGAGTGGCCATGCAAAAAGGTGGTTGTCGTTAAAGAAGTATGTATTGATGGTGAAAGACGTGACTTAATAGATTTATTACATCAAAAGTCCTATTGGGTAATCTGTATAGATGGCGGCATGGACGGTGCTTTACTTAAAAATGATGCATATAGACAAAATATATATTCAATTATAGGGTTTTCGACTGGTAAAGGCCATCATGGACAGTATAACCTAACAATTACTGCAAGAGATTCTATTGTAAGACAGGTGAAAAAGCGCTTTGAACAACGTGTTCGTAATCTTTTCAAATGGTCTGATGAACGAGCAAAAGCTGCTGCTGAGATATGTGTTAAGGAAGCTGCAAAGCTCGATGGAGTAAGCTTACTAAGTGCAATTAATCAAAACACATATAACATAAATGAGTTTATGGCTTATATTTTGACATCTGTTCAAATGCAAAAGCAAAGTTCCAGTGAAGCTTTAAATATAGTCTTCTATTTAGATTCATACAGACATTGGTTTACTAAGGATGTTTATAACACTGCTAGGGAGAGTAAGTCACGTCCTGATTTTTTAAATGTGTCAGCAAAGATAGGCGATGATGGAAAACTACACTTAATTGCAACTGTTATAGAATGTAAAATTGCAAAGTTTGCAAATTCTACAGAACATATAACAAAGGCGATTACACAGGTTGAGCATGGCCTTTCCGTTTTAGCAGAACTGTTTAAACCTATGCCTAACGATTCGATAAGACGGCGTTATTGGTATGCCCAATTATACCGTGCGTTAACATTTTCGCAGATAACTTTTCATGATAATACAGAGGAATATCTTAAACTTGCGGCTGGATTGAAATCAATTTTAGATGGCGATTTTGTTATTGAATGGAATGGGAAAGTAATGGGATATTGGGTTGATATGCAAGGAAATAACACGACTAGCAATACAATTAACACACCAAATTCAATAGAAATATTATCTATCCCTCAAAGCGTCATCCAAAAGCTCATTTTAGGGGATGATACAGCAGCAGTTGAATATGTGGATATTATTCCTGAAATAATTGAAGATTCTATAATTATAGAAGATGAATCTGAAATGGAAGACATAGTAATTGTCCCTGATATTATTCTAACTCCTACTCCAGATGCCGTGACTGATACGGTCGTTGTTCCTCCACGTGAGGTTCTCCCAGTACTTACAAACGAAAATAGCGTAGGTGATTCAAATCCGATAGACATTGGATCAGGTCAGGAATCTAATAACGAACTAGGTACAATAGCTTCAGGATTGTCTAATGTAAAGGTGTATATCGGAAAAGATAACAGAGGTAATATTGTGAACTGGAGTTTTGGTCATCCAAAGCTTTCTAATAGACATTTGCTTATTACAGGTAGCTCCGGGCAAGGGAAAACTTATTTAATGCAGACCATGCTAAGTGAATTATCAGAGCAAGGCATATCATCAATGGTTTTTGATTATACTGAAGGATTTAGACTAGACCAATTAGAGCCAGAGTTTATCAACCACCTACAGAATAAAATTGTTCAAAGAATAGTTTACTTTGAGGGTGTGCCGATTAATCCATTCCGCAGACAGGAAATCGAAGTATTAGGTATGAGGGCACCTGAAAAGATATCAGATGTTGCCACAAGAATTGCAGACATATTTACAAATGTTTATAAGTTTGGGGAGCAGCAGTTTTCTGCTATTTATGCTGCCTGCAAAAATGGTTTAGAAAAATTCGGTGAAAATATGAATATGCAAATTTTTAGAAAAGAACTTGACGATATTAATACAAGCTTTTCAAAGAGCGTAGTTTCAAAGCTTACACCTTTCTTTGACTCAGTGACTTTTAATTGTGACAATGAGTTTGATTGGAATGATGTTACTAATTCGGAAGGTACCTTAACAATTTTTCAATTAACCAATTTTGTCAGAGAATTGCAAGTAGTTATTACAGAGCTTATGTTATGGGATGCATGGCATTATAACAAAAAGTATGGTAATAAAGATAATCCTTTTGTTGTTGTACTTGATGAAGCTCAGAATTTATCCCATAAATCGAACTCGCCAAGTGCAAAGATATTAACTGAAGGAAGAAAATTTGGATGGTCTGCATGGTTTGCTACACAATTTTTAAAGCCTCAATTAGATGATGCAGAGATAAATAGGTTACAACAAGCTGCATTCAGAGTATATTTTAAACCTGCTGATAACGATTTAGCAGTAACATCTAAACAGCTTGGAAACACCAGTAAATGGGCTGATTTGCTAAGAGGACTACAAAAAGGACAATGTATTATTGCCGGTGAGCGTGAAAAATTAAATGGGGACTTTGGCCCAACAAACCCTAGTGTTACAAAAATTGCATCCTTTAAGGAGAGAACTGAAAATCATGAGTAAAGTAAATTTTCACCAAACATTTCCACCAACTTTAGAATATTTAAGCAGACTATTAGAGATTACTGATATGAATGATGCGTTATCAAAGGAGGAAATATCGGAAATAACAGGCATTCCTACTGGTAAATCTAGTGGGAAGGTCGAACCACACATTGATTATGCAATTTATATGGGATTAGTTGAAAACATAAGTAATCAAAGTGGTAAATACAAACTCAAAAGGACAAAACTTGGCAATATAATCATGAGAGAAGATTTAGGATTGCGTGAAGAAGTAACACAGCTTTTGTGTCATATCCGCCTTACATCACCTTCCACTGGCGCATTTTTATGGAAGCTGTTGATAAGAGGCATATTACCAAATTATCCAGATGGAATCAGATTCTTGCTTCTTGAAGATGAGTTAAAAAAGCAACCTGTTTTTGCAACAAAAAAAGCTGTGAATATGGGACCATTCTTTACTACTTATGAAATTAGTTTTGAAACATTTAGTCTCATATCAAGAAGCAAAGAGATATTAAAGATAGTCGCTCAAAACTTTAAAAATGAACTTTTATATGTGTATGCATATGCTCTCTTATATGAATGGGAGCAGATATTTCCACAGTATGACGAAATAACTGCTGACCAATTATTAACCTTGAAGTTCGCCGCAGCCTTCGGTATTGCGGATACAGTGGCATATAGCATATTGGAAAAACTATTCGAAAAAAGCATTATTAGAATTAATGGACAGCTATCACCGTTTACGATTATAAAAAACGCAAGCTCAGATGCAATGATAGAGAAAGCATACAGCTTGTTGTGCTAGGGGGTAAAGCTATGCGTATTGGGGATATTATTGGATTTAGAGAAGATTTGTTTTTTGAAGGAGCAGTACAAGTTGACTGGTTTTATAATCCGTCCAAAGCTGCTAAAGTTGCTAGCAGTTTTGTATTCCACGGCAGAGAATATTTCGGCATTTCTGATGAGCAAACTGGCAGCAAAATGACCGATACTGTTTCTTTCTTCAAAATTATTGCAAACAAAATTGAAGATGACCAGCGTGGAAACCCCTTTACGCTGGTTATTGCTGAATATGGTACTGGTAAATCTCACTTGGCTGTGACATTAGCGCAAGTCCTATCTGGGAAAGACTATATGCCCGATACATACAAGAAGGTAATTGATAACATAAGGCGCATCGACAGCGAAACCGTTAAAACGATTGAAGGTACCGGCGAAAAGCCAAATCTTGTTTTAGCAATCAACGGTATGCGTGACTTCAATTTACATTACGAAATATTGAGGGCTGCAGGCAGAAGTTTGAGATTATATGGATATTCTGATGACAATTTAAAAAAACTTAACAGAGCTCATGAAACAGCTTTTCGCTTCTTAGAGCGAAATATTGACTCAAACATATTACTCTTCGAGCAAAAGGCTTTAGATTTCGATTGGCACCAAAAAGGTACAGAACTAGCAGAAAAACTTAGGATGACCTTAGCCGAGGATAAAACAGCCTTCGATATTATTAATGGTGTATATGAAGAAATCAATGGACATGAGATCAGATGGGATGAGGGCGTATCTGCAAATTCTGTATTAGAAACCCTGCTTGCGGAGTACTGTGGAATAAGCGGTACGTTTAATAAAATAGTAATCATCTTTGACGAATTTGGTAGATATTTAGAGTATGCTTCTTCTGCTAATTCTGCACAATCTGGCGATAGTGCTCTTCAACAGATTTTTGAAGCCGTGCAAAATGCTGATGGAAATATACAGATGATAAACTTTATCCAATCGGATATTAAAGCGTATTTGCAAAGAGTTGATAAAACACGTAATATTAGTCGGTATATCGGAAGGTATGATGCCAGTGACAAATATCACTTGTCATCAAACTTAGAAACAGTTTTTGCTAACTTAATTGATCGTAAAGATAAAGAGGCTTTTGAAACCTATATTAAATCTTGGCAAAAGAGAAATAAGGATACTTGGATTGATATCTATTCGAAAATTGATAAATGGCTACCATTAAAAGGCCTTTGGAAAGACAAAGGGCTTTTTGACCGTGTAATAGTTGAAGGTATATATCCATTGCATCCAATTTCTACATTTATGTTAACCGGATTATCAGGGTATTTACAAAATCGCTCTTCCTTAACTTTGGTAAACACGCATATCATTGCACTTTCCGCTTATGAACTTTTGGAAAATCAAGAATGTCCATTAGTTTTGCCGGAACAACTGTTGAATGGCGATTTATACTCTGAAATGTTAGTTGCTGAACAAGAAGGCCGACAGTTAAGTCGCCATTGTATTAGATATGACAATATATTAAGAAAATTTGGCGATAAGTTTTCTGAAAATATGTGCAAGGTACTTCGAGCAAACCTTGTGCTTAAACTTTTACGCTTCAGGACAGCCAATTGTGGAGAAGCAAAACTGGCTCTCAGTATTTGCTCGGGATTGTCAGTTAGGAACATTGAGCAGGAGCTTGTATGGTTGGAAAATGAATATGCTGTCCTAGGATTTGATGAACATACTGGTTCGTTTGACTTTTTAGAAGATTCAAGTGGCGCACACGACTTTAGAACCTTTTATCGTAGAATTAAAGCCGGTCAAACACTCTCGATGTCAGTGTTCGACAATTCTAGTGTTCGTGAAATAGCCGGCGTTTTAACACCACTAAATACAAATTTTTCAGTTGAGAATAAAATTAAAAGCAACGAATGGCAGTTTACTCAGGATTTATTTCATATAACAGAAGTATCTGAAGCATACATTGATTCTTTGATTTCAGATTTTAAAAATTCAACAGCCCCTGAAAAAATCAAGGGTCAGTTGATATGGCTGTATATAAACAAGGATACCGATGATAAGGTGCTTGATTTTGTACAAAAGCTTTCTGTAAAGACAGTTGGTTTGCCGATTGTAATGTTCTTATTGAACGATGTTGAAAACAAGCTTTATTCTGCTTTGCTTGAATATGAAGTGTTGACAAACGGTATTTCTAACGAAGAGAAGAATAAGTTCGGTCGACACTATACTGATGCATTCTTGCAGGCAGAGGATATTCTAAAAGATACTTTTGCTATGCTTCAAAGGGAAAGATTGATGATATTTCCTGATAGGATTAAATCGTTATCAAACCGATTGGCAGTCTCTCTTTCGGATATTCTTAATGACATATATTCAAAAATTATTTCATTTGATTTTGATGGATTTGATAGCAAACAACCAGGACGTGCAAAAAAGTCGTATTGTTCAATATTGAAGCTTTTATTATCAGGTAGTATCAATGCAAATACTATACAAAGCTCACCGGTGGAAGTTAGGAACAGATTTGAAGCGACTCTATTTGAGAGTGGTAAGAACTCATGGAAATGTATTAACTCAAATTATCAAATTATCCCTCCTAAGGATCCAAAGGTTTTGGCTATATATTCTTATTTAGAACAAAAACTAAAAGATAGTAAAGGATTGAATTGTAAAGATATTTTTGATAAATTAAGTATGCCTCCCTATGGGCTTAATGATTACATTATTGTCTACTTAATTTCCGTTTTCTGTGCCAATCTAAGTTATTGCATTCGCCCCGTTTACAAGAAAGAAGCTTATAGTGTTGCTAAATGGAAAGACCTTATTATTGGCGATAATAAAGTAGAGGTAGGCATGCTTAGAGAAACCTGTTTCATTCTTGTTAATGCAGGTGCGGTTATAGATAATTATTTGCGCCTTTTTAAAAGAGTTGAAGGTAATGATGACATTAACTTAGTCAACGATTATTTAAACGAGCTTCAACAATTGGCGCAATCAGAAGAAATTCCAGCAGAACTGGAAGCGCAGTATAAATTATGTGAATATCGTTTAAATGAAGGTATTAAAATACTATCAACTTGGAATAGAACAATAGATGATCTTATTAATAAGTACGAGATGGCTGCTGAGAATGGTGATGTTTATGCAGCTCTACAAGGTATTAGTGCAATTGAAAATCCTGGCATATACGGTGTTTTTAGCGGAAGTTACGTAATGTCTGAACAAGCCAAAGAACAGCTTAAATCAATAAAAAACAAGCTAAAAGCTTTTGTTGAGCCAAAGCTTATTCCATGGATTAAAGATCAAAGATGTTATTCTGTTGAGAGCATGTCTCAGTACAAAAAGCATTATAAACGTATTGTCTCATTGCTGCAGGATTTGAGCTATTTTGATGAAGCAAGTTTTGCAGATAGGCATGGAGAAGTTGAGTTGCAAAATCGAGAGGAGATCAGAGAGAGACAAGAACTAAAAGCAAATTGTAGTAAGTTCATGTCAGAAAAAGTGATAACAAAGTTTGTCGCTTATACCACTCTGCTTGATTGGGAAAAACAAGGGATAGAATTACTTGCATCTATTGAAAAACATAAAGATTTCCTTGGCTCTGATTATATGAACCTCAGTAACAAAATATCTGCAAGAGTGAATGAAATAGTTGAAGTTCATAATAAAATCAAAGTAGACATGGACGATATTTGGAATGACATGTATGAGCTTTCGGATATTGACATGGTTGAGTCGATGATTGAAAGAATTGATTACGTCTGCAAAAAAGGTATACCTAGTTCTGATAGAACGGATTTCGTAGAACTACAAAAAGTTCTTGAAGCATTTATATCTGACACAAAGGAGCTTGAAGAATTAAATCTTGATAGAGAGGGCTTTGAGGGAAAATTTAATGTACTTTATGAAAAATACTCAAAAGATGGAGTAGAAATTGATATTCTTCATATCTTAGATTCTATAGCTGATGCTGCAAGAGAGAAGATGAACTCTAAAGAGACCGAGTGGATAAAAACGTATATTCTTTCTGTTTCAAATGATATAAGCAGAGCAAAAGCATTGGAATGGATTGAAAGAACTATTAATTTACCATTATATTTGTCTGCTGATACAAAAGAAAAATATTTGCAGGCAAAGGTAGTCATTAATAAGTTTTTAAGTGATGCCAATATTGAAGATGTTTTATTCCATTTTAGAAAGCTTAATAATTCAGAACAAGAAATATGTATGGAAAAATTGCTCGATATTATCAGAACCGAATGTTAATTTAATTTACAATCATACAGAGGTGCCATCATGGTTACAATTTAAAGCTAAATTTTCGCTATATACCTTATTTCTTAAAAGATGATTGGGAAAATTGGTTATAAGATACAAAACACACTATACGATTTATTGGACACCTCAATCAAAGTTATGCTATCATTTTAGAAGAATAAATATTTATTTTATGTAATACTGGAGTGACAATATGGCTAAGAGTTCTAACCAGAAACTGAAACTTCTTTATCTAATGAAGATGCTTTTTGAAAAAACAGATGAAGAAAACACCATAACTCTAAACGAGATGATTTCAGAACTTGAACGTTATGGCATCACCGCTGAGCGTAAGTCCATATATGACGATCTCGAAGCTTTGCGCCAATATGGCATCGACATTGCTACTAGAAAAACAAAGACTACAGACTATTTTGTTGCCAATCGGCTATTTGAGCTGCCGGAGCTTAAGTTGCTGGTTGATATTGTACAATCCTCAAAATTTATTACTCACAAAAAGAGTAATGACCTGATAAAGAAAATTGAAAGCCTCACTAGTGTGCATCAGGCTAAAAAGCTCCAGAGACAAGTATATGTTGCAAATAGAGCTAAGACTATGAATGAGCTGATTTACTGTAACGTTGACACCTTACATATTGCAATATCCGAAAACCGTCAGATATCCTTCAGGTATTTTGAGTATAACCTTGATAAAAAGAAACAATTCCGGAATTCCGGACAAGCTTATGTCGTGAGTCCTTATGCACTGTCCTGGGTTGATGAAAACTACTATTTGATATCCCATTATCCCAAGAACCCTGAGTTAACTCACTTCCGGGTAGACAGAATGGCAGAAATAAAACTATTGGAAGAACCTCGTAGGGTGCTGGCGGATATAATTGGCGAAAAAACCCTGGATATTGCTGAATATTCTAAAAAGGTCTTTAATATGTTTGGGGGAGAGGAAGTAGCGGTTAAGCTGCAGTTTGACAACTCTCTTGTTAATGTTGTGATAGACCGTTTCGGTAAAGAGGTATCCATTGAAAAAGTTGATGAAAACAGCTTTGTGGTGAGGGTACATGTGGCTGTCAGTTCTACATTCTTGGCATGGATGTTTCAATTCGGCGATAAGGTAAAGATACTGTCACCGGAAAGCGTTGTAGAAAGATATAAAGAAAATCTGCTGGAAATAATGAATTCATATTGATTTGAGGGGTTAACAATGTCAGATTACATATTAACTTATACAAAAACCAGATTTTATCCGTTAAGTCCGACTGCGGACGACATCAAAATTGAAGATATCGCGCATTCATTATCTTTGATGACCAGAGCTAATGGACACTTCAAGCATTTTTATTCTGTCGCTCAGCATGCAATAAACTGCTATAAGGAAGCCAAAAGTCGTGGCTGCTCTGAAAGGGTACAGCTAGGTTGTCTCCTGCATGATGCCAGCGAAAGCTATATTTCAGACCTGACAAGACCAGTTAAAGGGCAGCTATCAGAGTACTTCGCTATCGAAGAAAAGCTGCAGAGCTTAATTTACGAAAAATACGGGCTCGTTGATTTGACCGAGGAGGAAATGCAGCAGATTAAGGATGTTGACGATGCCATATTATATTTTGAATTTATCGAATTAATGGGTATTTCGGTATTTGATACTGCACCTGAAAAATATATGGAGCATGATTTCTCGCAAAGAGATTTTACAAATGTTGAAAGTGAAATTATCTATATATTCAATCGGCTTACTCAAGGAAAAAGAGGCTTCAGTAGTGTTGGAATTGATGGCTGCAGAGGTGGGTGGATCGCAGTCAATATAACGGATACTGGTTTTGAGGTGGAGTTATACAAGAATATCCAAGAAATTTGTTCAAAATATGCTGATGGCAACAGCCTTCTTGTGGACATGCCTATCGGGTTACCAGAAGATGTGAAGGACATACGCCCGGACTCAGAAGCCAGAACTTATCTATCCGGAAGAGCCTCTTGTATATTTAATACGCCTTGTAGGCAAGCGGTTTATGAAGAGGAATATTTTGAAGCCTCTCAGATTAATAAAAACTATCTTGGAAAAGGTCTTAGCAAGCAGTCTTTTGCAATTTGCAATCAGATCCGTGAAATAGATGAGTTTATGGAAAAAGCACCAGAATTTAAAGGAAAGCTTCGAGAGAGCCACCCGGAAATTTGCTTTGCAGTTCTTGCAACAAAGGATGACTTTTATTTACCGCTCTATAACAGTAAACATACTGAAGATGGTTTCTGGGACAGGGTGGAGGTGTTGGAGGAGTTTTATAATAGAACCAGAGAGTTTGTTTCGTATATTTCTTCACATCCGGTATTAAGGAGTCATCAAGTGGACTGCATGGATGCTTTATGTTTGGCTGTATCGGGACTTTTAGGACTAAATAACGGATTCTCTTCCATACCAAGTGATCCGGTAAAAGATGCCAGAGGCTTGAATATGGAAATTGTATATGGTAAAAAAGTATCAGAGTACAAATAGCATGAAGGAGAAAGCCATGAATGATTTAGAGAGAAAATTCAACAATGAGATGATAAATATCTACAAAAAGGCTGATAAGGAGATAGGATATAGGGCTACAAGGTTTTTGCAAATGCTTTCAGAAAAAGGGGGAATCAATACAGCAATCACTTTAGTCAGCAAAGAAGGCGGAACAGAAGGATTTGCTGTATTGTGGGAGAATAAGAGGCTTGATTTATCTGTTGAGGCATTAGTTCTCAAGGATGAATACTCGGTACTGTTTTCTGATGAGATACGAAAGGTATGTAAAGAACGATTAGAGCAATATGGCTATTCTGTTAATTAAACAAATATTAAGCATAGGGAAAAAATAACACAAAAATTGAATAATCTAAGTATTACAGAGACAGTGGAAAATATTTGTATAATAATATCTACTGTCCGTTTTATTGTACTTGTTTTATGATACAATAAAAGTGGAGGTGTGGGAAATTTATGAAGAAATTGTCTACCGCAAATGATACAAAAAATATATCATTAACTGTCTATAATGGTGGCTTTGGAGCAGTAAAAGAAACTCGAAACGTCAACCTTACCGGAGCTGAAACAGAGCTTGTTTTTGCTGATGTGGCACAGCAAATAGAAACAGACTCCCTTTTGGTTGATGGTCTTAACATCCTGGAGTTTAACTATGACTATGACCTTGTTGATAGGGACAAGCTTCTTAGAAAATATATTGATAAGGAAGTATATTTAAAGGATAGGAGCACTGGTGATAAAAAATGCTGTCGCCTATTATCCGTTGAAGGCTCTGGAAGATGCGTTTTGGAGGATAGTTCGACAAAGGAAATATATATTGATGCCTATGCAGAACTTATTCTGCCATCCCTACCTTCAGGACTTATAGTAAAACCTGCTCTTGTGTGGAAGATTGCAAAGTCAACATCTGAAAATGTTAAGGTTTCCTATCTTAGTCAGGGCTTTAATTGGAATGCAAATTATGTTATTGAGATTTTAGAAAATACTTTGAATATTGCCGGGTGGGCAGAAATAGAAAATCGTAGTGGTACTACATTTGAAAATACAAGGGTTAAGCTTATTGCTGGTGATGTCAATAGGATAAAAAAAGATGATGATTATGAAATGGAAGATAGAATGTATATTTGCGAATCTGCTGCGGCTCCCCAGGCTGAGGAAAAGAGTTTCTTTGACTATAACATGTATACCTTGCTGCATCCAACCACTCTTAAAGATAATCAAACCAAGCAAATTAATATTTTGAACGGTTTAAATATCCCATATAAAAGATATTACCAACTCAATACCCGTGATGAAAAAGTAAATGTTGTTATAGAATTTTTTAACTCAAAGGAATGTGGCCTTGGTATTGCTATGCCTAAGGGAAAAATAAAGCTATATAAGGCAGATGAAGCCGACGGTTCGCTTGAATTCATAGGTGAAGACAGTATAGATCATACGCCCAAAGATGAAAATATCAAGTTGACCATTGGGAATGCCTTTGACATCACATTTACCTACGGTGAGATTGACCGAAAGAAGAACAATGGTTTTGAGCATTACAAATATGAATATGTTATAAAAAATCATAAGGATGAGCCTGCTGAAGTACATTTTGATCACTATACTTGGGGAGTATGGGAAATGGTTTCATCAACTCATGATTATGTTAAAAAGATATCAGGACTACTAGAGTTTTCTGTCAATGTTTCCGCAGATAGCGAAACCAAGGTGGAATTCGAATATAAGGTCGACCGGCGCACAGAAGTGGTTATTAAGAAATAGATAAACCTTATGAGAGGACTTGTTATATGGGAAACAGTGTATTAGAAAGATATAATGCTTTAAAGGCGCTTGTAACGGATCGTAAAGAACCGTTTAGCAGGCTTATAGCTTTTATAGAAAATGAAACAGCATGGCTGACTGCTCCTGCAAGCACAAAGTATCATCTTTGCAAAGAGGCTGGACTTTTAGAGCATTCGGTAAATGTAGCGGAAACCATGTTGAAAATTAAGAGTGCTATAGCTCCACATATCACTGATGAAAGCTGTGTAATTGTAGCTCTTCTTCATGACCTAGGAAAGGTAGGTATGCCCGGAAATCCGCAATACCTAATTAATGAACCCTCAGAAAAGCAGAAAGAGTATGGATACAAACCAGATTATCCATATCGTTTCAATAAAGAGCTTACATATTTAAGTGTACCGGTGAGGAGTATGTATTTGGTGTTGCAGCACATCAGTCTTACAGAAGATGAAGTTCAGGCAATTGTCTACCACGATGGTCAATATGTTGAGGATAACCGTTCTTGTGCTACCCATGAAGAACCACTCACGCTGCTTTTGCAGTATGCGGATAGTTGGAGTGGATTTGTAATTGAAAAATAATGGAGTGTGATAATTATGAAGTTCGGTATGAGAAAACCAAGTATCAGAAAGAGTATTGCGGCAAGAACGAGTGTAAAAAGGTATATACGCCACAGCTTAGGTGTGAAAGCTCCAAGAGGCTGGGGGTGGATTACCAATCCTAAAAAAGCAATGTATAATAGGGTCTACCGTAAAACTACGTTTAGTATATTTGATATTTTTAAACTTTTTAAATAATACAATAATTACTCATTTTAAGCAAAGGATTTATTTTTATAAACCGAGAATGTATTTATTGGAGGTGATGATTTGATACAAGCTGTACTTGAAGGTAAGTCGTTAGGTTATGAGTATACGGAAGATATTCTTACATCGACAGTTTTTGGCACTTTAAAGTATATAAGGTCAGATATGCTATTGATTCCTTTTGTGGAATCTGCATTTTTATATAACGAGGAGCGGACGACTCTTTGGGAAAAGCTAAATTCAGAAGCAATTGAGCTGAGATGTTACCGTGAAGTGGAATATGCATTCTGGACTTGGAATCAGAATTATGGAGAGCCGGATTTAATCCTTATATTCAAAGATCATGTACATGGATTTGATGACTTGCTACTTGTCATTGAAGCTAAATTCAAATCAGGGAAAAGTGGAACAGAAGAAAATGATCAATTAGTTCGTTATTTTGAAGCAATAAATAATGACATTGAGAATTTTACAGAATCATCTGTATCGAGCTTCAAAGGCAGAAAGGGATATATTGTTTATTTGACAGAAGCAGAAGCTTATTCCGATATAAAGGCAACCACAAAGATAATTCAAAGTAGATACACTAAAATTAAAGAAAATGTATTCCATCTGAGATGGCATCAATTGTACAAAACGCTTGAGAAAATATATCCATACTATACATCATTTGAGAAAAGCATTGTAGATGATTTGATGAAGTACATGGAAAAGCTAGGTTTGAGGGATTTTTCCGGGATATCTTTACCGGATAAGTCTTTGAGTTCAGCGTTTTCATTGCCGTATCCGGTTTTCTATAATGATGAAGATAATTTTACTAAAAAGAGTACATATTTTGACCAATTGAATGACATAGGCATTACAATAGAAAAAAATATTTTTTACAGGGGGAAATCGGTATGAGTGATATTCAAAAGGGACATCAAATAACATCAGCTTTTCAGTATATTCAGCAGGTTTTTAAGGAATGTCAACGATTAATATTCAAAATTGACAACCAAATGGCTCCTGAGTGGGGTAACTTATATGGAAATAGAATAACAAAGGATGTAAGTGCAAGTTTGCAGGAGGCTGACAGATGGATTGTAGAAGCGATTTTCCGTGTTTATCAAAACGATGAAGATAGACTCATTAATAAGTGTATTACAATCACTTTTTGGGGAGATGAAGTGGAAGAACCAATTATTACTGCCGGGAAAATTGTATACTCCGATATAGATAAAAGGGATCATTGGGATTTGTGGAATATATGGTTTTACTGGTCTGATGCAAATGAAGACAATGATTATGAATTGGATGGAAAAGTTAATGCCTTTCGACCTGAAGAATGCAAGTATATTGATGAAGCGAATGTTTTCAGTTTACCACTCATTAGCATTACAGACGATGAAGTATTAATGGAAAAAATCATTAAGCCATTGAAAGAGCTGTGAGAAAAGACAACAGTGCAGGATGATGTTTTTGTTGGATGTTGTAATAAGTGTTTACACAAATTAATACAATAGTATAACCACGTGAAGAGTATAATTCTGATGACAAATAGTGGTTCAACGGAAAAAAAGCAGGTCAACAACCGACTCTTTCGATTGATACGGCATGCCCAGCATTAAGAAATTGCTCACGAAGCTTATGTGCAACGGAAAGTGTATGTCTGGTTTGAGAATGAACAATAATTCCGATTTTCATTGTAATCTTCCTTTCTGGATTATAAATCATGTTGCCTATGCAGCAGCTTTTAATATTGCATCCTGAATTGCTTTTATTATGACTTTGCTGCTATGTGTAGCGCCGGATACACTATCTACAATTAAGGACGCTCATTGCAGATAATGTATCAGATTATCATCCCATTTAAAATGAAGTGTCGGCAGCGAATTTTTTGAAATATGTCATCAGTAGCGCAATGAATACCACCCAAGGAATGAGGGACAGTAAAGAAAAAATCATGCCCAATACTCCTGCCGATGAGGGTACAATCATAAAGAATCCGGATGCTAACCCCCATAAACCAACCGATTTTTTGAACTTGGGGCTTTTTATTAATGCATAGGCAAACAACATCAGACATATAGTACTTAAAACATAGTACACATCAAAAGTAGTACCTGTATAACCGGCCATTAAAGCTTCACCGGCCGCTAAATAGATCGTTTGTTGGACAGGCAGCGCATGAAAATACTTATTGCTTAAGGTCAGCATTTCAAACGCTGGATTAGATGGATAATAACAGGCAATACCAATCAACCCAAGTATTAACGCCAAAAGAACAGTAACAGGCTTTTCTCGGTATAAGAGGACAAAGAGGGCTAAATAGATTATTACAATAATCATATTGTTAAACAGATAAAGAAAATCCAAGCTCAATAGTCCTAAAAACGGATTTTGCCGATAGAGTTCAAAGAATCCTTTAACAGTATCCGGTGGCGGTGCAACCACATAGATAACAATTTGTATTGGAATAAGAATGAGCATTGTTAATGCTAAATACTGGGCAACACGATAAAGCGGTTGAAAGTTGATTTTGAAACCTTGATTCATAAGATAACCTCCCTTAAATATTTTTCTTATTCTTTTTGAATAAGTAATTTACAAGTTTTACAAGCTCAGCTTTGATGTCTTCTTTTTTTGTGGCACCATTGGATGAGAAGCTCAGCATAATCATTCCCTGCAGGGCATAAATGATAGTCTTGGCGACAACCTCAATATCTTCAGTTTTAATGATGTCTTCCTGGATTAGTCTGAAAAAGGAAGTCTGCCATATGCCGTGAAATCGCTGCTCAAGCTTTTGATAACTGTCATCTCCCTCTGGTTGAACAAAAGGATAGAAGTAAAAAAACCGGAAGACATTAGGATGTTTAAAAAAATAGTCCGTATAGCTGAAAAAAGCACTGAGAATTTCTTCTACAGGATTGTCCTTGATAAAGGAAATGGCTGTAAGCTCTTTTATCATATCTTCAATCATATCAAGACGTAATGCCCATAAGAGAGCATTCAGATCCTTAAAGTAATAATAAAGATTGGTATATGAATATCCTGTTGCCTCAGCCAAATTCCGGACAGTAACGGCTTCATATCCTTTTTCGCGGATGATCTCCTTTGCAGCCTCGATGATTTCTTTTTGAGTGCGTTCTTTCTTTGTCTGTTTCATACAACCTCCTAATTTAACTTAGTTAAAATAATTTAACTAAGTTAAATTATATAGCGTATTAATAAGTATGTCAAGAGGCTTTATTAAAATGTGATAAATTTTTACAGATAAAAAATGTTGATGAATTAGGAAAACGGTAGTTTTTGAATGAGAATTATTTGATGCGCAATAAAAATATGGTAAAAAGCTATTGACAATATCTATGTATGAAGTATAATATTAAACATGATTAAAACGTGTTTAAGTAAGGAGTGTCAAGCATGAACCAGGATGAGGGAAACGCCAAAGAAAAGATATTCCAGGCTGCACTGGAATTGGTGGCTGAGGGAAAAAACGACCAACAGATAACGACGAGAGAGATTGCTTCAAAAGCTGGTGTGAATCTTGCGCTTGTTAATTATTACTACCAGTCAAAAGAAAATCTGCTTAGCCAGGTTGTAGGAACAATGATGGGCGAAATTATTGAGAAGTCCAACCAAAATAACCACACGGATACCGACGCGCATACACGGCTGCAGAATATGCTGCTCACAACAGCGGATGCTGCGTTCAAATACCGCAATATCTGTAAAATCGCTATATCACTCGAACTTAAATACGGTTGCGGAAATTCCTGCAAATTGGTCATTCCTTTGCTAAAAGAGATATTAACTGAGTGTGATGAATCGGACTTGCATATTATCGCCTTGCAGCTTATGATTCCGTTTCACCATATTGTACTGAAACCAGAATTTTACAACAAGTATCTGGACACGGATTTTTTTGATGAGAAAGAGAGGAAACAAAAGATCAATCAAATGGTCGATTGCGTATTATCCAGACGAATCAAGGAGGTAGAGTAATGATAAGCGAAAGTACTATCAAACCAAAACAAGGCAACATCAATCGTGCGATTCGAACAATTGTTGCCACCCTCGGCGTCATTTTCGGAATAGGCGGCATGGGTCATGGCTTTTTTGAAGCGCTGCAAGGCAATACTGCCACAAATGGCTATGTAATTGACGCCATCGGAGAGGCAAATAGAATGTGGTTTCATGGAAATGAGCCTGCCTTTACCATTATCCCTAATTTTCTGTTAACCGGTATTGCTGCCATGCTAGTGGGGGTTGCCGTCATCATCTGGTCGGCGGGATTTATGTATAAAAAGCATGCCTCTTTAATATTTCTGTTGTTGTTTATCCTGTTGTTTTTAGTCGGAGGCGGAATAGGTCAGGTAATTTTCTTTATGATTGGATGGGCAATGTCCATGCGAATCCATAAGCCGCTCAATTGGTGGAAAAAGGTTCTGCCTGCAGGTATGCGCAGGTTTTTGTTAAAGCTGTGGCGTCCTTTCCTGATTGCCAGCTCCCTGTTCATACTTTTTGCGCTACAAATTGCAATATCTGGATTTGTGCCCGGTGTATCCGATCCGGACAGCATCAGCTTGGTAATGGTTTCTACCTTGGGCGTTGGATTGCTGTTCCTAATTCTTGCGTTCATATCGGGATGTGCTCACGATATAGAAAAGGGAGGGTTAACCAATGGATAAGAAAATACTAGTGGCTTATGGCTCCAAAAGAGGGTCGACTGCGGAGATAGCTGAAAAAATCGGTAAAACACTCAGACAAAAAGGCTTGCAGGTGGATGTGCTGGATGCGGGTATTGTAAAAGATTTAACTCCCTACAGAAAAATCATCCTCGGGAGTTCAGTTTACATCGGGCTATGGCATAAGAACGCTGTGCGTTTTTTGAAAAAGAATTTTGAATCCTTGGAGAAATTACCTGTTTGGCTTTTTATATGCGGTCCAACTGGCCCTGGAGATCCGATTGAACAGATGGACGGCTGGTTATACCCTAAATCTCTTCGGTCGGTCATTGAACGTATACATCCTCGCGCCATCACCTGCTTTGGTGGTAAACTAGTGATGAAAACACTGAATCCCTTTGAAAAGTGGATTATTAAAAATGTAAAAGCGCCCGAAGGCGATTTCCGTGATTGGCAGGCTATCACATCCTGGACGGATACAGTCAGCCAGGAGGCCTGATGCATCAAATATCTATAAATTCACACCTCTGTTTTCAGATTAAAGAAAGAATTTTTGAAGTTTGCAAGAAGCAATAATGAATTGATTATTTTGGGAATGACATTAGAAAATGGGGTGATGTATTATTAGAACGAATTTGCATGGGTGGAAATGGGTAGTAAAGGAGAAGGAGGGAATATCTTAGTGAAAACAGATAACATACCATGTTGCAGTTTTATAAAGCCACTTAGGTGGTTTGGGCGGTCGGTCGGATTTGTATCATCTGTTGTTTTCTTATTTTTCTTCATCGGTGAAGGCGTGTCTGAGGGCATTGATTTACACTCTCCTGACATGCAACTGCTAACTTTTGCCATATTGCTTTTTCTATCTGTATCAGGTTGTGCTGTCGCTTTATTTAAGGAGAGAGCAGGCGGAATTATGCAGCTTGCAGGTGGCTATTTAATGGCTGTTTATCATTTTGTGAACAGGGGGCTGAAGGATGCAGACATGGCATTGATATTCGGCTTGCCATTTATATTCAGTGGTGTTGTTTGTTTGATATGCAGTGCAATTGCATTTAAAAGCAGAAAGGAAAGTATATGAATGGATATCGCTCCGATCATTATGGCTTGAGGGGGTCTGTGTGACGTATTGGATTGCCCTTGTTTCAGAAATGTACCTAATAAGTAATAACAATCAAAATACTGTATACAAAATCCTGAAAAATAACAGGTGATTTTAAATAGATAGAAGCTACAATGCACCATTTAGGCAAGTGCAAGCACTAATCCTAAATAATGTTGGCAGTTCAGACCATTAGGCAAAATAGGTGTGTGAAGTTGGAAATTCTGAATAATGGAGGATAGAACATGAAAGCAAAAGAGCTATACGCAAAACTTGATAAAGACTTTGGTATTGAGAGCCTAAAAGATGATTGGAGTTTTATGAGATTCAATGAATATATTACTCCAAGTTTTAAGAGATGCTACATGGGAATTGTGCTAGACAACACAGTAGAAGTGAAAAAAGTCTATACTGCAGCATTTCCAGATTTGGATATTCTAGAAAAAATAATTCAAACTGATCAAACCGACGTATTATTGTTTTCACACCATGCGATGGGCTATAACCCAACTATTAATGGGCTTCCGTTTTACAATATACCTGAAGAGTATCTTTCAAAGCTCAAACAACAACGCATTTCCTTTTATGTACTTCATGCTCCTCTTGACAAAAATGGTGAGTATTCAACTTCCGTAAATTTAGCTAAAAATTTAGGGCTTGAGATAGTAGATGAGTTCTGTGAATATATGGGTATAAAAGTAGGTGTCCTATGCAAAACAGAAATAAAAACGGTGGCTGAACTAGGAGAATATGTTAAGTCCATCGTAGGTCATGAAATAAAATTATTACCATATGGAGACAAGATAATTCAGGAAGGAAGAGTTGCGGTTGCCGCTGGAGGGGAAGTTTCGGATTTGTAGCAAAAGAATTATCTGAATTAGAAATTAACATGTATATTACCGGTTGTACCAGACATATTCCCTCATTTGAACCGACAATCGAATTCCATAGAATTGCCTGCGAAAGAAAAATAAATGTGCTTGGAGCAACTCATTATACTACTGAAAAATATGCCTGTATTGCGATGATCAAATATTTTAATAAAATTGGGATGCAGGCTGATTTTATTGAAGGTAGATATTATTTAGAAGATATGTGATGCTTATTCGTACGATCAAGCAACTACTGTATCCTGGATAATAAATAAATTTAAAATATATCTTGATGCCTTTGCTTTTATATAACCCCAAAAAAAATTAATAATGTTGCTATTGGCACGAGTATGAGAGGCCTGGTATATGATATGGAAACCAAGAAACTAAACAATCTTTGTTTTAGAGATATAACAGTAAGAATTCAAAAGATGTCAAGAATCTGACAAATTAATATAGAAAAAAACAATTATAGAAAATTGATTGGTGCATACCACCTTATGATAAGTGTAATAATAAACAATAATACGTATATTTTCTTTATGTTAATGTAACAATATTGTTATTTTGTTACATTAATTTATAAAGAAAAACAATGTAATCAATTAATAATTCATGTATAATAGGAATATTGAATAATGATTACAATTTAAAGTATGTATTATTTACTTACTATTATTAATAATTAGTTACATAAGGAAGGTGGCACTGAATGACCGTTGAACCAGTCAGGAATAAAGCAAAAATCAAACAAATGTATCATTACTTAGCTGGAAAGGAATCGAAATATGGTTTGCTTTTTAAATTTGGACTCAATACAGGCCTTAGAATAAGCGATATCCTTCCTATTAAATTTAAAGATATCTATTGTGAAAACGGAGAATTCAGATACTATTTAGTATTAAATGAAAAAAAAACTGGAAAAGAGAAAAAAATTAAGCTTAATAAGGCTTTACGCAGAGCCATTGATGCCTATGCAAAGAATGAAAATCTGATGCCTGAAAGCTATCTTTTCTGGAGTAAGAAAGGTAAACATATCGGAAGGATACAGGCTTATCGCGTATTAAAAGAAGCCGCAGAAATAATAGGGATTGAGAATTTTGGAACTCATAGTCTTCGCAAAACCTGGGGGTATTGGACTTATAAAGCATCTAAATATAACATAGGTCTAATCATGGACACTTTTAATCACAGTTCTCCAAGCATAACCCTAAGATACATTGGGGTTAACCAAGATCAGAAGGATGAACTGTATTCGCTTGTGCAATTTTAAAACTTTACCCTGAAAGAAACCCTTAAGGCATTAAATGTACCCTTAAGGGCTTATTTGAGTTTCCCCATTTTCAAAAAGCATAATCTTCAGAAAGCTTAATATTGAAAGTGTCGAACATATTCATTTGTTGTGATGGTGGACTCTTTGCAGAAAACAGAAAACTTGATATTCCAGTTTTCGTTTTTTGCAATATTTTAAATATTCCATCCGCTAGTGCGTAATATATGAAATTAGCTTTCTTATAAATTCTTTTTGAACATTCAATTGCTTCTATTATAAATAGACAGTTATCTTGTTTCTCTGAGAATACGCTTAATAATCCTATTAGTACAGTTAAAAAAAGGTTCATGGCTCTTATGGAGTTGAGACTCCTTACCCTGAAATCTTCTAAACCAAATTGCTGTTTTTTAAATCTGAAATATTCTTCTATACGCCATCTCATTAGGTATATTTTTGTAATAGCCACTGGGAGACGAGTATCATTGGCCTTAAGATTACTAATAAGCAATAATGGCTCTTTCCCAAAACCATATACCACTACTAACTGTAAGTCTTTTTTAAGATCGAGAGGTAATTTAATCGGAATAATGCTTATCTTGCATCTTATTTTTCGACCATCCTTTGCTCTAAAATCCATCTTATACTTACCTTTATACCTTTGAGCTAATTCTAAGATATTATACTTATTCCCTTTATAGTACGCTATCCTATTTTTTTTAGTACGCATAATGAAGTTCTCTTTATTCTTAATAAAATATTTATAATATACATTTGCGTCATAGCCTCTGTCCATGGTTCGTATACCAGAGCCACCAAAGTTTTTTGTGAGATATTTCAGACCTTTTAGCACCTCGTCATCCCAGCTGACGAATTCTCTTTCCTTATTAGAATATATCCTGCTATATGCGGGTAAAGGCATCTTATGTTCGGGGGTTAACGCTGCAATTTCAAACATGTTATACCCTTTGCTGTATGCGTTTTTGCTTCCATCATGCACCATCCCGAGTGATTCCATTGTATAGCTATTTGGCTTAGATATATCTGAATCATCGACACAAAAAATAGTCTGTTTTTTTAGATGTTTAGATGTAATATTTATATAATTATCAAAGACAATACCCGTTTCATTAAAGCAGTTTAAATTTCTTGAAAGCCTATCGATGGTCTTCTTTAAAGTAATTGGCTCTTTTAATGCCCTAGCAATCTTACTTAGGTGAACAGATTGTGATTCCAACATACCGTACAGCATTTGAGTAATCATTTTTTGCTTTGGTCTAGATAATCCTTTTGAAATATTACTAGAAAATTTCTGGATTTCCCTTTTCAATTGATATGATAACTTGCTATAATTAATCATGCAAATGCTCCTTTTGTTTTGTTTTTTGGTGTGCAAACTTAAAATACACTATTTGAGGAGTATTTGCATTACTTTTACATAAATCTTTGGATAACTTTTTAAATTTGTGGATAAAGTAGTGAAATCTTTGTTTTCAATTCTCAATGTTCGTTGGTTCAGGTTTACATAAATAATTTTTAAATCTTTCTTTAAAAAAATGGGGAAACTCAAATAAGGGCTTATGCTTGACAAAATGAATAATGTGGAATATATTTATGATGTAACAAAATAACAATATTGTTACATTAACATAAAGAAAATATACGTATTATTGTTTATTATTACACTTATCATAAGGTGGTATGCACCAATCAATTTTCTATAATTGTTTTTTTCTATATTAATTTGTCAGATTCTTGACATCTTTTGAATTCTTACTGTTATATCTCTAAAACAAAGATTGTTTAGTTTCTTGGTTTCCATATCATATACCAGGCCTCTCATACTCGTGCCAATAGCAACATTATTAATTTTTTTTGGGGTTATATAAAAGCAAAGGCATCAAGATATATTTTAAATTTATTTATTATCCAGGATA
>LOES01000166.1 GCA_001515955.1 Clostridia bacterium BRH_c25 | reverse complement strand
CGACACGAGGATTTTCAGTCCTCTGCTCTACCGACTGAGCTACCAAGGCAGAAATATTTATGGCGACCCAGAACGGGCTCGAACCGTCGACCTCCAGCGTGACAGGCTGGCATTCTAACCAACTGAACTACTGGGCCATCATTAATTTTGCACTTCTACACTTTGCAAGCAAAATATTGTTGTTAGTCTTTTTACCTCCACGCGCTTCGTAGCCTCCAATTTGCTCCGCGGTGCTACGCATCAAATTATGGAATGTTGGTCTTTTTACTCCGTGCTCCGCGGGCCGTAATGCCTCCGCTTTGCTACGGCGTAAATTATGGAATGTTAGTCTTTTTACTCCGCTGCGCTACGTAAAAAGTTGGTGGGGACAATAGGGCTCGAACCTATGACCCTCTGCTTGTAAGGCAGATGCTCTCCCAGCTGAGCTATGCCCCCGCTGAAACTTGCGACATCACTTAGTATAACTCACAGCCGATACAAAGTCAAAACTCGAATTTTTATGTTTCTTTCATTTATCAATTTATAGCACAGGTTTTCTTTCAAAAGCTTTGGAATACTATATTATATACTTATATATTTTTACATTAGCTGCATCATATATTAAGTTTATACTTGTTTTCTATTTTTATACAATGAAATAACCAAAAAAGCTTTATATACTTATGTCGTTGCCTTTTCCAGCAATTTAGTCAGTTCATCCTTGTCAAAATGATACTTGCTGTTGCAGAAATGGCAGACCAACTCGGCATTACCCTGCTCTTCAATAAGCTCATCCAGCTCCTTGCCTCCTATGCTTAAAAGTGCTCTCTCAAGCCTTTCCTTGCTGCAGTTGCATCGATAAGCAACCTTTTTATCTTCATATACCTTATATTCTATATCACCCAATATATCCTTTATCATTCCTTCAGCATCCAGTCCGGAGCTTATCATTTCAGTTACAGACCTGACCGTTCCAAGTCTCTCTTCAAGCTTTGGTATTACAGCCTCATCAGCTTCAGGCATGAGCTGTATGATGAAGCCTCCCGAAGCTGCCACATGACCGTCAACTTCAACCAGAACGCCCAAACCAACTGCAGTGGGTGTTTGCTCAGAGGTTGCAAAGTATGAAGAAATGTCATCACCAATTTCTCCGCTTATAATAGGTATTTGCCCCATATAAGGCTCTTTCATGCCCAGGTCTTTTATGACAGTAAGCACTCCATCTACTCCAACTGCGCTTCCTACATCCAATTTACCGTCTTCCCTATGCATCAATTCCACATTGGGATTGGTTATATAACCTCTTGTATTGCCTGTGTTGTCGGATATCACTACTATATTCCCGGCAGGTCCTTTTCCGTTTATCTGCAAGGTAATTGTATCCTTATCTGATTTGAGCATAGTTCCCATCATACTTCCTGCAGTCAGCATCCTTCCCAAAGCTGCAACAGAAACCGGACTGCAATTATGAATTTTCCTCGCTTCCTCCACCATCTCTGTGGTAATACAGCTGAAAAACCTGATGCTCTCATCCGTACTTGCTCCTCTGATTATATAATCCTTCATATAATGCCTCCTGTAAATTATGAGTTATTAAATAAAATAATACTTGTTCAAAATTATTTGCCTAGTGCAAAACTTGGATATTCTTATTGGTTGCGCGTTTCGCGTTACGTGTTGCGCGATTTTAGTCAATTCTTCGAAGCCCCTCTTTTACTCTCGTATCTCGTATCTCGCATCTCGCATCTATTACTTACCTTTTATTGCAGAAATAAATATTCTTTCGCTGTCCTCACCAGGCTTGTTAAAGCTAAAACCGTCAAATACTCTAATATCTTCAAAGCCTGCATTCTTCAGAAGTTCAGACAAATACTCCCATTTATACGCTTTTTGAACATGATGTTCTTCAAATTTTCTGTACAAGCCTCCCTGGGGAACAAAAAATATCAATTCCATTTCAATAATTTCAGAAGTCTCATCAAAATTATTATTCCAAATATAATGTTTATTATTTTTTTCTTCATGAAAGGTGTTGTTTCCCAGTATATGGCGAATTTTATTATAACTGCTGATATCAAATATAAAAACACCTTTTTTTTCTAAATTTCTATATACTGTATCAAAATAGTTCTTCAAATCTTCTTCATTCTGAATATAATTGACCCCGTCACACATGCAAAGCACTGCTTCAAATTTCTCCCTCAAATTCATCCTTGTCATATCCTGATTCAGAAATCTGATTTTCTTTTTTGATGCTCTGGCTTTACTCTCAGCGATAGACAGCATGTCCCCTGAAAGGTCAAGCCCCCACATCTGATAACCCGATAATGACATTGGAATTGTTATATTCCCCGTGCCGCAAGCGGTATCCAGAACCCTCCCGGGTTTGATCCCATACAGTTCAAAAATCTCTTCTATATACCTGCACCAAGACTTGTAATCCACATCCTCCATAAAAAGGTCATAAACCTCTGCAAATTCAAAATAACTACTCATATAAACTCCACAATCCTTTCAACAGCAACAGCCGCGTCAGGCGGCTGTGAATAAGCTTATATATTCCATTATCCCTGGGTTGCAGTACTCTTTGGTGACAAGCTCCGCTTCTTCCTGGTTATAAGCCCTCCTATTCTTCCCGTCTCCTCTGCTGTCAACCCTCCCCAACCGACTTGGGAAAGCTTCTCACCCAGACCCAGCTCATTAGCTATTTCATATTTCATTGCATCCTCGGGGGCCAAAATCAATTCCCTTTTCTTTGTTTTTTTTGCCTTCATAATATCACTCCTTAAGACTTGTTTTGCAGTTAGAAATTCTCTTTTGCGGGTCCCTTTGCGGGAGCAACGGGAAAACCATTTCTATATCTGTTTAGCAATATTATGTTGCTTTATCCTAATATTATACAATTTATGTTCTTTTAATCTCTGAAAAGATATACAGATTTTTTCCTTTTGCTTCTTTTTGAGAATCTTCCAAGGATGAATCCCACCAGAAGCCCTAACACCGTATATGTCCAACGGCTTTCCCTCAAGGTAGTGAGAAGAACTATTACAGCCCCTAGAATATCGAAGCTTTTCCGTGAGGAAGCATTAGCTGCATTTTCAGTATGAGTTGCTATACCAGGATCCTCCTGCTCACTCTCCGACAGCCTGTAGCCTTTCTGGTCAAGCCAGTAGAGAAGATACGGATAGCTTTGCTGAATTTCCGGTATAAGCTCCTCAAGTATCTTATCAATACCTTCATCATTGTTAACAGCATTATATGCTTCCAACCTGTCAACCAATACCTTGTATCTGATTCTACCCGGGTAAAGCTTGGATATGTCAAGCTGTTCCACAGCACTTAAATATTCATCGCTATTATTCAGCAGCTTGATGCTTTCAGCTCTGATATATTTCACCTGTTCAAGGCTCAAACGGCTGTCTGCCGGTTCCGCTATATATTCATCGCTAAGCTTTAATGCTTCGTCGTAGTTCTTGGCGTCGAAGGCCTTTACAATTGCCTTGGGCTTCTTGTAAGTACTTGCATTAACCCTTTCTACAGCCATTTTATCAATGGGCTGATACCTCAGGGAAACACCGCTTCCATAGCTTCCTCCATAAGAAAGTGCAATAACTCCTTCACTTGATATTTCCTCAGGCTTTATACCATCCAGCTCATATATATTATATGGTTTGAAATCTTCAAGCTTCAATGTGAAGTCTGTTTTTTCACTGTTTATTGCATAGGAGTAACTCCTGTCCTTGAAGAAGCTTAATCCGTATGTATCATTTTCCTCCTTTTTCATTTCTACTTCAATGTTTACCTTTATAGTCCGGGTTTGGTCGGGTGTAAACACCATGTTGAACAAATACCATCTGACCTCGGGAGTCTGAAGATTCTGCACACCGTAATTGGTTTTAAGGTACGCAGTATCTCTTGTCTTATAACTTAAATACTTACTTCCGTCATGCACATTGAACTTTTTTATACCATTGTCAGGATAGCCGAAATTAACAGTTATATTTTTACCGGAGTTATTTTTAATTGTATATTCATAAACAGCAGCCGCATTTCCGCCGTTAATTGTGACAATATCCGATTCATTGGAAATAATAACCTCAGATTTGTTCAGATTGTACAGTCCATATCCCTTCCAGCCTGTATCAACCCTGTCCGCATATACTGCTGCAGCAGATAATACTACAACCAAGACAGTGAAAATCAACACTTTAATTTTATTATACATATTTTCACCCCTGTTCATTATTTGTCCTGTGTTCATTATAAAATCCACTATAAGTCGGAAGTATGAACTTGTAGACATGTTCATACCGGTAATGACATTATTTGCAACTTCTAATTAGATTATAGAACATTTGTATTCCCGAAATCAATATTTCTTCATTAAAGTTGAACCTGTTGCTGTGCAGCGGATGCACATATCCCTTCTCCTGGTTTCTTGATCCCAGCATAAGGAACAAGCCCGGAACCTCTTTCTGATAATATGAAAAATCCTCAGATATTGCCAGAGGGTTCATGTATATAAAATCTTCCCGATCTGTGCTTTCAAGAAGCATTTCAAAAAGCTTCCGGTCATTATACACTACAGGATACATATCCCGGATTTCATAGGATCCTTCACAACCATATGCATCACTCACAGAATTTACTATTTTTATTATCCTGCTTTTTAAAATATTATATGTAGTGTCGCTAAAAGCTCTCATGGTTCCTTCCAGCAATGCATCCCCTGCAATTACATTCCTTCTTTCTCCGCAAACCATTCTTCCTACAGTAACAACTGCGGACTCTAAAGGATCCACATTCCTGCTGACGATTGTATTCAGAACCAATACCATATCTGAAGCAGCGACAAGTGCGTCATTTCCTTTGTCTGGCATGGCACCATGGCAGCTCCTGCCTTTTACCGACAGGTCAAATTCTCCCGTCTGTGCCATAAATGCACCTGGTCTGCAGCCTATCTTACCTTCCTCTATATCAGGAAATATATGCAGTCCGAATATGCAGCTTACCTTGTACTTATCAAGTATTCCGGCATTTACTATGGTCAGAGCCCCTCCCGGGCCTTCTTCCGCAGGCTGGAATATCAGAAGCACGTTATTCTCAAGCTCAGGTCCAAGCTGCTTTAAAAGCTTTGCAAAACCAAGAAGTATTGCAGCATGCCCATCATGTCCACAGGCATGCATGTAGCCTTTATTCTGTGAGCAATATTCTGCGCCGGTCTGCTCCTCTACCGATAATGCATCTATATCTGCTCTAAAAGCCACAGCCTTCGATCCTGGCTTGCCTTCGATATAAGCTATCACTCCGGTCCCGCCAGGGCCCAATTCTGCCTTTATGCCCATGACACTCAGGCTTTCGTATATATACCTGGTGGTTTCATGTTCTTTAAGTCCCGGCTCCGGCATCCTGTGCAGCTGCCGTCTTGCTTTAATGACCTCAGCCTTTAATGCTTTTACCTTCTCATCAATAGATAGCAAATTATTACCTCCTATTTTAATAAAAAAGGCTTCTATTGAAGAATTTTAACAACTAAGGAAGCCTTTTTTGAAACTCGCTTACGGGGCATGACAAATTAATGTGGAATTGATGCCCCTGCTCGTTATAAAAAACACACAAATTCTATATATATATAATATTGTATAATATATAGTGCCGCTTTTCAAATTTTTATCTGCCTGTATGTTTTGCATTAATTATCTTAGATTGAATAAAAAACGTGCAAAACATTTTCCTTGATTCATATGCTTAAAAAAGTTCATTTTCATTGGTACAACACCAGATTCATTTACTGCCAATGCAAATGATAAGTTTTTTTATAACATATGTAGCTCCAATAATATGAATGCTTTTGCAGAATTATTTATATTTATTCATAGGGCAAAACAAAATTTGACTGTTGACACGTTTTTTTCCCTATGATAGTATTATTCTAATTTATTTAAAACCTTCTATTCTTGGATAGAGGCGCGCTTTTAAAAAGTATGGGTATTCTATCTTTGGGCTGTGGTTTCCCGAATATCCAAAAAGGTAAAAGCGCCGAAGGCAGAAATACACCACTACGTTCTGACCTGGTTCATTCGTTAACAGCGTCTGGACTGTCACCGGAGAGTCATGCACAACTTCCGGTGGAGAGCTATACATGAGTAAGTGTGTTTATTCAGCTTTACCCTGAATAGATATATTTTTCATGTCAGCTTTTTAAATGGGGCTGGCTTTTTCAATTTATCAAAGGGTGTTTTGAAACCGGCTGCACATAAGTTCTGCTCTACCGGATGTGGATTCCTACGGGAGGCAGCCTTAAGAAAAAATGTCTGATTTCAAAATCACCTTACAAGGAGGATTATTAATGAACAAGTATGATGTGGCAGTAGTTGGAGCAACAGGAATGGTTGGAAGAATGTTTCTCAAGGTGCTTGAGGAAAAACAGTTTCCAATAAATAATTTTTATGCCTTTGCCAGTGCAAAATCAGCTGGCAGCAAAGTAACCTTCAATGATATGGAGTATGTAGTAGAAGAGCTTACAGACAGCTCTTTCGACAGACATATAGACATTGCTCTTTTTTCTGCCGGGGGAGATACAAGCAAAAGATACTCTCCAATAGCAGCTTCCAAAGGTGCTGTAGTAATAGACAACAGCAGTGCCTTCCGTATGGATGAGGATGTACCTCTTATTGTGCCGGAGGTAAATCCCCATGCAATAAAAAATCACAATGGAATAATTGCCAACCCGAATTGTTCAACTATTCAGGCGGTAGTTGCACTTAAGCCTCTTCATGACAAATACGGCATTAAAAGAATTGTATATTCTACTTATCAATCTGTTTCGGGAACCGGCCAGAAGGGCGTAGCTGACTTGGAGGAAGGAATAAAAGGCGGCAGTGCAAAAGCCTATCCCCACTCTATAGCTTATAACTGCCTGCCTCATATCGATGTATTCCTTGAAAATGGATATACAAAAGAAGAAATCAAGATGATTGAGGAAACAAAAAAAATCTTTGATGACCAAAAGCTGAAAATAACGGCTACTACAGTGCGAGTTCCTGTATACTACGGACATTCTGAAGCAATTAACGTGGAATTTGAAAATGACTTCGATATTGATAAGCTAAAAAAGCTTATAAGCAGAAGTCCGGGGATCGTGCTCCAGGATGATCCGGCAAACAACATCTATCCTCTTGCAACAAATGCAGCAGGCAGGAATGAAGTTTTTGTCGGCAGAATACGAAGGGACTACTCGGTAGAATATGGAATAAATCTTTGGGTAGTTGCAGATAATGTAAGAAAAGGCGCAGCTACGAATGCTGTGCAGATTGCCGAATTATTAATCAAGAATAATTTGTAGTAAATTATTATGTGAGGAGAATTTTCGATGGCACTATTTAAAGGTTCAGGAGTTGCAATTGTTACCCCTTTCAATGACAAGGGAGTTGACTTTGAAAAGCTTGGAGAACTCTTGGAATGGCACTTAGTCAATGGCACAGATGCTATAATAATATGCGGCACAACGGGTGAAGCACCCACTATGTCGGATGATGAAAAAAAGGCTGCATATAAATATACCGTTGAAAAAATTTCCGGAAGAATACCAGTTATTGCAGGCACAGGCAGCAATGATACACAGCATTCTATCGGACTTTCCAAATATGCAGAATCAGTAGGCTGCAACGGAGTATTATGCGTAACACCTTACTACAACAAGACTACACAAAAAGGGCTTATTGCTCATTATACAGCAATAGCAGATTCCATCAATATTCCCGTGATAATTTATAATGTTCCCGGAAGGACTGGTCTCAACATCAATGCCGATACCTTAAGAACTCTGTCAAAGCATAAAAACATCGGCGGTGTGAAGGAAGCCAGCGGAAATATCAGTCAGGTTGCTGAAATAGGTATGTTCTGTAATGAAAACTTCTGTATGTATTCCGGCAATGATGACCAGGTTGTTCCCCTCCTCTCAGTTGGTGGAATTGGTGTCATCTCAGTAGTGGCAAACATCGCACCGGGCGTAATGCACGATATGGTGGCAAGCTTCCTCGACGGTGATACTAAGCGTGCTATGGAGCTTCAGCTTGGAATAAAACCTCTGAATGATGCTCTTTTTTGCGAAGTCAATCCGATTCCGGTAAAAACGGCTATGAATCTTCTTGGCTATAATGTTGGAAATCTGAGACTCCCGCTTATAGACATGACAGAAAAGAATCTGGAGCGTCTTAGGAATGAACTGGTAAATTACGGATTTGAGATTAGGGGGTAGAAGATTTGATTAAGATACTAATGAACGGCTGCAACGGTAAAATGGGCAAGGTAATTACAGGGCTTGTAAATGAATATGAGGATATCAGTATAACAGCCGGAGTAACAAGGAATCCAGCAGCGCTGCAGAATCCATATCCTGTATATAAAAGCTTCAAGGAAGCTGAAGTAGCTGAAGTCGATGTTGTATTGGACTTTTCAAGTCCTGAAACGCTTCCTGAAGCTGTAGCGTATTGTGTTGAACGTCGGACAGCTCTGGTAGTAGGAACTACAGGGCTGTCCGAGAAAGACTATGAAATGCTGAGACAAGCCTCCGCTTCTGTTCCTGTATTTGTATCCGCCAACATGACCTTCGGAATCAGTGTGCTTATTGATCTTGTATTAAAAGCCGCCTCAACCCTGGGAGAAGGATACGACATAGAAATACTGGAAAAGCATCACAACGAAAAAACGGATGCTCCAAGCGGTACGGCCCTTATGATAGCCGAGGAGCTGAAAAGCCACGTCAATAGTTCCATGGAGCTTGTTTATGACAGATCAAAGGTAAACGGAAAGCGAAAGCCTGGGGAAATAGGCATATCAGTTATAAGAGGCGGCACTATTCCCGGTGAGCACACAGTGTTTTTCGCAGGAGCGGATGAAATTATTGAAATAAAGCACACCGCCATCTCCCGTGATATTTTGGGACGCGGTGCAATAAGAGCGGCTCTTTATACCGCTTCAAAACCCAATGGATTTTATAATATGAAAAGTATGCTTAAGGAGTTGATATAATGAATCAGAAATTTGGAATCACCGATCCCTATGAAATAGCTGCATATATAAAAGAAGCCAGGAAAGTCACCCCTGTCAAGGCCTATGTAAATGGCAGCTTAAAAGGAGCCGATCCTGGCAGTATAAGGTCTTATGGTTCTGAAAACTTCTGGGTGCTGTTCGGGGAACATTCAGATATAGAAAAATTCTTATCCGATAATAAAAATATAATAACAAGCTTTGAACTTGAATATGACAGAAGAAATTCAGCCATACCTTTACTGGATACCAGATATGTTGATGCCAGGATTGAGCCGGGTGCAGTCATAAGGGATAAAGTACTGATACATAAGAATGCAGTTGTAATGATGGGTGCAATAATAAATATCGGTGCTGAGATTGGAGAAAGTACAATGATTGATATGAATGCGGTGCTTGGGGCAAGAGCTACCGTAGGCAACAACTGCCACATAGGTGCCGGTGCCGTACTTGCCGGTGTTCTTGAACCCCCCAGTGCCGACCCTGTGGTAATTGAGGATAATGTACTTGTGGGAGCAAATGCCGTTGTTCTTGAGGGCGTACATATTGGAAAAGGCGCAGTTGTAGCAGCGGGTTCTGTTGTCACAAAGGATGTGGAGCCTGATACTGTTGTAGCTGGAATTCCTGCAAGAATGATAAAAAATGTTAAGGATTTAGGTACGGACAAAAAGAAAATATTAGATGATCTAAGAGGTTAGGATGTGATACCAAATGGCCATTATCGTACAAAAATACGGAGGCACCTCCGTTGAATCAATAGAGAAAATAAATTATATTGCAGAACGTTTAATAAACAGGAAATCCGATGGAAATGAAATTGTAGTTGTAGTTTCGGCCATGGGGAAAACTACCGACAACCTTGTCCGTATGGCATACGATATAACTCCCGATCCGCACAAACGGGAGCTTGATGTTCTTATGGCCACCGGAGAGCAGATATCAATGTCCTTATTGTCAATTGCCCTTAACCATGCCGGTGCAGAAGCCGTGTCATTTACCGGACATCAGTTGGGGATAAAAACAGAGGGCTCTCATACCAAGTCAAGAATAGCAGAAATAAATGAGCAAAAAATACACAAGGAGCTTGACAAGGGTAAAATAGTAATTGTCGCAGGCTTTCAGGGAGTGAATGAAGATAATGAGATAACTACTTTGGGCAGAGGCGGCTCGGACACAACCGCAGTTGCACTGGCTGCGAAGCTTAATGCCCAATGTGAAATATATACGGATGTTGATGGTATTTATACCATAGACCCCAGGCTTTATCCCGGAGCCAGAAAGCTTGAGTGTATAAGCTATGAAGAAATGCTGGAAATGGCAAGCTCAGGAGCCAGTGTGATGCATTCCAGATCAATAGAGCTTGCAGAGAAATACAAGGTCCCTGTGCTTGTAGCCCTCAATACGGGTGATATCCCAGGTACTCTCATAAAGGAGATGGATAATACAATGGAGAATACAGCTATAACAGGCCTAGCGGTAAACAACGATGAGGCTATTATTACCTTGAACGGCGTACCCCATGATATCAGGGTAATTGCAGAGATATTTCAAAGCATTGCAAACAAAGAAATTAATATAGATATGATAAGTCAGACCTTCCCGGTCAACAAACTTGTGAATATTTCCTTTACTCTTCCCAAAACAGACTTATACCAGGCTTCTATAGTACTGGACAGCTTCAAGGATAAAATATTCACCTTCAGCTATGAGGCTTACGAAAACATATCCAAGCTGTCGGTAGTCGGGCTTGGTATGAACAGCCAGTCAGGGGTCGCTGCCAAAGTGTTCAACCTCCTTGCAGAGAACAACATTCCGGTCAGTATAGTAACTACCTCTGAAATAAAGATATCATACGTTATCAACCCCGATGATGTTAAAAAGGCTATCGAAGCTATCGCAAGAGAATTTGATCTATAGAAGCTGATAAACGTAATAAAGAAAGCATGTAAAAGAGTATTTACTCCAATACATGCTTTTTATCTATCTTACTCCATCGACCTACTCAATCTCGTATCTCGTATCTCGTATCTGCCTTATATCCCTCTTTGTACAAAACCGTGGCCCAGGACCTCTGAGGTATCGCTCACCGTCATGAATGCGTTGCTGTCCGCCTCACTGACTATCTGCTTCAGCTTTGACAGCTGATTCAATGTCACTATGCAGTATATAACCCTCTTCTTATTTTTTGTATAAGCTCCCTCACCTTCCAGGTATGTAACTCCTCTGTCCAGTGTTTGAAGTATTGCATCAGCGACCTGCTGCTCGTTGTCCGTGATTATCATTACTGATTTGCTTCTTCCAAAGCCTTGCTGCACTCTGTCAAGCACTGCCGATGCTACATACATTGATACCAGCGTATACATTGCAAGCTTCAAACCGTAAAATACAGAAGCAACCGCCACTATTCCAAAGTTTATTATCAAGGATGTGCTTCCAAGATTCATGGAAAAATACTTTTTTACGATAACCGCTATAATGTCAATTCCGCCCTGTGAAGCTCTATTCCTGAATACTATGCCCATGCCTATGCCGTTCAGGACTCCACCGTAAAGGCATGACAACAGAGTATCATCAATATATATAACGTTTCTTAAGAATGAGAACATATCGATGGAAACAGAAAACGCAGTCATACCGATAAGGCTTAAGATTATAAATTCTCTGTCTACGAATTTATAGCCTGCTAAAAAAATCGGTATATTGAAGACAAATATCAGCACCCCCGGGTTAAGGTCAAAAATATACTTCAGGATCAGTGCTATACCACTGACACCACCGCTCAGTAGCTTATGCGGTATCAGAAATACATTGAAGGATATTCCTCCTATGGCTCCCCCCAGTATTATCATAAAAAACATCAGTACGTATCTATACTTGCTGCTATAAATTCTGTCAAAAATTTTCATGTTATCCCCTCTTTATCATATACTATGATTCGATACCTTCCCTTGCAGGCATGCCGTTATTGAAGTAATGCTTTATCTCCTTCATTTCTGTCACCAAGTCAGCTATATCAACAATTTCCTTTGGAACATTTCTTCCGGTAATAATTATCTCCATTGTATCAGGTTTTGATTTTAGAAGTTCAACCACCTCATTGATTTCCAGGAGTTTATTGCCCAATACTCCTAACAGCTCATCAATTATCAGAACATCGCATTCATTATTTGCAACCACTCTTTTTATAAATTTGAAGCCTCTTTCTATATCTTCCTTCAGCTCACTCTTTTCCTGTTCGGAAAGTGTCCAGAAGAAGCCTCTTTCCTTTTCAAACCTGAATATCTCAAATAAAGGATGCAGCTTTTCCACACTATGAAGCTCCCCTGTATCTCCGCCCTTCAAAAATTGTACCATGCGCACCTTAAGGCCCCTTCCGCAGGATCTCAGCCCTTGTCCCAACGCTGCAGTGGTTTTACCCTTCCCATCCCCTGTATATACTTGTATAAGTCCCTTTTTAAGCTTCATAATCATCATATCCTCCGTTCATCTTACGCAAAACATTTGCTAATATATAGTTATTATAGCTTGATTCCGGCATAATTTAAACTAAAATATGCAAAAAGCGCAATGCCGCAGCACCTGCGCTTTTTATTCACCCTATTCTTCCGGCTCTTCCTCCTGGGTTATTTCACTTTCACCTGTCTCGGCATCATACACCTCCATTTTAGATATGGAAACCTCATATGCAGTTCTGGTTATGATTTCTTCCTCAGACACCTTCTTCTGATAGTTGCGGCTCTGGATTCTGCCCCATATTCTGATCCTGTCCCCTACCTTTAGATTTTCAGAATATCTTGCATTTCTTCCCCAGGCTATGCAGGGTATGTAATCAGATTTGTTGTATGGCCTGTTCACCGCCAGCAGCATGTCTGTTATCTCACGGCCAAAAGGTGTGGTCCTGTATATGGGCTTCTTGCATATGTAGCCGTCCAGATAAATCTGGTTTGGATTCTTTACTTCCTGCTCGACGGGTTTTAAATTTCTGGCAAATACCGTAAGTATAAGCTTGTTATTCCCTTCCTGATATTTATTGTATGATCTCAGCTGTCCTTCAACGAGGAGAGTTGAGTCCACATCAATATTGAGCCCAAGGACGAGCCGCTCTGATATTGTAATTGGAAGTATATCAGAAATGTCACTCAGTCTCGGAACCTCCAGATATACCGTATAAAAACCCTCGCCATACATTTCATGGCTAAACTCCGGTTTGGAAGTCACCGTCCCGTATACGGTAACATTGTTGCTCTCAATGACCTTGTCAGTCATAAGCCCCACTCCTTTCCCTGTTCTTGCGTATTTCAGGTTTAACCTACAGTATACATATTCACTTTCATCATATAATATGAATTATTTTTGACATAAAAACTCCCGCCGCTGTAACTTATCAAAGTTCCTGCGGCGGGAATATGTCAACTTTGGTTTTTGGGTTCACTTACGGGTCTAAGTTGTCTATGAATGATCTTATGTGCAGAATTCATTTCATCGCTTCCCAGCATAATCATAAGATCACGCTTCTTAAGGACTGCCAAGCCCCTTTCAATTGCATGCTGCAATAAATGATAATATCTGAAGGGAACATCATTTTCTTTAAAATACTTTTTGTAGATTCTCATGCTCTTAATGGGAAGCTCCCCT
>LOES01000165.1 GCA_001515955.1 Clostridia bacterium BRH_c25 | reverse complement strand
CGGTTGTAAGGCACGGGCTACCATGTCGGTACTGCCGCCCGCTTTATGAGGGATAAGCATTGTTATTGGCTGGGTAGGGTAATTGCTTTTTGCAGGTTCTGCAGCTACCGGTGCGGTCCCCTCAGCAGCCGGTTTTGGTGTACAACTTACCAATGCAATGGAACTGAGTAATAATACTACCATCATTAAAAGAGCTGTTCTTTTCATGCTAATTTTCATTATTTTGACCTCCCTTTAATTTGTAATTTGGCATTTGTTAAATATACCCCACTGGTAGAATCCCTGCTCCCCCCCTTTCCCTCCGTATTTTTAGTCTAAATGTAGTCTTCGAGTTGAATACTCTGAAGCAAGTCAAGAGGTACTTCACATACTTCAGAAAAAGGTTCGCCATATGGTTTTGTCGCATCTATGCCCATCTTTGAAGTCAGGGGCTTTGATGATTCCAAGCTTACCGTCGGGTCCAGACTGGCTCCCATTGCCTCAGGAATTACAAAGAATCTGCGGTGCGGTTGAGTTCTTGTGGCTATAGCCCAGAGAACCTCTTGATCACTAAAAATATCTACATCTTCATCAACCGCAACAACAAACTTTATGTGCCAATCACTTATGAAGGAAGCCATTATAGCATTCTTTGCTTCACCGGCAACACGTTGTTTGAGAGATATATAACATATATAGCGGCAAACTCCTCCTGGTGTCAGATATACGGCAGTCACACCCGGACAGCTGTCCTTCGCCTTTTCATAGATAACCGCTTCCTTTGGAAGTGAGCCTATGAAGCCTTGATCTGCATGGGCCATGTTATTAGATAAATATATCGCGTTTTTTCTATATGTAATAGCTGTAATCTTTACCACCGGGTCAAGCCTCTTGTCTATCTTGCCCCCACGTATTGTTTTATAATAGCGTGTATGTTCCCCGACAGGACCTTCCTCATCAACTTCATCAGCTAATACGACACCTTCAATTATCATTTCGGCATCAGCAGGAACCATAAAATCTTCACCCCAGGTTTCCGACGGTACTACTCTTAATGCTTCGCCCATGGCTGAACTGGCAATTTCATACTCATCTTTTCCATAAGGCCCTTCCCACAGGCTGCCTAGATAGAAAGTCGGGTGATGCCCTACTACTAAAGCAATTGGAGTTTCTCTTCCTGCTTCGCGATTTTCTTTTATTATCATACCGGAGTGATGGTTGAGTTCCGCATGTATAGTAGTCCTATTCTTGCCTTTAACATGAAGTCTCAGCATGGCCAGGTTGTATACACCTGTTTCCGGATTTCTCATAGCAGTGGATGAACCTAATATGTAAGGTCCGCCATCCTTTGAGTTATGAGTAGGTATGGGAAGCTTGAACAAATCTACTTCTTCACCCTTTTTTATCACTTCTTTAACGGGAGCATCCTCTGACTTTATTACTTCAATTGTTCCCTGGTTGCGATAACGCTTTGCCAATTCCAGTACAGGCTCCATCTTATACTGCTCCGGCTTAAGGTCAAGAGCCACAGCAAGCTTCTTTCTGCTTGCAAAAGCATTGAACCCCAAAGGCAACTCGGATTTTTCCCCATATAAATTCTTTACATGCGGAAAGACTGCCATAGGAGAACGGCCTTCCAACTCCAATTTTCTTAAAAATGTAGTGGCTTCGAATTTTGGATCTACTTCTTTCTTTACATCAACAACTTCTTCAGGACATACTGTCCTGAGTGTTTCCAGGTAGCTTCCTAAACTTTTAGGCATTTGACTCCTCCCTTTCTCCTGAATGACTTCATATATATATCGGACATTACTTCAAAGTCTTCTTATAATACGCTATAGCTCCATCCATTGATATAATATCAAGTATGAGCTTTGGTGCAGGCTTCGTCTGCCATTTTGCACCGGTGGTAAGATTTGCGATGACTCCGGACTCCAGGTCAACCTCCAGCTCATCACCTTCATTAACCTGCTCTGAGATCCCTTCCATTGCCAGTACAGGAAGTCCATTGTTTACTGCATTTCTGTAAAAAGCTCTTGAAATAGAATCTGCTACTATGGCACCAACCTGGGCATATTTTAGAGTCATGGCTGCCTGTTCCCTTGCGGAACCGCATCCGAAATTGTGTCCTGCGACAATTATATCCCCGGCTTTCACACGCTGGGCAAATTTAGGATCTATATCCTCCATGGCATGCTTGGCCACTTCCTGAGGTTCAAAGTGAACCAAATACCTGCCCGGGTAAATCTCTTCCGTATCTACATTTTTACCGTATTTCCATACCTTCCCGCGGATCATACCAGCTCCACCCCCAAACTTCTTGGATCAGTGATTTCCCCTTTAATTGCTGATGCTGCAACTGTAGCCGGCGAAGCAAGATATATGGAGCCCTTCACGCTGCCCATTCTACCTCTGAAATTTCGATTGGAGGTTGAAATACATACCTCATCGGAAGCAATTACACCCAGGTGCCCTCCAAGACAAACTCCGCAGCCGGGATTTGTTATACAGGCACCTGCCTTAAGAAGCACCTCTATTATTCCTTCATTTATCGCCTGCAAGTATACTGTCTGAGAAGCAGGGGTCACAATCATACGAACATCAGGATGTACGGTGTGCCCTTTAAGGATAGCAGCAGCTATGCGAAAATCTTCGATTCTTCCATTTGTACATGATCCAAGAAAAGCTTGATGAATTTTGGTACCTGCTGCTTCAGCAACTGTTTTTCCGTTAGAGGGACTATGGGGGGCTGCGACCATAGGTGTAAGCCCACTCAGATCAAGCTCTATTGTTTCAGCATATTGAGCGTCAGAATCCGGCAGTACCGGCTCGAATGCAGTATTTGTACGCTGCTCCAGATAGTCTTTTGTAATTTTATCCGGAGGAATTATGCAAGTCTTAACCCCCAGTTCATAAGCAAGATTCGCAATACACATGCGGCCTTCCATACTCATGTTTTCAACTACAGCTCCGCTCAGTTCAATTACTTTATATATGAACCTCGCCTCTCCAAAGGTCTTTAGAAGGTAGAGGATTACATCCTTGGCACTTACACCGGCTCCCAGCCTTCCATTCAAAACTATTTTTGCTGTTTCGGGAACCATGAACCAAAGCCGTCCTGTTCCCAATGCAATAGCTACATCAGTTACCCCAAAACCTGTTCCCAGAGCGCCACAAGCTCCATAGGTCGTAGCATGGGAATCAGGGGCCACAATAATCTGTCCTGGTCTGGCATGACCTTTCTCTACCATTACCTGATGGCATACGCCACCGCGTCCTATATCGTAAAAATTGTCAACACCCATTGAAACAGCGAAATTCTTTGTAATTTTTAGATTCTCAGCAGCTTGAACAGTAGGTGCCGGGACAAAATGATCCGGTATGATTACACATTCCACACCATCTGCGATTCTTTCAAGTCCAAGCTCCTTCAAAGGTCTTTGGATGCCAGGGGTTCCTATATCATGAAGCATTACAGTATCTACTTTTGCTTCTATAATATCCCCTGGACTAACTTTTTCCAGTGCGCTGTTTTTAGCTAGTATTTTTTCAACAATCGTCATTCCCATTGCAGATTCCCCCTTGTTAATTTCCGGCTATCCTGCCGCAAACTGCTGATGTTATTTCGGAGGTGCTGCTGTTACCCCCCAAATCGAGGGGCTTCACAGTGCCTTCTTTTAGAACAGCCTTTACAGCCTGATATATTTTATGTCCGGCTTCTGCTTCTCCCAAGTGCTCCAGCATCATACCGGCACAGATAATATGCACCAATGGATTAACTGTATTTTTACCGGCTTGACTGTTTTTTCCCTCATGGTTTATTGGTGAAAAAACAGCACAATCCTCTCCTATATTAGCCGAAGGAACCAAGTTGGATACAAGAGCTGCTGCCTCATCTGAGATGATGTCCCCGAATAAGTTTGTAGCAAGTATGACATCATATTTCTCAGGTTTTAAAATAAGGTTGTTTGCAGCATTATCTACATATTCATCAGTTAACTCTATTTCAGGATATTTTTTTGCTGCTTCCCTCACGATCTCCAGGAAAAAACCGCAGCCTTTTCTAAGAACATTGCTTTTATGAACTACTGTGATTTTTTTACGCTTCTGCTTTCTGGCAAGTTCAAAAGCATAATTGGCTATTCTTTCACTGCCATGTCTTGTCAGTACTCTGACAGACATTACGACATCCTCTGTAGGCATGAACTCGCCATTGCCCATGTATAGATTGCGGTCCGCAAGAAATCCTTCTGTATTCTCACGTATGCAGATAATATCGATATCAGGCTTTATGCTCCATATCCCCGGCCAGGATGTTACCGGGCGGACATCTGCATATAATCCGAGTTCTTTTCTCAGCTGTCCTACCGGGCTTGGTGCCGGTGAAGGACTTGCATTGAGTGCGCCTATTAAAGCTGCATCAGCTTTCCTTATCCCTGCGAGGGTCTCTTGGGGCAAGGCGCTGCCTGTATTTGCAAACTCCTCTTGTCCTGCAGGATACATTTCAAATTCAAGGTTGAAGCCTCCTGAGCTGATTTGTACAGCCTCCAGAACTTCTTTAGCCGCTGCTATTACTTCTTTTCCAATGCCATCACCTGGGATAAGTGCAATGGAATACTTTTTCATTTTTTTTCACCTTCCGGGTAAAAGTCAGGCACCAGCTCCGGATGAGCAGAGGACATAGCCTGGAAATGTTCAAGGTCATTGTCCCTTTCATGCATTGATATTGCATTAACCGGACAGACTTGACTGCACAAACTGCAGCCTGCACAATTCTGCTTCTTTATAATTGCTTTTTTTGCTACCTTGATTGCATCATACCAACATACCTGACTGCAGCGTTTACAACCTGAACACTTGCTATAATCTACCTCAGCATACAGAGCCTTGACTTTGTCTACAAGATCTTGATTGCTGTACATTTGCCTCATAGCCACACCCTGGAATTCGCTTATGCTGTTGTAGCCTCTTCTGTCCATGAATTTTCCCATTCCATCAAGAAGCTCTTTTACATAAACCAACCCACGGATCATAACAGGTGTGCAGTATTGTACCGCTGAAGCTCCGGACATTAAGAACTCAATAGCATCCTGCCAGGTTGATGCTCCACGGTTTCCCATTACTGCAAAATCGCACTTGGCTGAAACCTCTGCTACCCACCTTAAGCTCAGGGCTTTGACTCCCGGGCCTGTACCCGGTGCCGGGCCGTAATCGATAGGTTTCCCTGTCTCAATATCGACTCTCATAACCTTGTTATTTGCGAACATTGTTACACCATCGGCCCCTGCTTCTTCAAGCTGCTTCGCTACCTGCTCAAAATTTGAACCGTCAGGGCTCATCTTTACAAACATTGGTATCTTGACAAATTCTTTTAGTTTCTTTATTATTGCTACTCCTTCTTCCGGATGTTTTGTGTAATAAATGCCCACTCTGACATCATCCGGGCTCTTGGCCAAACCATCAGGAGGGAACGGGCAGCAGAAGTTAATCTCTAAAGCAGCGCAGCCAGCCTCCTCGTAGAGTTTTGCTATCTCAATCCACTCTTCCATAAACCTTGCAGAAAAGCTTCCGATTATGGCACAATTATGCTCCTTGGCATAGGGCGAAGCCTCTTTAATTATTTTTGCAAATTGCTGTGGAGGATATACGGAATTATGCTCTCTATGCATCCAGTTATAGTCATTTGGAACGAAGTATGGATTAGTACTGTCTTTTTTATAATCGATTAATTTATATAATGGTCTTGGATATCTCTGCAGATACCACACCGTGGATGCGGTTTTAGTTACTACAGCTCCAAAGCCTGCATCTACACAGTCTTTAATATGCTGAACTGTGCCGGCCAGTGGTCCTCCTGCGGCGACTATCGGGTTTTTTAGCGTTAAGCTCCCTAGTTTTACACTCAGATCTTTCATTTAAATACCCCCTTACTGTGTCTTAAAGTTTTTTATCATAAAAATAACAGATATTAAGCCTTGCGGGTCTGCAATTGGTGATACCCGGCTTTAGCACGTGCCTCTCTCAATGATGCACCATTCCTTATGGCTTCTTCTATTATAGCTTCCTTCTGCGCAATCTCCAGAGATACTTTAAGAACTTCTTCTGCTCTCTCTACAGGAATTACCAGCACTCCTGTCTCATCTCCAAGTATAATATCTCCAGGCTTTACCTGAACTCCTGAGACAGCTACGGGTACATTTACCGCATCCACAAAAACACGGTCTTTTCCGGTTACCATATATGTACCTTTTGTAAATATTGGATATTTTATTTTCTTTATAGCAGGTATGTCTCTGCATACTCCATCTATTACTGTTCCGGCTATACCCATCCGTGTTGCTGTTATTGCCATCAGATCGCCCCATACAGTACAGTAATCACGGCCTGAGTTATCTATGACCACTACCTGACCGGGCTTAACATCATCAAGAAAATCTCCTACGGTCCCCTTTACACTGCCACATGGTACATAATGTACCGTAAATGCCTGTCCACAAATTGTAGTATCATTAACTACGGGTTTGATCCCCAGAAGCCCGCCTGTTATACCCAGACGGTCCAAAGCATCTGACACACTGGTAGTATCAAGCTTCTTAAATGCTTCAATGATTGATGAATCAATATTAGGTACACTGTTCATTTTATCCCTCCTATTTATACCCTTTTTGTTCAATAAGCTTGTCAAAACCATAAATTTCAAGTGTTGTCTTCCCTTGGCGAAGCATTTCCCTTACTTTGATTTCCTTATCTGCTATGGCCTTTGCTTTGTCCAACACTTCCGCTGCCTTATCCTTGGGAACAACAACTACTCCATCCACATCTCCAACAATAATATCTCCCGGGTTAACTACCACACCCCCACATTGAATGGTTTCGTTGATAGTTCCCCAGCTTTCTTTTACTGTACCGCCAGGATTAAAGCCTCTGCAGAAGAATGGGAAGCCCAGCTCTTCAATATCGTTTGCATCACGGCATGTGCCGTCAACTACGATACCTGCAATACCTCTCTCCTGACAAGCTATAACAACTATCTCTCCCATAGGTCCTGCACCTGTATAGCCATGGGCATCGATTACGATAACCGAACCAGGCTGTGCTTCATATATTGCCTGATGTATTATCAAGTTATCTCCCGGCTGGCATCTTACTGTAACAGCAGGTCCCACCAACTTGCTCTTCTTATCTATGGGCTTGATTTGAAAATCCATATTTCCGCTTTTATTATTGGCATCACAGACATTGCCTGTGGGAAGCTTGCCAAACTGTCCTATCTGTTCCTTATTCAACATGTACTCATCTCCTTGAGCATTATCATTACTTATTGAGCATCTTTTCATAACTGTATTTGTTATCTACTTCAAGCATAGATTTTCCAGCCCGTATTTCAGCGACCATAGCCTCTTCTTTTTCATAAAGCTCTTCAGCTTTTACTACAACTTCTTCCAGCTTTTCCCGGGGAATAACTACAACCCCACTGCGATCACCAAACACTATATCTCCAGGCCGCACTTGGACACCTGCAAATTGAATCATTACATTGGTTGCTTCTTCCATAATTCTTCCACGTGCAGTTGCTACAACGGCACCCCTTGAGTATACTGGAAATTTTATGTCAACATAATCATCTACATCGCGGCACGCCCCATCTATGACTACACCGTTTATTCCCTTCATTTTTGCTCCATTGGCTAAAATTCCGCCCCAGCAGGATGTATCCAACCGTCCGCCGTTGTCAATTATTATTACATCCCCTGGCTTAGCTAGATCAATGGCCTTAACACCCAGATGATTCTTACCTTTTGTAAGCCCGGCTGCTGTTATTTTTACCGTAACCGCTTCTCCGACTATTTTACCTGCACCTTCCCAAATAGGACGGATTCCATAAGTAGCACCCTTTAGACCGTATGTGTCCAATGCATCGGCAATATTGGTTGATGACAGCTTTTCCAGTCGTGCTCTATATTTTTCAAAAGACATATTCCTCTCCGCCTCTCTTCATAAGATAGTGATGGTTCCTGCATCTGCGTCCACTTCTACCAGATCCCCATCTTTTATAAGCTTTATAGGATCAAGCTCCGGTTGATCTATCAGCGGAATTTCCGCCATAATACAGCCAATGGCTGTAACCTGCTCGACATTATAATTTATCATAGCTGCTGCACCTACACCATTGGAGGTTGCCTCATAGATCAGGTATGAACCTCCTGTAGAGCCCTTTCCAGTGGGAAATACCAATATTTTTCCGGCAATACTTTTGCCATATAGCGGATGGCCTATTTCTGTAACCTGCCCTGTCTTTACATCTATACCACCAAGAAAACAGATTGGCTCAGAGGTTACCAAAGCTTCACCCTTTGCTTTGCCGCCGATTACTTTCCTACCCTTTATAATTTGCATAGTAAACTCCTCCGCATCCTTAAAATTTACCGGTCAAAGCGGCGTTTATACATCTCTCCACGCTACCATAATAGGTTGGAAGCGCCCACTGTCCCGGAGCGTAATGTGCTAATTTAGCAGAATTTGTAGCAATAGCCGAATATCCTTTTTCCTTGGCTACATAAGCCATAGGCGAAAGAATAGGACAAGTATCACTTACCAAGCGGCCTCCTGCAGCCTCAATAACTGCCTTATAACCGCATCTTTCTGCATAAGCTTTGTTTGGTATTGCAGTAATTACCCACAATTCCACTCCGGCATGCAGCTTTTTATTGACAAGCATTTTAGCAATCATCTCAATTTCAGATATTGATGCATGTGGGCATCCTATTGCTACAAGCGAAATTTCTTGTCCCTGCTGTTTATTGAGGGAATTCTGACTCTCTGATAATTGATTCTTCCCGAACTCAAGCACCAACTCAGGTTGTCGTCCCCCAAAAGCAGCCTCTAAAGTTGGCGCTTCCGGAGTAACCCCGACAATATGGAATAATGCAACGGAACCTGATGATGCAAGAGCAGCGCCGAGCATCTTAAGCTGATCAATAGTAACATTTTGCGGAATACCGGTAAATACAGGTACTTTGCTCTCTACTATCTTCCCCACCCAGTAACCCAAGCTGCCGTAATCATCTATTCCATCAAGCTCCGCTTCCACATTAACCAATACATGCCCATACCTGTTTTCCTGGAGATGATAGCCGTATGCAGGAACATATCCTGTAAGTGCAGCAGCAAGAGTAGATGGGCCTCCATGCCGGTTAGTGCGGGCTCCAAGCACTGAATTGACGAAGGCTATAGCCGATGATTCGCCCCAAGCTACGTTTTCACCAAAACGCGGAGTGTTTCCTATAAGATAAGGCGTGCATGTGTGACATGCTACACCTCCCATAGTCTCATACGCACGGGTAAGCCTGTCCTGTAATTTATATGTATCCTCAGGAAAACCGATTTCCTTCCATAGTTCAAAGTCAATAGCGGCAGTATTTAAAGTTGTAAATGCCCTGAACTTTCCGCCCTTTTCAGCCATCATTTCTACAAATTTTGTTCCGGCCTCACCGGCAACTACTACTGATGATCCTGGCATATGTACGTTGGATACCGGAACCATCTCTTCAGCATTATATATTTCTCCCAGCTGTACGAGTATTTCCATAGCTTTCTGTGCCGGGTATCCATATTTCCCTTCCAACATCTTTTGTTCTTCAACCGTTAATCTCATGTATAATCCTCCTTTTTCTGCTGACTTTCAGATCCATTAGAAGCTCGAGGGCAGAACCGCACATCAGTACCCTTCTGAAAAATATATTGTTTGCCGACAGATTGTATACACTCTGTCGGCAATTAAAGGCAAAAGGAATCGGTTTTACCAATCAAACCTCATATTTCTACAAACCTCAATTGCACTCTCTTTAACATTATTTATATGTTTTCGTAATAGCTCCTCAGTTTTCTCTAAATTTCTTTCCTTCAAAGCACTCATTATTTCAAAATGCTCTTCTTTAGATTTACCAAGGCGTTGGGGGGTTAATGATGAAATTATTCTTATTCTCTCAATTTGAGCATTAATATTGTTTAAGAAACTCTCCAGCCTGCGATTTCCACCATTTTTCACTATCAAGTCATGTATCTGCCTATCAGTTTTGTAGAACTCTTCTGCAGAACAATTTGAATCCAATGTTATCAATGCTTGCTCTACTTCTTCTATTTCCCTGTCACTGACATTTTTCCATGCTGATTGTAATGCAAGCACCTCCAGCATGCTTCTCAATGTAAAAATTTCTTCCACATCTTGTGTAGTGACCTCTGAGACAAAAGTTCCCCTTCCGGGTATGTGGCGCACCAACCCCTCTGATTCCAATTGTTTCAGCGCTTCACGCACAGGAGTTCGGCTGCTTCCTAGAGTGCTGGATATTTCCTGCTCAATAATAGGTTGTCCAGGGTGAAATTCATTCGCAATGATAGATTTGTATAAATAGTCATAGGCTTTTTGTTTACAGTTATCCTTCATTAAGCTCTCCCCTTTATTTTGTATACCGATTGTCGACAATTTAAGTTTAACATAGAAATTTATCCATGTAAACATATTGGGACAAATTTTCCGAAAATTATTATTTTGATTATGTGAACCCTACGCGCAGTTCATATTTCCTGGTTAACAGGAGATAGAGCTGTATCATGAAAAATGCTATTCGAATACCAAACACGACAATACATATAAAAAGTATTGCCGTATCCAATGTTTTTGATATAATAATCTTTGTCATATTAATTGCTCTCCCCTTTATTTTGTATACCGATTGCAATTATAAACGGGAGGCAGTTAATATGAAGAAATTAATTAAACCAAATAGTCATAAAAAAGCATTCGATGTGAATTGGCTCAGGAATCTAACGCCAACCAGGAAAATCTTCAGATTTAATTGGTTGATGAATATTAGGTTATCAATAAAGCTAATAGCTTGTTTTATTATTGTGTCTCTGTTCATAGGGGCTGTCGGGTATTCCGGCTTAACCAGCTTGTCAGAGATTAATTTTAATGCAGAAAAATTATACAGTGCAAATGTTATTGGAACAAACTACATACGAACAATAAACGAAAACCTTGATGAAGTATCTTCAGATCTAATGTACATTGTATATTCAAAAGATACCGACAATCTTGGCAGGCGCTTAACTAATATTGATTTACTTGAGTTGGAAAATAACAAGCTAATGCTGGAATACGAACAAATAATCAGCTTGGATAAGGGAAGAGAACTATTTGGTCAGTTTAAGCAGAACCTGGATAACTATAAAAGCGAAATGAAAAAAATTATAGCACTTGTCAATAACAGTCAATATGATGAAGCGGTAGCTGCATTTACAGCAGTGGAAGAATCGAAAAAGGCAGCCTATAATGTATTGGACAAGCTTGTGGACTTTAATACACAAATGGCTGACAATACCTATAAAATAAACAATTCTATATACAAGAAATCTGTTAATTTTACTCTTATAATGACAATTGTGGGTTTTTCAGTTGCTATCCTTTTCGGTGTAATCATATCAACCATTATCTCACGGCAGATCAGAAAGGTTATGCTGTTTGCTGAAGCTCTCGGCAATGGTGACCTTACAAAATCAATCAACATCAATACAAAAGATGAAATAGGAATCCTTGCTAAAGCACTCAACAAGGCTGGCGAGAATACGAGGCAGCTTATTTCGGATATCATAGCAGGGGCAGGGGATATCAGTGCTATGAGTGAAGAACTTGCAGCAACGGTCGAGGAGGTTTCTTCATCCGTTGAAAGCATCAACCAGTCTACGGTTGAAATATCCAGGGGAGCCGAAGAGCTAAGTGCTTCGACAGAGGAGATTACGGCCTCAATCGAAGAGGTAAACTCGTCTACGGCTGAACTTGCCACTAATGCAGAGGACACAGACTCTGCTTCTAAAGATATCCAAAGCCGTGCTGTTCAAATTAGAAATAGAGGAAATCAATCAATGGAATCAGCAAAATCTATATATGATGAAAAGCAAACCAATGTGCTAAAGGCAATTGAAGATGGAAAGATCGTTGAGGAGATAAAGCTGATGGCAGACATCATAAGCAGTATAGCTGCTCAGACAAATTTACTTTCACTTAATGCTGCTATAGAAGCCGCAAGGGCAGGAGAACAGGGCAAAGGCTTTGCTGTAGTAGCAAATGAGGTCCGTCATCTTGCTGAACAATCATCGCAAACCGTGGTTAATATTCATAATGTTATTGCCCAAGTGCAAACGGCATTTGATAATCTGTCTCAAAATACAAAAGAAATATTGGACTTTATTGATAATACCGTAGAGCCGGATTATAAAATATTTGTTGATATGGGTATCCAATATGAGAAAGATGCACACTACATTAATGTGATGGCAGACAAAATTTCAGAAGCCTCCAGATTAATGTCAGCCTCTATAGAGCAAGTAAGCAGTGCAATTCAAAATGTCTCTGCCACTGCAGAGCAAACATCAACCGGCACTGAAGGTATTTCAGACAGTGTAAAGGATACAGCTATCGCTATTGAGGAAATAGCCAAATCAACCCAAAACCAGGCTGAGCTGGCTAAGAAGCTTAATGACATGGTAAAAAAGTTCAGGATATAATAATGAATGCAATACAGGCGCACTGTGTTTTCATAAACACAGTGCGCCTGTACATATTACCCCATTTATGCCGATTTATACAGGATACTTTTCAAGCTCGCCAAGCAATTCGTCTACTCCAATTTTAGCAAGAGCAATATACTTATCCGCTGCACCATAATATATAAACAATTCACCATTATAAATATATGCACCTTCCGGAAATACGACATTATTGACATCACCATACAATTCATATTCTTCTTCAGGCTCAAGAAGCGGATACGGTATTCGTGCTATCACCTTTGAAGGATTTTCTAAATCAAGAAGTGCCACGCTTCCGCGATATACAAGTTTATCATCCACCGCATGATATAATAATAGCCAGCCTTCATCCGTTTTAATCGGTGGTACACTACCGCCGATTTTCTGATTTTCCCAGAAATACTCACTTTTCATAATTACTGATGTTTCAATCTTATTTTCATAATCTGCCCACGAATTTAGAGAGAGTAGTTCATCAAAGCTTTCAAAATAGTCCAGCTGAATATTTGGCGAAATTCTGTGCAAATAAGCAATCATCCCATTAATTCTTTCAGGAAATATAAAAGCATCTTTATCCCAACTAAAATGCTTTATAACGCCCAGTTTTTCATACTGAACAAAATCTTCAGTTTTAGCTATTGCTACCCTGGCTGTTATGCCATCAAAAGCTGTATAAAAAACATAAAAACCATCCTCAAATTCGACAATCCTTGGATCTTCACAGCCTTTGACTTCCTCAGGCAGAGTAGCGTATATTACTTTTTTGTTTGAATCATATAGTATATTAGTGTTTATATCCAGCTTGGCATAGCCAATATAGGATATATAATTTTCTCCATCCTTTATATCACTATCTACAGCCCTGTAAAGCATGTGAACAATTCCATCCTTCAACTGAATACCGGGATTAAACCTGGCAAAGCTTCCAAAATGGTCTTTTAATGGTTTCATAACGATCCCTAGTTTTTTAAATTTGATCATATGGTCTCCTATACATCTCTGGGAAATGTGATAAATCTAATTGCATGATTCAAACATACTTTCATCCTGATTACGTTTTTTCTTAAGAACAATCTTATTTCGAACATAAGTAATTTTCCCTTCACACACCTCTTTAGCTGCAATAGAAACAGGTTTTGCAGAATTACATTCTGTAAGCTGATAAGCTCCCTCCACCAGCTGTCTTGCCCTCTTGCCTACTATATTACATAGCGTATATGTGCTATCAACCTTCTTCATCAATTCCTTTGTTGTTGGTTTTATCATTATATACTCCTTAAAATATTTATTTTTTAAAATATGCCCAATTTACAAATTATCCTTCTTTACTCAGTTGCTGTCATTTTGGTTAATCTAACTTTTCTACTAATTTCCATGAATGCTATTCCATAAGAAATTATGCTTTCAGACCCTTGATTGTAATTCAGGCCATTTTCATTTAACCCATCATAACAAGCACCTGTTTCTTCATCTATTAGAGACAATCCCATTGAATTCTGTCCGGTATACCAGCAAAAACACTTGACTGCATTATCGAGGTGTACCTTATCTTTCGTTATTTCATAGTAATCCAAATACGAAAGCAGTGTTTCACATGCTTCAATAGGCTGCTCGTCATATTCTGCAGCCTTTTCACCTTTCATAAGCCATCCTTTACAGCCAATAGGTTTAAAATAGGCACCCTTTAATGTTATGTCCCCGAGAAAGTCCATACTTTCCTGCGCTGTTTCAAGCAAGACATCCTTTTTTAATATTCTAAACGACTTGAATAACGACCATGGAAAAAAAGCATTGCCATAAGTCATGGAATTCTCAAACCAATGCCAATCATCATCCTTGTATTGTGTATACTGTTCCACCAAAGACATTGACAGCCTCTCAATATGTTTGATCACTTCAATTCTTTCCGTCAAATAGCTTAATCCGACTATAGAATATGCTTTTGCTCTCGGCGAATCAAGATTCGGCCAGTGTTCCAATGCTCTATTTATCATATGCCAACAGCTTTTTTTAATATTTTCCGGAATAGAGGAACTTGATACTGTACGTCCTAAAGCCCATAAACATCTTCCAAAGCAATCTTCTGATCCTTCATCCTCTAAAAACTCTCTTCTGAAATTCATAAAATTCTTAAACTTTCCGTCATTGTTTTGCGCATAAAGCATAAAAGCCAAGTATTTGTATATAAGTCCCAAATATTCTCTTTCCTTAAACCCTTCGAAAAGCATCACTGCCAGTATCAATGCCCTTGAATTATCATCCGTTGTATATCCTCTGCTTAGGTCAGGAATACCGTATATACTGTGTTGAAAGATACCCACATCATCAGTTATTGTAAACAGATAATTACTGAACAGCATGTCCCTGTCTGTATGACGCATTACACTGCACCAATTTTATGAGGGGCTGCTGTGATAATGCTTAATAAAACATTCGTATAATGCAGTGCTACCTTGTTCCAATACATTGTTCTACCAATCTTCGCTGTTTTTCTTTCCATCATCGCTTTTTTATCAGGATCTTGCAGAATTTGTTTTATGCAATCAGCCAAAGAGTCAGGACTGCTGAATTCAGCAAGTAATCCGTTTCCCTCTGATAACATTTCTTTAGCATATAAGTATGGTGTAGAAACAATTGCCTTGCCATAACCCACTGCATAAGCCAGGGTACCGCTTACTGCCTGATCTTTTGCCAAATATGGAGTCATATAAATATCTGACAACTGCAAATATTGTATTATTTCATCCTTTGAAAGGTATTTATTAACAAAGCTTATATTTCTACTCAGATCGAACTTATTTACAAGTCCTTCCAGCTTATTTCTATAAGCAGTTCCTTCTTCTTTTAGAGCCGGATGAGTTTGGCCCAGGATAAGATATAGTACATCACTGGTAGTGTTACCGCCGACTACCTTGGCTATTGCTTCAATACCATGCTCTATCCCTTTTCCAGGTCCTATAAGACCAAAGGTACTTATTATCTGCCTATTCTCATAGCCAAGCTTCTTCTTTAAGGTCTCCCTTGATCGAATCAGTTTTTGGGGAACACCATGATGAATGACTTCAATTTTTCCCAATTCAACACCATATATTGATTGAAGCATTTGTTTGGTGTTTTGGGCCATGGTTATCACTTTCTCACTCTTTTTTCCAAGTTCATTGATAATATGCCTTTGTTCCGGATCAGGTTCCGACAATATCGTATGAAGAGTTGTTACTACAGGGATTTCCAGATTATTAACCAAATCAAGGATAT
>LOES01000164.1 GCA_001515955.1 Clostridia bacterium BRH_c25 | reverse complement strand
TATTACATCGGGTATAGTGCGAATTCAATAACAATCAAGGAAACATTTCGCGAAATATATAAGTAGCGAACAAAAACGAGTGAAGCTAATTTTTTTATGACAAACACTGGTGGATATTATATGCTTAATGAGTAAAAGTAAGGGAGTGAAATCAATGAACGGAGCATATTTGGACAATGCTGCCACTGCATATCCCAAGGCACCTGGAGTCAGTGATGCAGTTAAGCATTTTATAGACAATATCGGCTGCAATGTGAAGCGGGGAGTATATAAAAGCTCGCTTTCTGCCGAGGAAGTGGTTTTTGAGACAAGGGAGCAGCTTTGCAGGCTTTTTAATTTTGACAAGCCGGAAAACGTTATATTCACCCAGAATATAACCCAGAGCCTGAACTATATAATAAAAGGTTTTATCAGGAAAGGAGACCATTGCATAGTGTCCTCCATGGAGCACAATGCAGTGATGAGGCCGCTGATGCAGCTTAAAGAAGAAGCGGAATTCTCGCGAGTACAGTGCAATAACTATGGAGTGCTGGATTCAAAGAATATAACAGGGCAAATAAAAGCCAATACAAAAGCAGTTATAATGACTCATGCATCCAATGTCAGCGGTACTGTGCTGCCAATTTATGAAATTGGAGAAATATGCAAGGAAAAGGGGCTTGCTTTCATAATAGACTCAGCACAGAGCGCGGGAGCCCTGAGGCTGGATTTTCAACAGCTGAATGCTGACGCAATTGCTTTCACAGGACATAAAGGGCTTATGGGGCCTCAGGGTATAGGCGGTTTTGTGGTAAGTGACAGATTGGCAAATACAATGAGTCCTTACATAACCGGGGGGACGGGAAGCTTTTCAGACAGTGAGGAACAGCCGGAATACCTGCCGGACAAATTTGAAGCGGGGACTCCCAACATTCCAGGGATATTTGGACTCAATACAGCCCTGAAATATCTGGAGACAATCGGTATAGAAAACGTCTGGGCCAGTGAAATGAGACTGACAGGAGCATTTATAAATGAGATATCCAATATGAAGGATGTAAGACTTGCAGGAATCGAAGGCATTATGGGCAGGACAGCGGTGGTGTCGCTGGATTTTCAGGGAAGGGACAATGCGGAAATAGCCTACGGACTTGACAGGGAATATGGAATAATGACCAGATGCGGCCTTCACTGCGCCCCGTCGGCGCACAAGACCCTGGGAACCTTCCCCCAGGGTACGGTACGCTTCAGCTTCAGTCACTTCAACAGGATGGAAGAGATTAACTATACAGTTGATGCGATAAACAAGATAAAAAAAGCGTAGATCTATAGATCCACGCTTTTTTTATCCGCTATCCACCGGAGCAGAAACATCTTTATAATAGCCGCTGTGGGAACTGCTATAAGCATTCCCAGCAACCCCAAATAAGCACCGCCTATTATTATGGAAAGCATTACAAACACCGGATGCAGCCCCACGCTGTCTCCCACAACCCGGGGTGCAATTAGGGTGCCGTCGATCTGTTGCACTGCAGCAAGCACGATTACGGCAAAAAGAGCTTTTATGGGGCTTCCGCTGAGGAGCCCTACAACTATTGCAGGCACAGACCCGAGTATTGGTCCGAAATAAGGGATTATATTGGATATACCGGCTATCATTCCTATCAGGACAGAAAAGTCCAGTCCGATTATTGAAAGTCCTATAGAGCACAGGATTCCTACAATCAGGGCATCCAGCAATTGCCCCCTTATGAAGTTGGAGGTTATGGAATTGATATCGCTGAAAAAGCTTTTCAGCTTCTCATCTTTCCGCTCCTTCATAAGCGCCTTTGTAGTCTTGCTGTATAACTGTTTGAAGTATTCCAGGTCCTTCAAAATATAAAAGGCAATTATAAGGCCCAGTACTATATTTACTATATTACTTCCCATCCTTTTTAACTGGTCGAAGGTTTTTGAAATTGCAGAGCCTAATAACTGATTGACGCTTTCGGCAGTATTGATAAACTGCTGCTTCAGATTCTCAGACAGCCCACTGTTTTCAAGAGCAACCCGCAGCTGCTCAAATATCTGGTTATATCTTTTTGAATAATTGGAAATAGAATCAATAACCGCATTTATATCAACCTGCCTGCTGATCTGCCCGCCGATCATGGCATAAATACTGTACAGCAATATGACAAATATCCCAAAAACCAGAATATAGGTAAACAGGACACTGGTGGTGCGTTTCAGCTTTTGATGCTTTTTGAACCACTTGCCATGAATTACATTACACTCAATCCAGCACACTATAGGGTGAAGCAGATAAGCTATGAACAGCGCGATTATAAACGGAGTCAGAATGACAAGCAGCCCGGACAGAGCACTCATGACAGTACTGAGTATGAACTCAAGGTTGGATACTATCCTATATATAATATACAGGATAGTTGCCAGCACAATTATATAAACACTGTATTTTACAAGATTTTTATCAACAGAAAACTTCATAAATTTATTCCTCTTTCGTGTGTGTGAATCAACGATACCGATAATCCACATACTACCTATATGTTATAATCACTCTACCATAAAAATTGCCATTTTTAAAGTAAAGCATTCAGAAAAGCAACAAAATTATGTAAAACCACAAACAAAATACCTGTTGATATTTAACGGCTTATTTAGTATAATACTAAAGTACGGGCAACAGCTCGACAAATGGAGAGATGGCTGAGTTGGTCTAAGGCGCACGACTGGAAATCGTGTGACTGTTAACGCGGTCCGAGGGTTCGAATCCCTCTCTCTCCGCCATATATGATTATTTTCAAGGCTTTTGGCAATTTAGCAAAGAGTCTTTTTTATTTATTTTTTATAGAGAGGGAATGAGAACCCTCAAAGAAATGGACAATTAGTAAGTATGAACCGATTATATCCGATAATTATACAGAACCCGTAATTCACTAAAAAGTGTGGCTGCCGGCCATCCGGCTTCGAATCCCTCTCTCTCCGCCATAAAACGCAAGTAACTCTGAGGATTTAGTCCCCAGAGTTTTTATTTTATGTGATACAATTGTGACATTTGCCGACCGCTTGACGACCTTGCGACGGCAGCATGACGGCATACTAGGCGAAAATGGTTGAAATTACTAAGAAGTAGATGAAGCGACCTGTAGTCGTCTAATTGGCTGTGTTAATGCTTTTTTGAAAAGCAGTATTTTTTCTGTAGTATAAACTTTATTATAAATGATATAATTAAAATACAGATAGCAACAATGATCACAATCTTGTTATGTATGCAATTAATGTTAATTAAAGGAGGTGGCTCTTTTGCTAAAAATAGAGAGTATAGAGGCTTTGTTAATAGAAAACTTGAATCATATCAAAAAATTTGGTATTTCTCGTCTTGGTATCTTTGGCTCATATTCAAAGGGGCAACCGACAGAGACAAGTGATATAGACATTCTGATTTCTTTCGAACCACATAAAAAGACTTTTGACAATTATATCGATTTGAAATTTTATCTCGAGGAACTTCTAAATAAAAGGATAGACTTAGTCATTGAAGAAAATATAAAAAAAGAGCTCAGGGACGAGATACTAAGGAGTGTGCATTATGTCGAGGCAGCCTGATGTCTATTTAAATGACATGCTTGGAGCGATAGAAAAAATTCAAAGGTATACTTCTAAAATGTCATATGAAAGCTTTGCGAAGGATGAACTTGTACAGGATGCAACTATTAGAAACCTTGAAATTTTGGGAGAAGCGGCAAAAAAAATACCAGATGAAATCAAGCTAGCTTATCCTAATGTTGAATGGAAAAAGGTTGCGGGGCTTAGAGACATTTTGATTCATGATTATTTTGGAATAGATACAGTTATCATATGGGATGTAGTACAAAATAAGCTGCCGGAATTGCAAAAATCACTAAGGAAAATCGCAAAAGACTTTTTGAGGTAATGCGTTAGCTGGCTAAATGCGGCATAATATATAGAATTAGTTGATATTATTGAAAACCATTAAGAAGCAGCTTGAACTACCACTAAAATATAAAATATTATCAGTCGATAATCAAATATAGCAGAGCTCATGGAGAACCCTCAAAGAAATGGCCAATTATATACAACCCCAAGAAGATGTTTTCCTACAGTGAAAATAAAATAGAAGGGGCTGTTGCAACTAACAGATAGTCAGCTGTGCAACAGCACCTTGATTATGTTTAGGTATTCGTTTGTGCTTATAAATATATTTCACAAACCATATTGTTTGATTTTATCTCTTAAGCCGCGTTCGCTGATTCCAAGTTCTTCAGCCGTTTTTCTCTGATGCTTGTTATTCCTTTTTAAGCAATCACTAATCACAATTCTTTCCACGTCCCGCAAAGTCATTCCGGCAAAGTTCATCGTAGATTTATAATTCCCGTCGTCATTTTTCGGATTCAGGATATATTCAGGCAGGTGGTGAGCATCAATAATGTTACCGGAGCATACTATTGCAGCATATTCCAGAACATTGGAGAGCTCGCGGATGTTTCCGTAAAATGGATGCTGCAGCAAGATGCTTTCAGCTTTAGCGGTTAATCCATTAATACGCTTTGCTTGTTCATTTGCACATTTATTAATAAAGTATTTACACAGCAGCGGAATATCTTCTTTTCTCTCACGCAGCGGGGGAATGTGGATAGGTACAACATTTAAGCGATAATAGAAATCTTGTCTGAAAGTACCCTCCTTAACCATTTGTTCCAAGTCCCGGTTAGTCGCTGCTATGACACGGACATCTATTTTTTTAGCCTGAGTGCCGCCAATAGGTGTGAATTCTTTTTGCTGTAAGACTCTTAGCAGCTTCCCTTGTAAGTTTAATGGCATATCGCCAATTTCATCAAGGAAAAGGGTTCCTTTGTCAGCCATTTCGAGTTTCCCTTTTTTGTCTGCTGCGGCCCCGGTATAGGATCCTTTTTTATACCCAAAAAATTCTCCCTCTATAAGCCCTTCCGGAATAGCTGCACAGTTAACTGCCATAAAAAGGCCTTTTTTTCGACGGCCGTAAAAATGCATGGCCCTGGCAACCAATTCCTTACCGGTCCCGCTTTCACCCGTTATAGTTATACTGGCATCCGTATCTTTAAACAGTTCGATTTTTTCATAAATTTGCTTCATTGCCGATGTTTCGCCTATCAGATCACTATATTTGTGGCGGCCTGCAAGCTCATCATTCAAATATTCAATATGCTTATTCAATTGCTTAAATTCCAGTGCCTGATTGATAAATATAATCAGCTCTTCAATGTCAATAGGTTTTGCAAGATATGTAAAAGCGCCATTTTTCATAGCATCCACAGAGGAACGTATACTTGCGTAAGCTGTCATCATGATAACAGCAGTCGTACTGTCAATTTCTTTTATTTTTTTTAATGTTTCTATCCCGTTATGCTCGCCGATACACAAGTCCAAAAGTACAAGATCACAGCTTTCTTTAGTGATTGATTCCAGAGCTTTATCTTTATCGGTAAAAGTTTCAACATCATATTCTTTTTCTAGTGCAAGCTTAAGGGATCTGCAAATAATAGGCTCATCATCAATAATTGTTATTCTGTATTTCATGGATTTTCCCTCCTGAAAATTAGCTGTATACTGGTATAGTCAAGCTCTTTACTGTTAATTACCAGCGTGCCGCCGTTTTCTTCGACATATTGCTTTGACAGTGCGAGACCAAGTCCGGTTCCTTTTTCTTTTGTTGTAAAAAATGGTTCTGTACATTTTTTTAGCTTAGTTCCATCCATTCCCATACCCTGATCCGTAATTGTTATTACGGCACTTGATCTATGTGCGTATGCGCTTATTTTCATTATAAGCGGCTTAGAAATGCTGTCCGGATGCAAGGTTAACCTTTTTTCCATAGATTCTAAAGAATTCAATATAATATTTATTATCACCTGGCGAATTTGATTGCTGTTTACCGTAATACACAAATGGTCGTCGATATCTGTTTCCAGTTCTATTTGTTTATTTTTTTTCATTGTCTTTGTAAGATACAGACAGTCTTTAATAATATCCTTTACCAGCACTTCTTCTATATCGCCTTTAACAGGCTTCGCATAATCAATGAGTCCTTGAATCAGCATATCTATTCTATCTGTCTCTCTAGGCACAAATTCTGCAAAATCACTTTGAAAATCTTTTTCGTCCCCCCGTGTATTGATTAAAGTTGCAAAAGTGCGTATAGACATAAGCGGGTTCCGGATTTCATGTGCAATACCGGCAACAAGTCTGCTCAATGCGAGATTTTTTTCTTTTTCAAAAATTTTCTGTTTTTCTATTTCTTCGCCTGTTATATCGACAATGGTAAAAAGAGCGCCTGATATTTTACCGCATTCGTATGTTTGGGTAATATTATAACGAAATGTACGTGTTTCATCATCTGTCATTAAACGGCAGGTTTGATTTTCCAAAGAATGCTCACCTTTAAAAATATGGTCGGACAGCGGTTTCATTATTTCTCCCAAAACAGGAAAATCCAATAGGTTTTGTCTAACGGGATTTTGTTCTATTCTCGCAAAGGATAATGCAACTTTATTAATAAAAATGATATTGAAGCTGCAGTCCACCAGCACCATTCCACCCAGAGAAAATTCAATTATTCTGCTTCGAAGGTCACTTTCAGCTTCAATCTGCTGAAGCCGTTTTTCCAATTCCAAGTTTGCAGCGGAAAGCTCTCCGGTTTTTCTATCCACCTGATTTTTGAGCAATTTATTAATGTTGTAGCTGACTATTATATATATCATACTGCAAAAAGCAATAAAGACTAAAAAATATATATAGGGCTTAACAATTTTCTTCCAATAATCCTGATCATCCGTTACAATCCATTTGTTCAATATTTTTTCATATTCGGAGCTTGAACGCAAAGAGGCAATTCCGTTATTAAGCACATGCAGTAAATTTCCGCTGTTTTCATGCACAATCATTCCATAACTTATTGTGTCAATATTATTATGTATTGTGGTATATTTATCTTCAATTGAATCTTGTCTTAATTGATAAAGAATACTGTTTTTCACACCTATGATTAAATCTGCTCTTCCTTTTTTTGCCACTTCCATGACTTCTTCCTGGTTACCGGTTACAATATACCTGATAGCACCTAAACTTGAAACAAGATAATAATTTACCGTATCATACTCATAAACCGCAACGGCTCTTCCGTTAGAAAGGTTGGGATTCGTTTCCCAATAATCTTTTAATGCGATCATATATAATTTTGAAGAAGAGATCTCGCTTGTGGTAGAACCTTTATAATATGTTTTATCAGAAAGGAGGGTTCCAAGAACCAGATCCACTTTTCCTTTGTTAAAAGCTTCTATGCTTTCTCTTTTGCTCTTCATAGGAATATATTCGATCATCAAATCGTTTTCACGGGCAATAGCATTGAGAATATCTATGTGCATGCCGACAGGATTTTGGGATTCATCCAAAAACTGATAGGGAGGCAGGCCCGTTACAAAAGCCACTTTCAATTCTTCATTTAAAGCATACGCCGGCATTTCAAAGAGAAAAAGCAAAACGCCGATCACTATCCACCATGGGCTGGATTTAAACAAATGCTTCACTTATCTGATCCCTTCTCATCTCCAAAGTATTGATGCTTGAATAATTAAATTATAGTATATATGGTCAAGCTATGCAATTCATTAGAAAGGTAAACAGACACAGAAAAAACCTTTATGGAATGGCATGAAATTTGCTGTGTTTATGTTATAGGTATTATTTAAACATAAAGGAGGATGTAAAATGAAAAAGGAAGCCTTTTCACCCCTGATCAGCATTCGATGGATAACCGTAACTTGTTTTGAAATTAAAATCGGTGATAAAACAGTTGTCATCGACCCCTTTATCGGCTTGTCTCCGGGAACGGATGCAACTGCGGAAATCATTGAAGGTGCGGATATTATACTCGTGTCACATACCCATTGGGACCATGTAACAGATATAGGTTACCTGATGGACAAATTTGAATCAAAAGTCATTGTGGGAGATCTAAGCGCTATGGATTTAGCAAAATACTTAAACCGAAACGCACACTTTCTGTATCCGGTATGCCACAACACAGAATTGGATTTCGGCTGGGTGAAAATCAAAGCATTAATGGGCAGGCACCAGAATATGAGAAAGCCTTTTATTACGACTGCTACGAGCTTCAAGGATAACCCTCTCTATGACCGGCATAAGGATCTGTATCCTTTAGGTTGGTTCGGTACTTTAGAATACAGAAATTACATAATAACAACACCGCATTTTAAAATTCTGACTTATGGAAATACACCAAGTATAGAACAACTCAATATGCTGAAAGATGTTAAGCCGGATTTGGCAATATTGCAGCTTACCAGACCCATTCCGGAAGAAATTGCAGCTTTTGCAAATGACATAGGTGCAAAAATTGTAATCCCGCATCATATGGATCTGAAAAAAACCCCCGAAGAATATTTACCTGTTGTCGAAGCATTCTGCGAAGCGTTTAGAGCATTATGTCCCGGCGGCATTGCCATCAATCCGGAGCATGGCAGGTGGTATGACATTTCATTGAACTGTTTCCCAAGATTCTAAGAAATATAACATTTGAAGGAGAATGAATCAAATGAAAGAGCTGAAAATCGAAAACATTGATCAGGAGCTTCAAAAAAAGGCGAAGCTTTATATAGATGAGCATATAGATGAGCTTGAAAAACTAATCATGGAATTGTGCAGCATTCCTGCGCCATCCAATCACGAAGAATTGAGGGCGGATTTTTGCAGAAAATGGTTTGTGCAAGCCGGGGCAAAAGAAGTACATATTGATGATGCATTAAATGTTGTATGCAAAGTTAATTGCGATAACAGCAAACCCAGAATATTATTTATGGCTCATATGGATACGGTATTTCCTGATACCGAGCCCATGCCTTCACATAAAGAAGGTGACAGGCTTTTTTGCCCCGGAGTAGGTGACAATACGGCGAATCTGGCAGTCTTAATGCTTTGTGCAAGGTTCGTTATAAATAATATTACGAATGGCCCGGGTATGATTTTTGCGGCAAATTCGGGAGAAGAAGGGCTTGGCAATTTAAAAGGAAGCCGAAAATTAATGCAGGACTATGGCAGCTGTATTGAAAACGTCATTTCCTTTGACGGAACCTATGGCTCAATATGCAATAAAGCAGTAGGCTCAAAACGATATATGATTGAAGTTCGCACCGAAGGCGGGCATTCATTCGGTAAATTTGGAAACCGCAATGCGATTCATTATCTTGCATCCATGATATCGACTCTTTACGATGTTAAAGTACCTCAAGACGGTGACAGCCGTACAACTTATAACGTGGGAATAATCAATGGCGGTACATCGGTAAATACAATTGCCGAGCAGGCATATATGTTGTATGAATTCAGGAGTGATTCCCGCATATGTCTTGAAAAAATGGAAAAGTTGCTGCAGAGCGTAATTGAAGCTTACAGAAACATGGGGATTATCGTTAATTTGGAGGTCATAGGACAGCGCCCTTGTATGGGGGATATAGATGCGGACCATTTTAGCCGCTTGCAAAGCCGTGTTGCTGCAGCAACGGAAAAAGCCACCGGCAAAGCGGCGACATTCCGCTCGAGTTCAACGGATTGCAATATACCGCTTTCAATCGGAATTCCGGCGGTAAGTACAGGGACATATTCAGGGGATTTTTCACATACAAGAAACGAATTTATATACATTTCAAGCTTACCCTGCGGTTTTCAGCTTGCAATGAATGTTATAACAAGTTATCTTCAAGAAACAGTGTGAACGGAATTACCATAGGCAGTTTTTGCCTTTAAGCGGCAATTTCTGCCGCTTTTTTGTTTGAGGGCCGTTATTGCCGATCGGCAAACCGCAAACATTTTAGCTGAGAGAGAGAGACTTGCCATTTCCAATGTTTGAAGTTTCAGAAAAATCATAATAATGGCATACTTCTTGCTCAATAATTAAATCGAATGCATTCAAAAACATCATGAGCAAAGAGGAGGATTTAAATCAAAACTATGAGAATTGGGAGGGAAATATGTATCGTTATATTTTCAATCGGCTTCTTCTTATTATCCCAGTAATAATCGGAGTATCATTTCTGATCTTTGCCATATTGGATCAAGCACCCGGCGATGTTGTTAATGTTATTACCGGGGGAGGCGCTACACAGGAGGAAGTGGAAGAACTTCGTGCCGAGCTTGGACTGGACCGGCCGCTGTTAGTCAGATATGCTGAATACATGGGAGGATTGCTGAGAGGCGACCTGGGAAAGTCATATATATCGGGCAGAAGTGTTTTTGAAGTGTATTCTGAACGTTTGCCGGCGACTCTAAAGCTTGCCGTTGCATCAATACTTGTATCCATAATACTTTCTATTCCGCTTGGTATATATGCAGCGGTGCACAGCGGAAAAATCGGGGATAATGTCAGCATGGTTGCTGCATTACTTGGTTTATCCATGCCGAACTTTTGGCTGGGATTGATTCTGATCATCACATTTTCTTTGCGGTTAAAGCTTTTTCCCTCGGGAGGCGACCATGGGCTGATCAGTTTAGTACTGCCTGCAATTACAATTGGTACGGGCCTTACTGCCACGTTAACCAGAATAACACGCTCATCCATGCTGGATGTTATTCGGCAAGACTACCTGAGGACGGCTCGCGCAAAGGGTGTAAGCGAACGGAAGGTAATAAACAAGCATGCTTTAAAGAATGCCCTTATTCCTATTATCACAATTATCGGCACACAGTTTGGTAATGTAATAGGCGGAGCTGTACTGACAGAAACGGTTTTTGCATGGCCTGGAGTGGGCAGATTGATTATTGATTCTATCTATGCGCGGGATATCCCAATGGTAACCGGCTCTATCATTTTAAAAACCATTACAATCAGTATTGTTTTGTTGGGCGTCGATTTATTGTATGCAGCCGTAGACCCGCGTGTAAGAGCCCAGTATTCAAAAGGAGGTTCCTAAGCATGTCCACCGCCAATACTTTGAAACCAAAGGAACAACTGAAAATCAGTGCATCGAAACGTTATCAAAAACGCAGCCAGGGGGCTGAAATATGGCGCAGGCTCAAAAAAAACAAGGGGGCAATGGTCGGCTTGGCTATCGTTGTCATTTTAGCTCTGATTGCCATATTTGCAGATGTTATCCTGGATTATGATGCGGAGGTTATTAAGCAGAACATTCCTCAGCGTATGCAGCTTCCCAGCAGGGAACACATATTGGGGACAGATGAAGTTGGTCGTGATGTATTCTTTCGTTTATTATACGGCACAAGATTCTCACTTTCTGTCGGTATTGTAGCTGTTGCGATAGCTCTTGCAATTGGTGTTGTCCTGGGCTCAATTGCAGGATATTTCGGTGGAGTAACTGAAGAAATCATTATGAGAGCAACGGATATCTTTGCTTCCATACCAAATATTTTGATGGGCATCGTAATTGTTGCAGCCCTTGGGGCAAGCACGGTAAATCTTATGATTGCGGTTGGAATCAGCAGCGTTCCGCAGTTTATCCGCGTAACACGCGCGGCGGTCCTTACAGTCCGCTATTCTGATTATATTGAAGCTTCCCGGGCGATTGGTCTGAAAGAAGCAAGAATCATATTTGGTCATATTATCCCCAACTGTTTATCCCCTATTATCGTTCAAACGACGCTTCGCGTAGCTTCGGCCATTATTTCAGCTTCTGCGCTGAGCTTCCTGGGGCTTGGCGTGCCGCAGCCATCCCCTGAATGGGGTAGTATGTTGTCCAGCGGACGTCAATATATAAGAACAAACAGTCTCTTAACGTTTTTTCCCGGTCTTGCCATTATGATTACTGTTCTTGCGCTTAATCTTTTAGGTGATGGATTAAGAGATGCGTTGGACCCCAAACTTAGAAGATAAGGAGAATAAGTATAGATGGAAAATAAAAATGTAATTCTTGATATTCAAGATTTGGAAGTGCGTTTTGAAGTTGATGGTGAGATTATCCGGGCTGTAAACGGCGTCAGTCTGACCTTGGAAAAAGGTAAAACCCTTGGTTTGGTTGGTGAAACAGGGGCCGGAAAAACAACGGCTGCTTTAGCGGTAATGCGTCTTGTTCCCGATCCGCCCGGAATCATCGGTAAAGGCAATATTTTACTCAATGGAAAAGATGTCATGGAAATGTCCGTATCTAATCTTGAAAAAATCAGAGGAAAAGAAGTTTCAATGATATTTCAGGATCCTATGACAAGCTTGAATCCTGTTTTTACTGTAGGTGAACAAATTGCAGAGAGTTTGGAAATACATGAACAGCTTTCACCTGCAGATGCAATGATAAAGGCTAAGGAGATGCTTGAACTCGTCGGTATTCCAGGCTATCGTGCAAGTGAATTCCCGTATCAGTTTTCCGGAGGTATGAAACAGCGTGTAGTTATTGCTATTGCTTTAGCTTGCAATCCTCAATTACTCATTGCCGACGAACCTACAACCGCTTTGGATGTTACAATTCAAGCCCAAGTACTTGCGCTTATGAAAGCGCTTAAAGAGAAATACGGTACCGCAATGATAATGATAACCCACGATCTTGGAATTGTTGCGGAAGTCTGCGATGAAGTTGCTGTAATGTATGCCGGCAGGATTATCGAGAAAGGTACTCTTGACCAGGTATTCAACAATACCTTGCATCCATATACCGAAGGTCTGTTTAATTCTTTACCGAATATTAAAAACAGAAAAAGTGAACTGCGTCCGATTCCCGGTCTTATGCCGGATCCGGTAAATTTGCCCCCTGGCTGTGCTTTCGAGCCAAGATGCGCATATGCCAGGGAAGAGTGCGGCCTGCGCATTCCGGACAGCCGTTTTGTCAGTGATCACATCGTTTGCTGTTTAGCCTATGATGATCCAAATTTCCATATCAGGAGAAAGGGCGGAAAAAATGTCGAATAAAGTCCTGGAGGTTCATAATCTAAAAAAATATTTCAAAACATCACGGGGAATGCTTCATGCTGTGGACAATATATCTTTTTCTATCGAACAGGGACGTACTTTAGGCGTGGTTGGTGAGTCAGGCTGCGGCAAATCTACTTGCGGCAGAGTCATACTTCGCCTTTTAGACCCGACAGACGGAAAAATCATTTTTAACGGCAGGGATATAAGCGGGATAAGTCAAAATGAAGTCAGAAAGCTTCGAACTGAAATGCAGATTATTTTTCAAGACCCCTTTTCATCTCTGGATCCGAGGAAAACCGTTAATCAAATAATCAGCGAACCGATTATAGTAAATAAGATTATTAAGAATAAAAAAGCAATAGAAGAAAGAGTGCTGGAGCTCATGGATACAGTTGGCCTTGCGGAACGTCTGATAAATACATATCCCCATGAGCTGGACGGCGGAAGAAGACAACGTATCGGCATAGCCAGAGCTTTGGCAATGAATCCCAAATTCATTGTATGCGACGAGCCTGTTTCTGCTCTTGATGTTTCCATTCAGGCACAAATACTCAATCTATTGCAAAGACTTCAAAAACAATATGGCCTTACATATATGTTCATAACCCATGACCTTGCAGTTGTAAACCATTTTTCGGATGATATTGTCGTCATGTACTTAGGTCAAATTGTTGAGAAAGCCCCTGCTGAAGAGCTATTTGAAAACCCTGCTCATCCATACACAAAAGCCTTGCTTTCAGCAATTCTTATCCCTGAAACGGGTGAAAAGACGGAGCGGTTCCTGCTGAAAGGAGAAATTTCTTCACCTATTGATCCCAAAGATGAATGCAGGTTTTCAAAGCGGTGCCCTTTAGTGGTTGAAAAATGCAGAAACAGTTGCCCGGCCCTTAAGGAAACTGAGCCTGGTCATTTTGTGGCTTGTCACTTGGTATAACAGCATTCGTAAGCACAATGAGCAAACAAAATATAACGTTGAAGGAGTGTATTTATGAAAAAGAGTCTATTACCAATCAGAATTATGGCGCTGACATTATCCATGGTAATTCTTCTGACATTAACGACCGGATGTGGTGCAAAACCGGAAAACGCTTCCCAAACGGCCGATAATAAAGCATCTGAGGAAACAGCTTCTGCTGAGCCTGCCTACAAAAAAGACCTTGTTGTAGCAGCCGGTACAAAGATAACGAATACCGATCCGCAAAGCATTAATAACGTTCAGCATAAACGCTTGTTTCTGCTGACTCATGACACCCTTGCCTATTACGATAATGAAAAGAAGGAGATCATCCCTTCTCTTGCAACCAGCTGGAAAATGTATGACGACAATGTGACCTGGGAATTTAAGCTTCGTGAAGGCGTCAAATTTCACAATGGCGGCAATTTCACAGCCGATGATGTAATTTTTTCATTTGAACGGGGTAAGAAAAGTGCGATTCAATCTGCAAGATTCATGTTTAGCTATATAAAATCCATGGAAGCGGTGGATGACTATACTGTAAAAATCGTACTTGATAAGCCGAATATGGACTGGCTGCAATTGCTGTCTCAACCTGTCATGAGCATTCTCAGCCGCCAAGCCGTTGAAGCCGATGAAAAAAAAGGGCCTGAAATTGGCACTGGCACATGGGTTCATAAAGAATTTGCGGATAGCGACTATGTGTTATTGAGCCGTTTCAACGACTATTGGGGAGAGCTTCCGAAAGCGGAGACCCTGAAGCTGGTAACCATTCCTGAAGATTCAGCCAGGCTGATTGCACTGCAGAATGGTGAAATAGATGTTTGCATTGATCCCAACAATTCGGAGCTGAATATCATATCGGATGACCCAAAACTTGAACTGATACAATATAAAGGCACTAACCTGGTATATTTTGCTTTTAATGTTTCCAAAGCACCCGGCAACGATCAGAAGCTCCGCCAGGCAATTGCATATGCAATAAATTATGATGATGTCATAAAGGCATCCTATGAAGGACTTGCAGAGAAAGCTTCATCTTTCTGGGGCTGGCATCAATACGGATACGCAGAAGATATAGAAGGGTATAATTATGATTTGGAACGGGCAAAAAAACTTATGTCAGAATCGGGATATCCAAATGGAACAAAGCTCGAAATCATGACAAACGGTCAAGCCAGGGTTATTGCCGCACAGGTCATACAGGCTCAGCTTAAGGAAATTGGGGTCGAGGTTGCGATTAATGAAGTGGACAGTGCAGGTTTTACTGCTCAAACAAATGCCGGTGAGCATGAATCTTGCCTTTATGGGATTACATATCTCACCTATGGGGATGATGCGCGTCGTACGTATACCTTTGGCTCAACAACCAATAAATCATTCCAAAACAATGCAAGAATTCATGAACTGATGGATCTTTCACTTGAAGAGCCGGATCCGAAAAAGAGATTAAGCTACTATCATGAATGGCAAGAGATCGCTAATGAAGAGGTTGCGGTTATACCGGTATGCTATCCGCTGGGAGCAATGGGTATCAATAAAAATGTTGACGGTATAGAATATGAGCCCGGCGGAATTCATAATTTCAAAAACCTCTCTGTAGCTGAATAATTTATTGATTGTGAGGATATTATGGATTATAACAAAATGGCGTTGGAATTACACAGAAAGCTGAGAGGAAAAATTGCAGTCGGCAGTAAAGTACCTGTGAAAACAAGAGATGATTTATCAACGGCCTATACCCCCGGTGTAGCGGAACCCTGCCGGGAAATATATAAATTTCCTGAAAAAGTTTATGAGTATACATCAAAGTCAAACCTGATTGCAGTCGTATCCGATGGATCGGCAGTATTAGGGCTCGGGGATATCGGTGCAGCAGCATCCATTCCGGTTATGGAAGGGAAATGTGTTTTATTCAAGGAATTCGGAAATGTAGATGCATTTCCGATCTGCCTTGATACAAAGGATACGGATGAAATTGTAAGAACGGTGAAAATGATGGAACCGGTATTCGGCGGAATCAACCTGGAAGATATTGCAGCCCCGAGATGTTTTGAGATAGAGGAAAGGCTTAAAGAGATCATGAATATCCCTGTATTCCATGACGATCAGCACGGTACGGCCGTTGTTACATCAGCAGCTATTATCAATGCACTTAAACTAGCCGGTAAAAGGATAGAGAATGTAAACGCAGTGATCAACGGTTCGGGTGCGGCAGGCAATTCAATTGCAAAGCTTCTCTTAAACATCGGTATAAAAGATGTTTTGATGTGCGACCGAAAAGGCATCATCAGCAAAAATCGCAAGGATTTGGACAAATATAAGAAAGAGCTTGCAGAGAAAACGAATAAGGGCAGCAGAGACGGAAGTCTGGCTGATGCCATGGCGGGAGCCGATATATTTATCGGGGTATCCGCACCGGGTGTGGTGACAAAAGAAATGGTCGCTTCGATGAATAAAAAATCAATCGTATTACCAATGGCAAACCCGACACCTGAAATCATGCCTGACCTTGCCAAAGAAGCCGGTGCCTTTATCATAGGAACAGGAAGGTCTGATTTTCCGAATCAAGTTAATAATGTCCTTGCATTCCCTGGGATATTCAGAGGTGCATTGGATGTAAGGGCATCGGATATCAATGAAGAGATGAAGCTTGCAGCGGCTTTTGCCTTGGCTGAGTCTGTCGGAGATAATCTTAATGCAGAATTTATTCTTCCAAGACCCTTTGATAAAGGCTACATGGAAAGGGTTGCAGAAGCTGTAAGAAAGGCGGCAGTCAAGTCCAATGTGGCGAGAATCCGGTAATTAAACAGCTTGAGACCTAAGAGACGATGCTTGTTGCTGTCGGTATGAACCTTAAGGAACCGGCAAATTGGCTTTGTTGGTCTGGAAAAGCCGGAGCAAAATCCCGTTAAACGCTTACAAATTTGATAAACCGCATGATAAAAGACCGCTTCAACACATCAAAAGTAACGGTCTTTGTCTGCAAGCAAAGCCTGTGATAGGAGTATCACAGGCTTTGCTGTATAAGAAAACCCCGCGCTAAGCGCGGGGTTCAAAAGAGCTTTCAGCGATGAGGACAATATCAAAAGGAGGTCATTCAAAATGAACGGTACACACAGTTTATCACATGCCAAATGGAATTGTAAATATCACGTAGTAAGAAATAGTTTCTGCAGAAATGGTAAGGAACCATTGCCTTATCGCAGATATAAAAGGAGCTCCGGTTAGGGATCCCATGGCAGCTATTATGATATAATGTTATTGTGTTTGAGTATCACAAGTGAAGATTGAAAATGTGATGGTGTGCAGTTCAAACCAGGAAGTTCTGGACAGAGCGGAGTGGATTGTTATCTCTGTGGTTCCCAAATCCGGTGAAGAAATTCTTCGCCCCTTGTCTTTCCTTGGGGATCACCGCGTGATCAACCTGATGTCGGACCATAAATTGCCTGAGATAGCCAGTTGGATAGGCCGGACCCGAACTCTGGTCCATATGGTTCCTCTTCCTTTTGCAGCTAAAAGGATAGGACCAATTGCAATTTATCCTAACAATAAGGACGTATCGGATCTTTTTGCTCCAATTGGAGAAATCATGGGTGTTGATGATGTGAAACGAATCGAGGCTTTGGCGGCCATAACAGGACTGACGAGCTCTTATTATACACTTTTACTGGAAATAGTGAAATGGCACTCGCTGCTATAAAGGAGCAGGGAGGGTTTGAATCATGGATTCGTGCTCTTGATCCCATTCTGGCTCGTCTTAGGAGGCAGTTATAAGAAAATGAAGTAACAGCCGAATATTATTTATGATATACTAAAACAATTATCTATATAATCCTTAAAGAGTGCTGAAAATTAAATGTACAAATACAGAAAGAATTCCCGTCTTTTATCTGATATAATTGATTTCTGAAAAGGCGTGGATGCGAATGCATGATATGCTCCTAAAAAGGAGGTGCAGAATTGACAGACAAGACTGCTTCAGAGCTAAAAGAATATTTTTCAGGAAGGCGAAAGAGCTTCGACATTCCGCTTGCTCCACAAGGTACGCAGTTTCAAAGGAATGTTTGGGATGCACTCTGCCAAATCCCCTATGGGGAAACACGGACCTATAAGGAAATAGCAAAAGCGATTGGGAAGCCTAATGCAAGTCGTGCGGTAGGGATGGCAAACAATAAAAATTCCATCCTTTTGCTTATTCCCTGCCATCGTGTCATAGGTTCAAACGGTTCACTTGTAGGATATGCCGGTGGAATTGATATAAAAGAAAAGCTTTTACAGCTTGAACAGAATAACAAATTCACGGAGGAATAAACTGTGTAATACAGAATGGGTTTAGATAGGAGAAAATAGCTTATGACAAAGACATATTTTAATCCGGGCTGCGCTTTAAGTATATATAAGCCTGAAATGGAAAATAAAATTTTTAAGTTTTTGAATGAAAACTACGGGGAGATCCAATTGCACAAAATATGCTGTCACCATAATCCACAGCTTGAGGAAGGCTCATTGATTATCAATGTATGTGCCGGTTGTGACAGGCGTTTTCGAAGCTTATATGAGGGAATATCAACAATTTCTGTATGGGAAGTACTTGATGATTTGGGTACATTTCCATATCCTGACTATAAAGGCTTGAAGGTGTCGGTACATGATGCCTGTCCTGTGCGTGAAAAGCCACAAGTACATCAGGCTGTACGCAATTTGCTGGGTAAAATGAACATTGATGTTGTGGAAACAGAGTTCTGCGGTACACGTTCGATATGTTGCGGAGATGATTTTTATCCGAAGCTTCCGATTGAACAGGTTTACCAACAAATGAAGAAACGAGCAGATTCGATGCCTTGCAATGAGGTTTGCGTATACTGTGTTTCTTGTATCAAATCAATGTACATTGGTGGCAAAGCACCAAGACATTTGATAGACCTTCTAATGGGCGAAACAACCGAGCCACAGATATACGATACCGTGCAGTGGCACAAACAATTACAAGACTATATTGATAGGCATTAAGGATAAAGTTTAATGTTTTTGCATGCTATGAATAGGATTTCCAATAGAAACCAGGCCAAACAAGCAGGAAAACGCACAGTAAAAAAAGAAAATATGATAGAGCATGCTTGAGAGTTGGTGGACAATCCGGTGGTTCACTTTCAAAGGCAGCTGGAAAATTAAGAATGAAAATTTCAGTGACAGGGGGGATTATCTACTTAGAAGAGTTGGAGTTATGACATATATTATAAAATGTCTGTCTCGCTGCAGCAAAATTGGATATTTAGGTTTAACAAAAATTATTGGAGGTTATTATGTCTGATACTTCAAAGCCATCAAGAACTAATACCATTGCCCCCAAAGGGGTTATTGTCTCGCTTATTGTTCTGGCAATTGTTGGATTGAGTATAATGGGTGCTTTTCGGTTTAATAGTCCAATTCCGGCAGTAAGTACCACAACAACAGCACAGAATATTGTTTTACCTGGTGAGTTTTCACTTACCTTTCCTGATCAAGGTCAATCCGCCGTTGGGACGGATAATTTAGGAGTGTTAGCCGCTTCTTCGGACCAGACTCCGATTCCGATAGCCAGCGTAGCCAAAATAATGACCGCTTATTTACTTCTACAAGCTCATCCATTGCAGCCAGGCGAAGAAGGACCGACCTTGACAATGACTGCTGAGGATGTCGCCGGTTACAAGTATGCTTTGAAAAATAATCATTCCTATTTACCGGTTACTTTAGGGGAGCGTCTTACTGAGAGACAGCTTCTACAAGGATTGATGCTGCCCTCCGGGAACAATATAGCCGATACATTAGGGCGCTGGGTTGCGGGAACAAATGAAGCATTTGTTGACAAGATGAATGAAACAGCTAAAGCTCTGGGGATGACCAATACACACTATGCAGATGCCAGCGGAGCAAATGAGGCAACAGTGAGCAATGCTGTCGATCAAATTAAAATTGCACAGGCAGCCATGAAGGATCCGGTTTTCCGGGAAATTGTCGCCATGCCGCAAGCAGTTATCCCTGTTGCCGGAAAGGTGTATAATGTAAATTCCATGTTAGGCAAACATGGTATAGTAGGAATTAAAACCGGTTCCGGCGTTATAGCCGGTGGAAACTTTGTATCAGCCGCACCGGTAGCAGATGGAAGTGATAAGCAATATATCATAGCCGCCGTTTTAGGCAGCAGGAGGGCCAATCAAAATCTGAAAAGTGCCCTTGAGGCAAACGCTCAGATTTTGGACCAGGTTCGGCCGCAGTTCAAAACATTTACACTGACGCCGCCAGAAAACGGTTTTGGTAAAATTACTACTCCCTGGCATACGGAAAGTGATTTAGAAGTAAGTGAGCCGATCCGGATCTTTGGCTACCCGGGCATGAAGATAAATTATTCCATTACTCCCCTGGCAATAAAATTACCTGCTGCTCCAGGCTCGGATGTTGCAACTCTGACAATCCAAATGGGAGAAATGTCCAAAACTGTTTCAATGCGCAACACAGTACAAATTGACCCTCCGGGATTCTTGTGGAGATTAATCAGGCATTGATTTTGATTAATAGATTCATTTTCAATAAGCAGAGCGGCATAGCAAAGCTGAGAAAATTGATAATATTTAGGAATTCTTGCTGTTTTCTTTACTGAGGCAGGGTCAAAGGATAAAAATTTAGAATATAATTTATAAATATAGAAGGAATAGAAGCGGTAAAAAATACCATAGGGGTAATTTTTACCGCTTCTATTCTTATATTAAAAGCAAAAATAAATGAAAACAAAAATTAAATATATTATAAAGACCTGAAATGCAACAGTTAAAAATAATTCTGAAAAAAATCTAAATTTGGAATGTTTATTGCAATTAGTATATTTTAAGATTAGTAAGAATATTTGCATTTTATCATGCAAGAAAAGTTTTATTAATCAAAAAATTTATATGCAAATGGAGGAGAATAAAATGAGACTAAAAGGTATTTTTTGCTATTTCTTAATTTTTACTATGATTTTAACTGGTTGCAGTGGAGGCGGTAACAATGCGCCTGCGGCTTCTAATGAGTCAGGTGCAAATAGCGATCAAACTGCTGAAACTGCTGTAAAAGACAGTGTGAATTTTAGTATTAATGCTGAACCTTCTACATTAGATCCACAGAAGGGCAATGATTTATTAACATTTGCAGTTCATTCTCAGATATTTGATACATTGGTTAGAGAGAATGCTGATGGCTCTTTAGTACCTGGATTAGCTGAAAAATGGACAATTTCTGAAGACGGTAAAGAAATAGTTTTTACATTAAGAAATGATGTTAAATTTCATAATGGAGACCTCATGACGGCAGATGATGTGGTTTATTCATTAAATAGAGCTATTACCTCAACGTTTACAAAGAGAATTACAGGTTCAATGGATAAGGCTGAAAAAATTGATGATTCAACTGTAAAATTAGTATTAAAATATTCTTATGGACCAATTTTAGATTGTATTGCGACAACAAATGTGGGAATTGTTCCCCAAAAAGCTGTTGAGGCAAATGAAGAAGGTTTTGCAAGAAATCCAGTTGGAACAGGTCCTTTTAAGTTTAAGGAATGGAATAATGGTGAAAAAATCGTATTTGAAAGCTTCAAAGATTACTATAGAGGCGAAGCAAGTATTAAAAATTTAACCTTTAAAATAATTAGTGATAAAACTTCTGCAGCCGTTGCATTGGAAAACGGAGAGGTAGATGTACTTCTAAGTCCGGATGAAGCTGATCGTAAGAATCTTATAGCAAATGAAAAATTAACATACTATGAAACAGAATCGAATAGTTTTTATTTTGTATCGTTTAATAATGAAACTGGCTTATTTTCAAATAAATTATTGAGAGAAGCAATAAGCTACGCTGTAGATAGAGAGTCTTTAGTAATGGGTGCTTTAGAGGGTAATGGTGCACCTCTTGAATCTGCAATACCAACAAATACTTTTGGATCTCCAGAAAACTTTAAAGGTAATCAATTTGATATAGAAAAGGCTAAGGCATTGCTGGCTGAAGCAGGATATCCCAATGGCTTAACAATAAAAGTTCCTACATTATATCTTAAACCAACAGAAGTGCTGCAAGATCAATTAAGACAAATAGGGATAGTTGCTGAGATTGAACAAATGGAAAGAGGCGCATGGCTGCAGGATGTATATACTGACAATAAATATGAAATTACAGTTGGCAGTTACTCTGCTCTTGTTCCTGATGCAGATCAAATAACTTACAATCGTTATCATGGAGATTTTGTAGGCGGTGGCAATAACATGGTTAGATGCAATATTCCTGAATTGAATAAAGAATTGGATTTAGCCAGGACTTCGCAATCAGTAGATGAAAGAAAAGCAGCTTACTTAAGGGTTAGCGAAATTCTTAGAGATGAATCAGTCTTGATTCCATTATATAGCAGTATGAATGGAATAGCAGCTAATAAAGACCTAAAAGGAGTACAGGCTCATCCTGTTCAAAGAGTCTATGTTTACGATTATTCATGGAAATAATTAACAGGTAGTATTAGTTCAAGCAGATTTATATCTGCTTGAACATTTATATAGGAGGCCAAATGTTAAGATTTATATTTAAAAGACTTTTGATGATAATACCAGTGATAATAGGTATTTCATTCATAATATTCTCTATCATGGCATTAACTCCGGGTGACCCTGCAAGGTTGATACTAGGAGAAAGTGCTTCTCAGACTGATGTTGAATTACTAAGAGAAGAAATGGGACTTAATGATAATTTTCTAATCAGATATGTGGATTATATGAAAGATGTAGTAAGAGGAGATTTTGGTCTTTCATATAGAAATAGGATTCCAGTTTATGATGAGGTGTTTGCTAGATTTCCAAACACATTGGTACTGGCTTTTTGGGGAATTACATTATCTGTGCTTATAGGTGTTCCTATTGGGATAATATCAGCTGTTAAGCAATATTCGATACTTGATACTATGAGCTTAGGGGCAGCACTTGTCTTAGCTTCAATACCAGCTTTCTGGTTAGGGCTTATGCTAATATTATTGTTTTCTTTAAAGTTAAATTTGCTTCCTTCAACGGGAGTAGAAACATGGAAAAATTTTGTATTGCCTTCAATTACATTAGCAGCAGGGACTATGGCTACTTTAATAAGAATGACTCGTTCAACCATGCTTGAAGTAATAAGACAAGATTATATAAGAACGGCCAAAGCTAAAGGTGCGGGGGAACGAAGATTAATATTCAAACACGCTTTAAGGAATGCCTTATTACCTGTAATCACAATAATTGGAATTAATTTTGGCTTTCAGCTTGGTGGAGCAATGATTATAGAAACAGTTTTTGCAATGCCGGGCTTAGGAACATTAATGATTACTTCAGTCAGAATGAAAGACACGCCAATGGTAATGGCATCTGTATTATTTGTTGCGGTTGCTGTAAGCTTAGTAAATTTACTAGTTGATTTGTTATATTCATTTATTGATCCAAGAATTAAGTCACAATACTCAAAGAGTTAGTAGGTGAAAATATGATAAAACAAAAATCAGGCATTAAAAGGAAATATAAAAAAAGAAGTCAAATAAAATCAATTATGTTCAGATATAAGAAAAATAAATTAGCAATGTTTGGGCTTGTAATGCTAATAATAATGATTTTGATTGCTATATTCGCAAATTTTATTGTTGACTATGAGGTAGATGCAGTAAAGCAAGTTATGAAGGAAAGGCTATTAGCACCAAATAAAGATCATATATTTGGTACAGACGCATATGGGCGTGATATTTATGCCAGGATTGTTTTTGGAGCAAGAATTTCATTATTTGTTGGTTTAATAACTATAACCTTGTCACTTGCAGGGGGTGCAATAATTGGTGCAACGGCAGGCTATTACGGAGGTAAAGTAGATAATGTATTGATGAGAATTATGGATATCTTTTTAGCTATACCATCAATACTTTTGGCAATTTCGATTGTAGCTGCATTAGGAGCAGGTTTATTTAACTTGTTGTTAGCTATGAGTATATCTCAAGTTCCGAGGTTCGCAAGAATAGTAAGATCTTCCATTCTTACCATCAAAGACCAGGAGTTTATTGAAGCGGCTAAAGCTTGCGGAACTAAGGACAGCAGAATAATTATCAAACACATTTTACCTAATGCCATAGGTCCAATAATAGTACAAGCAACTTTAACTATGGCTTCCACAATATTAACAATTTCATCTTTAAGTTTTATAGGTCTTGGAATACAAGCTCCAACGCCGGAATGGGGTTCAATGCTTTCGGATGGTAAAAGCCAGATGAGATATTACCCTCATTTGGTAATTATACCGGGAATAGCAATTATGATGGCGGTTATGTCCTTGAACTTGATTGGAGATGGGTTAAGGGATGCTCTGGACCCAAGATTAAAAAATTAAAGTGGAATACTTTATAGGAGTGAAATCATGAGTGAAAAATTATTAGTAATTAATAATTTATTTGTGGATTATGAAACTGATGAAGAAACAGTACATGCGATTAATGGTCTGAATCTAGTTATAAATAAAGGTGAAACATTAGGGTTAGTTGGAGAAACAGGGGCGGGCAAATCGACCACAGCACTGAGTATAATGAAGTTACTTCCGGAAAAGGTTGGTATTATTGAAAGTGGAAGCATTATGCTGGAGGATATTGATATAACAAATACAACAGAAGCAGATATGCGGTTATTAAGAGGAAACAGCATTTCAATGATATTTCAGGATCCTATGACAAGTTTAAATCCAATACTTACTATAGGGGACCAAATTGCCGAGGTGCTGGAATTGCACAGAAAAGATATGAACAAAGAACAGATATCAAAAAAAGTAGATGAGATTTTAGAGCTTGTAGGATTGCCGCCGGAAAGGAAGAGTGAATATCCACATCAATTTTCAGGTGGAATGAAACAGCGTGTAGTTATAGCGATTGCTTTAGCCTGTGAACCTAAATTGCTGTTGGCAGACGAACCGACAACAGCGTTAGATGTTACAATACAAGCGCAGGTATTAGAAATGATGTCAGATCTAAAAGAAAAATTAAATACATCAATGCTGCTAATAACACATGATTTAGGTGTTGTCGCAGAAACCTGCGATAGGGTGGCTATAATGTATGCCGGAGAAATAATTGAACTTGGCACTGATGAGAATATATTTGAATCACAAAATCATCACCCATATACTGTAGGGTTGTTTGGGTCAATTCCAGATTTAACAAAGGTGACTAAGCGGTTAAATCCAATAGATGGCTTGATGCCAGATCCGACAGATTTGCCTGCAGGATGTGTTTTTCATACTCGATGCCCTAAATGTATGGAAATGTGTAAAACTGAAAAGCCAAAAGAAAAAGTAATGGGAAGTCATATGATTAAGTGCCATTTATATGATTAGTAACATATTGTTACTTTGTGTTAGAGAGGAAGGATTAAATGGATACACCTTTAATTCAAACTAAGAATTTAAAAAAATATTTCAAAACTCCAAAAGGAGATCTTCATGCGGTAGATGGGGTAAGCTTAACAATTAATAAGGGTAAAACCCTTGGAATAGTGGGTGAATCTGGCTGCGGAAAATCAACACTTGGCAGGGTTATATTAAGATTAATTGAACCAACAGCTGGAGAAATAATATTTGAGGAAAATGACATATCAAAGTATAACAAAAATCAAATGATGAATATGAGAAAAAATATGCAGCTGATATTTCAAGATCCATATGCATCTTTAAACCCAAGAATGACAATTAGCGAGATAATTGCAGAACCTATAAAGGTATGTAGAACTATAACAAATAAAAATGGCATAGAAGATAAAGTTCAAGAATTAATGGAGACGGTAGGATTGGCCGAAAGACTTATAAACTCATATCCCCACGAACTTGATGGCGGAAGAAGGCAACGTGTGGGAATTGCAAGAGCATTAGCCCTTAATCCAAAATTCATTGTTTGCGATGAACCTGTTTCCTCATTAGATGTTTCTATACAAGCTCAAATTTTGAATTTAATGATGGATTTGCAGGATGAGATTGGGTTGACATATTTGTTTATTACCCATGATTTAAGTGTAGTAAAGCATATTAGCAATGAAATCGCAGTACTATATCTTGGTCAATGCGTTGAAAAAGCAAATTCAGAAGATTTGTTTAAAAACCCGATGCATCCATATACACAGGCATTGCTTGATGCTATACCGGTTGCAAACTTAATAAACAAAAGAAAGAAAAAAAGAATAATAAAGGGAGAAGTAACAAGCCCTATCAATCCAAAACCCGGATGCAGGTTTTATGCAAGATGTCCAAAGGCTCAAGATGCATGCTTATCTCCCAATTTACAGTTAAGAGAAATTGAAAACGGTCATCAAGCTGCATGCATTTTATATGAATAGAGAGGAGAAAATCATGAACAAAGAATTTTATATAAGAAACAGATCAAATTTTTCAAAGGAAATGAAAGATAATTCAATAGCAGTATTTTTTTCTGGTACTTTTGTAAGGGATACTTGCGACCAGTTTATTTATCCATTTTCAGTGGATAGGAATTTTTACTATTTAACAGGTATTGATAGAGAGAATATGATATTAGTTATATCAAAAATTGATAATGTTGCAGGTGAATATCTATACATACCACAAGTAGATGAGCTATATGAAAAGTGGAATGCAGTATTTTTGCGTAGTGATGAAGCCAAGAATAAATCAGGTATAGCAAATGTGCAGTATTTGGAATCATTTGAAAAGGATTTTGCAAAGAAAATGTTTTATGATATGACTGTGGAAAATGCATATATATTTTCACATTATTCAGAATTGGGGGAATTTGAAAACTTAAATAAAGCATTTGCCCAAAAGATCAGGAGACAATATCCGGCTGTCAATATAATTAATTCACTAAGTATTATGACGAAACTCAGAAATATTAAGACAGAAGAAGAGATAAATGAAATAAAGAGTGCTGTAGATTTAACAAATAATGCATTAAATTTCATTATGAAAACATTAAGACCAGGTATATTCGAGTATGAAATTAAATCCCATTATATTCATCAATTATCTATGAAGAAAAGTCGTCCAAGGTTTAGATCTGTTATAGCAGCAGGTAGTAATGCATTAATTTTACATTATAACGAATCTAATTATCAGACTAAGGATGGCGATATGGTTCTTATGGATTTAGGTGCCACAAATAACTGGTATGTGTCGGATATTACAAGAACATACCCAGTTAACGGAAAGTATACAGATAGACAAAAGGAGCTATATAAAATAGTATTGGAAGCGCAAATGGTCGCTATGGATGAAATGAAAATAGGTTCAACTGAAGACAATGTAAATGCAGCAATTAAAAGCTTCTATGCAAAAGCATTAAAATCCATAAAACTGATAAAAGATGACATAGACGTCAATAATTATTATTTTCATGGTTCCGGACATTCAATAGGTTTAGATTTACATGATTTGAGAATGCCAAGAAAAGAAATAGTGGAAAACAGTGTTTATACTGTTGAGCCTGGGCTATATATAGCAGAGGAAGGATTGGGTATTAGAATTGAAGATAATGTAGTTGTCACTAAGAACGGATTGATTAACTTATCAGAAGGCATTCTAAAAACAACTAATGATATTGAAAACTTCATGAATTCATAAATATTTTAATAGTGCTTTTATGTAAAAACAAACGGTGCAACCTTTTTGTACTGTTTGCTTTTTACATAGAAGGGTTTGTAAAATTAATCATTTTATAAAGGAAGAACAAAAAGGCTAAAAAACTTTAAAAAATAGCAGAAAAATGTTATACTACAATGTTATAATTTTTTTATGAATGAATACGTTTATATTTTGAAGGCAAGGTGTAAGAATGGCTAAAGTCATAAAATTTCTTATTATCGCTATAATCATAAAGTTGTTTTTATCAATTAAAGTTGAGGCAATAGATTCAATTATAAGGGTAGCCTTTGAACCGAACTTGCCACCTTATCAGTACGAAGAAAATGAGCAATATAAGGGAGTACATATAGATATATTGAACAACATAGCTGATAAAAATAACTTTATCATTCAATATGTCCCAATGAACAGCAGCAATGATTGCTTAGAAGCCTTATCTAATGGAGAGGTTGATATAGTCCTGGGTGCTATTAAAAACCATGAATTTGAGGAACAATCGACTGACAGCATTTCACAATCATCGATTATTATGATAGCTAATAATGAATATGCTAATTTAATAAAGAGTAAAAAAGATATGGGTGCCATTAAAACTGTCTTTGAAAATGAAACAATTAGCTATTCTTATATTCAAAAAATGAAGAATCTTCGATATATCGTAGTTTCAAACCAGTTAAGAGCATTTGATATATTAACATCTGGAGAAGCAAATGTTCTTATTGGTGTTAAAAACAGCATCCTATATCAACTTGAAAAAGAAAATTTAGAAGAAAAATATACAATGGTAAACAATTATATGGTTCCTATTGAATATTGCATCATTACAAAGAAGGGTGATAAGGACCTCCTGGATTTATTAAATAGTGAATTACAGCGGATTAGAATAAGAGGCGATTACATAAAAATTTATGAAAAATGGATTAATGAAGAAAAATACGCCATAAGAAAATTTTTGGATACAGCAGCAACTATAGCAGCAATTATTGTTACAATATTACTTTTTGTATTTATTTTTAATTTCCGGTTAAATTTGCTTTTAAAAAAGCAGGTTGATGAAAAGACAAAGGAGTTGCAAAGGGTTAATAAGGATTTACAAAATCAAATAAATGAAACAAGAAATTATAATGAATTAAAGAATTGCATAGTTGAACGCAGTCCGAGCGGCATCATAGCTTTTGGTACTGATTATAAAATAACATTATTTAATAGGAGTGCATGCAATTTAACAAAATTTAAAGACTTTCCGATAAGCCAAAGTGTTTTTGATATACCGTTAATAAATAATATTTTAATGAATATTGATAATAAGCTGTTTAATGAAGACTTGAAAATAATAAACAAGGAGATAACATTAAAAACTGAAGAAAACAGAAGTGTTAGCTATAGATATGATATGTATCAACTGTATAACTTTGACAACAGTATAAGAGGTGCGATAATTACTATCGACGATATTACTAAAGAATTAAGAATAAAGGAACAAGAATTTGAAAAAGAAAAAAACAAGGCTCTTAATCAAATTATAGCAGGAATCGCTCATGAAATAAGAAATCCACTTACATCGATTAAAACATTTATACAACTAATTCCAACTAAAATGGATAATCAAAGTTTTCAAAATCAGCTGGTTAAATTTGTACCCAAAGAAGTAGACAGGGTAAATAATTTAATTAAAAGTCTAATAGATTATGCAAAACCAGTAATAAATAACAAACATAAAGTAAATGTAAGTGAAATTGTTAAATCATGTACTGTACTTATTAAGCCTACATTGGAGAATAAAAATATTGAGTTAATAGTTTCAATAGAAAATGATTTAACAATTTTTGCTGATAAAAATCAATTGAATCAAGCTCTCATAAATATTATATTGAATGGATTAGATTCTATGACGGAAAAGATTAAAAATGGAGGGATACAAAATAAACTTCATATGAGAATAAACACATGGCGAGAATATGATAACATTTTCATTCAAGTTATCGATGAAGGCGTAGGTATGACTGATGAAGAAATTAAAAAGTCAACAGAACCTTTCTATACAAATAAAGTGAATGGCACCGGTTTAGGGTTGCCACTATCTAAACAATATATAGAAGATAACAATGGAATTTTAATCATTGAAAGCAAACCGTTAATATTTACTAAAGTTACTGTGAAATTTAGGGGGTATTTAAATGAATAAAAGTATATTAATAATTGATGATGAAATAGGAATATGTAGTTCATTATTAATCGCCCTTGAAGATAAATACAAAGTGAAGGCTTGTACAAGCCCTTCTGAAGGATTAAAAGCTATAGAAGAAGAATATTTTAACATTTGCCTCTTGGATTTAAGGATAGGAGAATATGGTGGTTTGGATGTGCTCAGTGAAATTAAAAAAATTGACAAGAGTATTATAGTAATAATTATGACCGCCTATGGAAGTATAGATACAACAGTTGAAGCAATGAAATATGGTGCTTATACATATTTAATAAAGCCTTTAAATATTAATGAATTATATATTCTGATAGAACAAGCATTAGAGTTTCAACGGTTAAACGAAAAAGTTGAATATTTAAGCAAAGAACTTGAAAACAAATATGTATATAATGGCATAATCGGAAGGAGCTTTTCTATGAAAAATGTATTTAATATGATAGAAAAGCTTAAGGATGTTGACACAAATGTTGTTATAATTGGAGAGAGTGGAACGGGTAAAGAATTGGTTGCCCGCGCCATACATTTTTCGGGAAGGAGAAAAAATGAAAGATTTGTAGAAGTCAATTGTGCAGCTATACCAGAGGGTTTGCTGGAGGAAGAATTATTTGGGCATAGAAAGGGTTCTTTTACCGGAGCAGTAGATGATAGACAAGGTAAATTTGAGTACGCTAATAATGGTACCATTTTTTTAGATGAAATAGGAGATATGCCAATTGCTCTTCAAGCGAAGCTTTTAAGAGTATTACAACAAAAAGAATATTCACCTATAGGCAGTAATGAAAAAAGAAAGATAAATATCAGGGTTATATCGGCGACAAATAAGGATTTAAAATCATTAGTTGAAAGTGGAGATTTTAGACAAGACTTATATTTCAGATTGAATGTAATTGAAATAAACTTACCGGCTCTAAAAGATAAAAAGCAGGATTTACCTCTACTTTTTGAACATTTCATAAAAAAATTCAATGAAGAATTAGGTAAAAATATACGGGGGTTATCTAAAGAGGCAGAGAAAAAAATGATAGATTATAATTATCCGGGAAATATTAGAGAGCTTTCAAATATATTTGAATACTCAATGGTTTTAACTAATAAAGAGGTAATAACTGTAGATGATTTACCAGATGAAGTAAAATCATATAAAAGTGTATATAAATATGGTAATGTTATTATTTCTGAAGATCTTATAGGTCTTTCACTAAAAGAAATTGAAAAGCGTGTTATTAAGGCAAGCTTAATTAATAATAATGGCAGCAGAAAATTAACTGCCCAAATGTTAGGTATAAGTGAGAAAGGTTTGAGAAATAAAATAAATGAATATAAATTATAAATAGTACAATAAATTCTATATGAACAATTCAATGATGAATGAATATGACGGAATAGTTAGAAAATTAACTATTCCACACCCTTTTTTTTCCTAAATCGTTTTGCTATACTGAAATTACTAAGGGATAATCGCTTTTGATTGCGGTAGGGGGTGTGCACCTTGTACGCGGAATCTTTGTTGCAGCGTATTGTCAATACAAAAACAGAATGGGAGAAGTTTATTTGGGGTAAGCCTGTAGATCCAAAGCTGGTGCCGTCAAGAATAATAAAGTCATGGGAACGCAGCCGGTCTTACGGCGTATTTCCTGATGTGCAGGGCAGCCTGGATGATGTTCATGATACAAGCTGCAGCTACCTCAGTAATGAAGCTATAAGGGACTACGTAAGAGAAATGCTGGATAAGTTCGGCTATTGGTTCCAGCTGTTTGACAGAGCAGGAAAGCCGGTTACCGCACCTATGGAAACAATACCGGCCACTGAACGGCTTATAGGCACAAATGCTGTTTCTTTTGCATTGGAAGAAAACAGGCCAGCAACAGTCTTGTGCTATGAACACTATCATCCTGCACTTCACAAATATTATAGTGCTGCGGCGCCTGTTCATGATCATTCAGGAAAAATCCTCGGTGCTGTTAACATTATGTGTTCATGCAAAGATACTCAGCTCTTATCGAATATCTTACCTTTAGCAACATTCCTGGCAAGGATAATCGACACCGCAAACGCATTACTGGGGAATTACAAGCCTGAGGCGGGATTGGAAACAGTAATCAACTGCCTGCCACAGGGTATTGCCTGCTTTGAAAACGGAAAAATGATGTTTCATAACAACAAGATAATGGAGATGTTTCAGATTAACAACGCATTCAATGCATCAGAGATCCTGGAGAAACAGCTTTCACATCTTGCTGAAGGTGCACCCATGAATAAAAGGCGGATAAGCTTGTACATAGAAGGACGTAAAAAGGATTTGTATGTTACCAGTCTTAATCCTATTCAGTCAGGAGGCAGGGAAAAATACCGGATACTGCAGCTGGAGAAAGCTGAAAACGGGATTTGCTCAGGGGAAAACTCCTTGAATGTGCAACTTACAACCTTAGACAGAATTATAGGTGAAAGCTGTGGGATTTCAAATGTGAAGAAAATGGCTGAAAGGGTTGCAGCTGCATCAGCTCCGATACTTATATACGGTGAAAGCGGTACGGGTAAGGAGCTGTTCGCTCAGGCAATTCATCAGGCCAGCCCTCGTAGGGGCAGACCCTTTGTAACAATAAACTGCGGTGCAGTCCCTGCGGAGTTGGTGGAAAGCGAGCTGTTCGGCTATGAACCGGGAGCCTTTACAGGAGCACTCAAAAACGGCAAGCAGGGTCTGATGGAGATGGCTTCCGGAGGTACGGTTTTCCTCGATGAAATAGAAAGTATGCCTTTATTTATGCAGGTTAAGCTGCTCCGATCACTTTCGGAGAGCAGAATAGTAAAAATCGGGGGCACACGTGAAATAGCCATTGATGTAAGAGTAATATCCGCATCAAAAAAAGACTTGCTTAAGGAAGCGGAAAAGGAATCCTTCAGAGGGGACTTGTACTACAGAATAAGTACCTTCATTATCCAACTGCCGCCTCTTAGGGAACGTGAAGGGGATATAAAACTATTGGCTGGCCACTTTATTGAAGAGTACAAAAAAATCTATGGAAACAGCGTTCTTTATGGTGGAGAGGAGTTTTACGAAGCTCTCAAGAATTATGACTGGCATGGTAATGTGAGAGAATTGAAGAATGTGATGGAAAGGGCTGTTTGTCTGGCGGAAGAACCGGTACTTACTCTGGAGGACTTACCGGAGCATATTCGGAAAAAAGGCAGGTATAAGCAAATAAAGATCGAGATTTCCAATAGTAAAGCCTTGCGGGAGCACCCCGGCGATATGCTGAAGGTTGGTGAGGAGCTGATAATTGAATCAGTTCTGAAGGAAACACAATTTAATATAAATAAAGCATGTGAAATATTGGGAGTCAGTTCAAAGACACTATACAACAAAATTAACGGAAGTACGAAGCTTAGCCGTTTGAAAACCGGAGAAATATCCTCAGGTAATAAATTAAGCTGATGCTTTCGGTAAGATTTACAAAAATAAATAGAATGTAAAAATTACAATTTGTGAGCAAGGGAAAATGCTTGATTTTTCCCTTGCTTTTTATATTTTTTGATTTGGCATGACTTATGCAAATTAATTAGATGCAAACAGCGATTAAATTCCTGAATGAAGGCAAGGGTGTATGGAATTCAATAAAGAAAGAGGGGTGTCAAAATGAAAAACATTAATGCAGTAGAGTTGGAATGCAATCTGCTAAGGGTAAACTTGACAACAGGTGCAATAACATCAGAACTGTTAGCTGAAGAGGTTGTAAGGGATTTTATAGGCGGAGCGGGATTGGGGGCCAAGCTTCTCTATGATGAAGTAAAGCCGGGAGTGGAGGCTTTTGATCCCGAAAACCGGCTTATAATTACAACTGGTTTGGTTACTGGTACAAATGTACCGGGAGCGGCTATGTTTAATGTTTGTACAAAGGGACCGCTTACTGATCTTGCGGCTTCAGCGCAGGCAAACGGGTATTTCGGATTCAGGCTTAAGCAGGCCGGTTACAGCACACTTATCATAGAGGGTAAGTCAAATGATTGGAAGTACTTGGTTATAGGAGATGACAAAGCAGAGTTAAAAGATGCGGAACATCTCGCCGGCAGAAATACGTTTGAGACTGAGAAGATTATAAAAGATGAAATCGGTGTTAAGAAATCAAGTGTAATGACAATAGGTGTAGGAGCAGAAAATCTGGTAAGGTATGCTAACATACAGTGTGATGAAGGCCATTTCGCAGCTTCAAACGGACCTGGTGCCGTGATGGGCTCGAAGAAATTGAAAGGGATAGCAGTATTTGGAGAGTATAAAATTGTACCTGCCCGTCCGGAGGAATTTAGAGACTCGGTAAAGGAATTGGTACAAACAATACTAAATGCGCCACCTGCAATTGGATTATCGCAATTCGGCACAGGTATGCTGATACCGATAGCTTATAGGATAGGTTATCTTCCTACTAAGAATTTAAGCGAATACAACTGGTCTGAAAATGTAATCTATGATGCGGTAGCCATGAAGAAAAATCCTGCATTTGAGTTTAGGAAAAACTCTTGCTATGCATGTACCATAGGACATTGCAGAGATATGATATTTAAGGAAGGCAAATACGAAGGAATGGTTGTGGATGAGCCTGAGTACGAAGGCTGGCAGGCCTTCAGCGGATTGATCGGTGTAACTGATATTGCAGAGTCAGCTATGCTTAACAGGTTGAATGACGAGCTTGGCCTGGATCTAAAAGAGATAGGATATACTTTAGCCTGGGCTATTGAATGCTATGAAAAAGGTTTTATTACAAAAGAGGATACTGACGGGCTGGAACTAAAATGGGGCAATGTCAATGCAATCAGGCAGCTGATGATGAAGATTGCATACAGGAAAGGGTTCGGAAACAAGCTTGCAGAAGGCGTCATGAGAGCATCCAAGATGTTTGGAGGGCCGGCGGAGGAGTGCGCTGTATACTGTAAAAGAGGAGCGGCCCCTCATATTCATGACCCTAGAGGGAACTACAGTGTTGCACTTGGACAGTTGATTTCGGAAAACGGTTCAATATACGGGGCAGCCGATAGGTCTCCAAATCCTGAATTTGGATACAATGAACCGTTATCTTTCACAGAATCCGTCGCTCATCCGGTTTTACTGGCTCGTGGAGTACCAAAAACTGCTTTCCTTGACTGCTATATGATGTGCAATTTTGTTGCGGTAAGTCTTCCCCAAATGATGAAGTGTCTAAATGCGTTAACAGGTTGGGAAATGACCGTAGAGGATGCTATGAGAGTTGGCAGGAGGATGGCAGCAATAGCACGCTCGTTTAATTTACGTCAAGGTGCAACTGCTGAAGATGATAACTTGTCAAAAAGACTTTTGGATCCTGTTAAGGACGGCCCGAATGAGGGGAAGGCTTTAGGACCAATAATTGTGGAAGCCAAAAGGAAATATTACAAGGAGATGGGCTGGAATGAAGAAACGAGTTATCCTCTCCCTGAAACACTAAAGGATCTAAACCTCGAATATGTAATTGCCGATTTGTATAATTCAAATTATGCAATTTAAAATGGAGAGTATCACAGTGAAGGTAAAAATACTTCCCTTTGAATATTGTACAGAAGAAAACCTCACTTTCAAGAAAGATTTGAAAGCTGTAATACCGAAAGGGAGTACAATTCAAATTTTGCTTATAAAGTTATCAGGAGAATTAGGGTATTTCTTCCGGAAATTCGTATTTAACCCGGATACCTTATCGATTGTTCAAAATACTATTGTTCTTGTGAATGGAAAGGTTATTCAGAGTTTAGACGGATGGAACACTGAGTTATTTGACGGAGACAATGTAATAATCGGAAGAATGTATACAGGCGGTTGAAAAATAAAAAAATGGAGGGGTTAAAATGACAGAAGCTGCTCAAAAAAAATGGGGTTTTATTGTAAAGGCTGCTACATTATCTATTATTATTCTGGAGTATTCAATATCTTTAACAACGCCGGTTTTAGGAGCTATAGCCGCTGCTTTTCCTAATGTAAGCCCTGAATTAATCAAGCAAGTACAGTCTATGCCAAGTTTAACAATGATTCCTGTTGCTCTTCTTGTAGGGCAGATTGAAAAAGTAATGAAAAAAAGAACTATGCTTATGCTTGCAATTTTGTTCCTGTTCGTTGGCGGTATAGCTCCTGCATTTGGCGGCGATATTTATTTCATACTAGTCTGCAGGGCAATATTCGGAATGGGCAGAGGTATTGTATTTCCCTTTGCCATGTCATTTATAATTGACTTGTTTGACGGACAGGAGAGAAATGTGCTAATGGGCTTGCGCAGTACTACCGGAAGTGTTGCGGGAATAGTCTTCCAGCAAGTTGGGGGATTTTTGGCCACAATAAATTGGAGGACTTCCTTCTGGGGATTCTTGATGACTATTCCTTTTATCCTGCTGATATACTTTAAACTGCCTGAACCGGAGAAAAAAGCTCATGTTGATGCAGAGAGAGGCAGGGTAAAGGCAAGATTAACAGGAAAAACATGGCTTCTGATCGCACTAAACTTTATTCTTATGTTCTTCGCTTATACTTTCATAACAAATATGGCTATTGTAATAAATTCTGAAAAAATAGGAACACCGCATTCAGCCGCCAATGTAATGTCAACTTTTGTTGCTTCATCCTCCGTCTGTGGCCTGTTATTCGGAAAATTTATAAAGCCATTGCTTAAACGCTACACAGCAGCGATTGGAGCCATGTCTATCGGTGCAGGAATATTTGTGGTAAATGCTGCCAGCACACTAAGCATGTTCTTTCCGGGGGCTATATTGTTTGGCATAGGATTCTCCATATACAATACAGACATGTATCTAAAGCTGGGAGATTCAGCGGATAGGTCCGCAGCTGCAAAAGCCCTGTCTACACATATGGCATTCAATGCATTAAGCCATTTTGCATCACCAATAGTAATTGCTTTTCTTGCCGGTGTATTAAGCCTTTCGGGAGCAAAAGCCGGATGGGCGATTTCGGGACCGGTACTGATAGCCGGAGGTGCAGTTGTCTTATTAGTACAGGTTTTTGTAAAACCCGGGAATAATCAGCTGGATGCTGGAAACAACCGGCTGGAAGCCTAAACAACTCATAAACCCGCCGCAGTAAGATGAATTTTCGCTGCGGCAGGAAATCGTAATAAAAGTTTAATAAGGGGGTTTATCTTATGTATACACCACTGGACAAATATAGTGCATGGGATAGCAGCAATCCACTATACTTCGGCTGCAGTTCTTCAAAGCTCACAGGATTACGATTGCAGGAAATGGGCTGCAATAAGGTCCTGGTAGTTCATGATATGGGTGTTAAAAAGGCAGGGATAGTGGAACCTATTTTAGATACCTTGAAAGACAAGGGCATAGAATATGTCTGCTATGATAGTGTATTGCCGGACCCGCCGGATACTTCGGTGGAAGAGTGTGCGCAAATGGGCAAGGACGCTAATGTTGATGGAATCCTGGCTATTGGCGGAGGCAGCTCCATGGATACTGCCAAGGGAGCCCGGGTGCTGATGAACAATGAAAGTCCGATTAATCAGTATTTCATGGGGCCTGGCGGCAAGCCGATAAACACTGTAGGCATGATACCTATTGTTGTTATACCAACTACCTCCGGTACCGGCTCAGAGGCTTCTCCCGGAGCGGTTATCTCCGATACAAAAACCGGTTTGAAGCGAGCTGTAAACATAGGCGTTTCTCTGGGAATCATAGATCCGGAGCTGACCGTTGGTCTACCTGCCGGGCTTACAGCAGCAACCGGTATTGATGCATTTACCCATGCTGCTGAATCCCTTATTACAAAATACCCAAACCCATTAGCAGGTGTGTTGGCAAAGTTCTCTGTAGCCGCAGTAACCAAGTGGCTTCCGGTTGCAGTAAAGGATCCGAATAATCTGAAAGCACGTATAGAGCTGTCAAAGGCGTCTTCTCTGGCTACTGCAGGAATGAGAGGGCCTCTTGGAAGTCTTCCTCATGGATTTGGCAAGGGTATGACCATAATGTACCATACTCCCCATGGAATTACCGTTGGCCTGTTCTCAGCAGCAAACTTCAAGAAGCAAGCCTTGTTTATACCTGAGCAGGTAGTTGAAGTTTGTGAAGCAATGGGAGTAAATGTTCCTGAGGGGGCTTCTCCTGAGCAGATAGGTGATTTGGTCTTTAATGCGATGAACGACTTGTTAAAAGCAGTAAATTTTCCTACTTTCAAGTCAGTCTGCCCCAATAAGGATGAGATCTACGAAAATATCAATAAGTTTTGGCAAGGTCCGGATAGATTTTCGCCATATCAGATTACAACCAAAGAAGAGGCTATGGAATTCATTTCTCTGGCATATGATGCCTATTAATACCTATATGTAAAAAGTTCTGCAAATAACAGTGATAATACTATTAAAAAATAAGGTAAGGAGGGTTAAAATGAAAGCTCAAATTTCATATAAAGACAAATTTTGTCTAGTATCGGGGGGGTCCTCCGGAATGGGTAAAGCAGCGGTTGAGATGTTGCTTGAACATGGCGCAAAGGTGTGGGTCTTGGATTTCAAACCTACTGAAGATAAAGTGGATAAATATATAAAAATCAACTTAAATGACAGGGAGAACATTGATAATGCCGTAAGCCAGATACCTCAAGGGGTTGACTGCATTTTCCATACAGCTGGCATTCCCAGTGTAACCGTTGATGAAAACTACAAATACAACGGTGTTGGTTTTAATGAATTGGATGTAGTACGTATCAACTATATTGGAGCTCGTTATTTTATTGAGTCTGTTATACCCAAAATGAACGACGGGGGTGCAATATGTGCAGTATCCTCCATAGGGGGCATGGCATGGAGGTTTAAAATCAAGGAATTCAAGGATTTCATTGAAATCGATGATTGGGATAAGACAGTTGAATATGCAGAAGCAAAACTATATGATCCGTATTGGATTAAGACAGAGAATAAGAACAACCGTCCATACACTTTTACAAAGGAATGCCTCAATATGTATGCGTGCCATCGCGCATGGAGTCTTGCAGTACGCAAGATCCGGTTTAATACCATATGTCCGGGTGCAACCCTGACTCCGATGCATGGATATTTTCGCGTAAGTACAGGCAAGACATTTGGTACTGCTATGCCTACATCCCCCTGCGGATTTGAATCAAAACCCGAGCATCAGGCTGCTGCAATGCTTTTCCTTAACAGCGATATGGCGGGATATATAAGTGGTGTAGCGTTGGATGTGGACTTTGCCCTTTCATATAATATTTTATACTACGGCGGTGCAGGGACACCTGGAGATAAAAAGTAACCACAAAAGAATTCTTTTTCTGAGATATAATTAAACCATGAAATCTCCCATAAGCTACAACACTACAAATACCATATTAAAGGGGGGTTATTCCTTGACCATGGAGATTAAAAATCCGTGTATAAATAGTATAGCTAGAATAAGCCTGGGAGAGAAATTGGCATACGGTATCGGTGATTTCGGGAGTAATATGGTTTATGCAAATGTTGCAGCTTTCTTAACCTTCTTTTATACCGACATTGTAGGTATCTCCGGCGCTGTTATCGGAAGTATAATTCTGTTTTCCAGATTGTTCGACGGTTTTAGTGATGTTGCCATGGGTTATATAGTTGATAATACAAATCACAGATTCGGCAAGGCAAGGCCATGGATTCTGAGATCTGCAATACCGCTTGCATTTACACTGGTACTGCTGTTTTCACTACCCGGCTTTGGTAAAATAGGTACTGCGGTGTATTTATTCATTATGTATAATTTGCTGACTACTGTTTTTTATACCATGTATTCCATACCCCACGGAACACAGGTTGCACTGATAACCCAGGATCAATATGAAAGATCCTTATTGAATATTTCTCGTATGGTGTCGGGGACAATAGGAGCCCTATTAGTAAACATATTAACTGTGAACCTTGTTAACCAATTCGGCGGAGGGGTGGCTGCCTGGCGTAAGGTTTTTGTTATTTACGGTATTATTGCGGCAGCAGCCATTATACTATCCTTCTATTTTACTAAAGAAAGAGTAGCATCTAAAAAAGCTGTAAAGGAGAAAATAACCCTTAAAGCAGGATTCAATGCATTGCTTTCCAATAAGTATTGGCGTTTAGTCCTGTTATTGGGTATCCTGACATATGGAATTATGGCTCTGTCGGGGATTAACATTTATTATGTTACATATATACTGGGTAATCAGAGAGCAATGGGTACGCTTATGATTTTCTATTTTGCATCTTCAATTGCAGGTATGATTGTTATGATGCCTATTATCAAAAAGTTAGGAAAAAGAAATACTGTATTTGTAGGATTTGTAATCTATCTTATCGGAACGATAATAATACTTATTAATCCAAATGCCGAAAGTAATGTATATGCAGGATTATTTGTGAAAGGGCTTGGTTTTGCACCTCTTGTAGGGTCACTACCCTCGTTTATAGTAGACACTATAGAATACGGTGAATGGAAAACGGGAATAAGAAACGAAGGCCTGGTGTATAGCTCCGAGAGCTTTGGACAGAAGTTCGGCAACGGTTTATCCAGTGCAATGCTTGGATGGCTTCTTGCTTTGAGCGGATATGTGGGAGGCTCCGGTATTCAGACTGAGTCATCAACATCCGTTATAATTGCATTGTTTACGTACATACCCCTTATACTTTATGCATTCGCTGTAATTGTTCTTATGTTCTATAAATTGGATAAAGAATATAATAAAATACTTTATGAGCTACATAAATAAACGAACTTTCCAGATGGATGGAATAGAGCCGCAGCAAAGGGTGGTGATCTTAAGAAACTGACTTTGTTAACGACAGCAAAGCGATTTTTAGCTTAACCGCCACCTTTTTTATTTAGCGGCTAAATTAATGATAAATTACTTCTTAAAGAGTGGATGGCAGATGCAGGCTTATTGGTTTATGAGGATTTAATGGGAAACCTCTTTGGAAGAGCTCAGGAAGAAACGGAGGAAGTTATATTGATTTTAAAAAGTTGATAGCTTATGCAAAGAAATATTACACTAAGGAGGTCGTCTGGCAGATTGCAGAGTTGGCTGCCAGTATGAATATTATGCGACGTAAGGAGGGCAGAGAATTCACCGGATGTATATTTTGACCTTGGCACAAAAAATCCTTATTGCTTGCATCATCGGTAGTACGCAGTGCAAATCAACGTTTCTTTGGATAGGTTGACCAACCTAATGCATCCATAATGATTCAATACCCAGTAATTCCTTCAACAAGTAAAGAAATACCTAAAACTATTCTTATGGTTCTATCGGTATTTCCTAAATTTCTTTTAAATGAAATCTTCATAAACAATCACCAATAGTATAGTTTGCATAAATAAGGATTTTATTCGATAGGAATTTAGACTGTTGCACATTTCATGATTTATGCGAAGCATTTTATTTGCTTCGCTTTCATTTAATTATAGATAGCATATAAGTGCGAGAACGCGGAGCCGACACCATAATTTAAGCAAGGTTATATTTTGCAAGTTTATAATAAAGTGTTTGTCTTGGTATGCCTAATTCTTTTGCTGTTCTTAACACATTAAATCTGTTTTTAATAAGTATCTTTTCTATCGTGTCTTTTTCATATTCATCCAGTAAAGCAGGCAGGGTTTTATCAATGTTTATGGTATTTGAACTTATATTGAGATTGGACAAAATATAATCTGGAATATGATTTTTTAAAATCATTGTATTATTATCTACTATATTAAATGCACTTTCAATACAGTTTTTAAATTCTCTAACATTACCAGGCCACTGGTATTGGTATAGTAGTTGCTTTGCTTTGCTATCGATAGAAACAACATTTTTGTTAAAAATACTGTTATAACTTGCTATGAAATGATCCAACAGCACATCTATGTCACCTTTTCTATCCCTGAGAGCAGATATTTCAGCACTTATGACATTGAGTCTAAAAAATAAGTCTGTCCGCATTTTTTTCTCCTCAAGTATTTTTGTTGGTTTTTCGTTTGTTGACGCAATTATCCTTATATCTATACAAATATCTCGATTATCTCCAATACGCCTTACTGCGTTATCTTCAATAACTCGAAGCAGCTTTGGCTGCAATTCTATCGGCATGGAGTTTATCTCATCAAGGTATAAAGTCCCTCCATTCGCAATTTCAAATAAACCAGGCTTGTCTCCGGCACCGGTGTAACTTCCTTTTGTTGAGCCAAAAAGAAGGCTTTCCATGATGGTAGCTGGGATTGCAGCACAATTTTGAGCGACAAATGGCTTACTTCTCCGTGAGCTTCGATCATGAATGGCATGTGCAATAATTTCTTTTCCAGTTCCAGTCTCACCATATATAAAAATATTTGAACTGTTTTGGGATACGCTTTTTAGCATATTAAGCAATTCGCTTAATTTAGGATCGTTTGTAATGAAATCATCAAACCGATATTTTGCATTAAAGTTACTATATTGGCTTTTATGCTTCAACGGTTTGCTTTCATTTGTCAAGTTTGTTGAGACTTCTATTGCACCTATGATGCCTTGTTCATTTATAAGTGGAAATGCTGAGTTCAAAGCATATATTGAATTCTTTTCGTCCAGTTTAATATTTTGCACATGGTTTACAAGAGGTTCGCCTGTTTCCATAACTCTAAAAATGGTACTATTTTCTTTTGTCAGCCATGGATATAGCTCAAATATTGATTTGCCAATTGCATCCTGACTACTTATTTTATTTAAAATATCATTGAAGTTGTTATAATACATAACTTTACCTTCTCTATCTGTTACAATTATCAAGTCTGTATCTTTGAAAGAGTCCTTCATTTGACCGAGAATATTTTTATACATCTTAATCCTCCTTGTTTAGGTGTCGAATAGTTAGAATATATTATAATTATTCGGCATCTATAATAAAACTCCTTTTTACTTCAATAAGTGATATTTTATATTGATATACCTAGTTATACAATTAAACTAATAGTATCTGAGAATAAGAGTATGACCAAAAACTATACACTATTTTATGTCGCTTTAGAGTTAGGAATAAGCTTCAACTAAGAAAGGTTGAATTTGCTTGTGTTTCGGTGCGAACACCGCTTTCGAAAGTTGGCATATGAATTGCTATATACTAAAGTGAAGAATTAGAGGGGCAGGATACTTGAGGCAACCAACCAATGGCTATAAAATAGTATGTTGGTGAAAACATGACCTGTTATAATTAATTATTTATAAGGAGGAAAAGGTATCTAAAGCAAGCAGAAGACTTAGTTAATTAAAATCTAGTAAAAGGAGGTCAGAACTTGTTAATTCAACAGTTAATAAATGGTTTGACAATAGGTTCCGTATACGCGCTGGTTGCGCTAGGCTACACATTGGCATATGGCATATTAGGCTTGATAAATTTTGCACATGGTGAAGTATACATGATGGGCGCATTTTTATCATTTGCACTTATCACCTTCTTTAAGGTAAATGTTTTTGTTGCATTTATTGCAGCCATTGTATTATGTGGGTTACTGGGGATTTTAATCGAATTTGTCGCTTTTCGTTCTATAAGAAATGGTGCACGTTCTTCTCAGTTGATCAGCGCCATAGGCATGTCGATTTTACTGCAAAATATTGCCATGCTCATTTGGGGATCTAATACAAAGCCTTTTGCTCCAGTGACAGAAGAGCATGTCATTAAGCTGAACCAAATAACAATATCCACAATGCAGATAGAAATAATAATAACGTCATTCATACTTATGTCTCTATTGTATTTTCTGATATATAAAACAAGGATTGGAATAGCAATGAGGGCAACTGCACAAGATTCTTCAATGACAAGCCTTATGGGCATCAATGTGAATAAGATCGTATCAATCACTTTTTCGATTGGATCGATGTTAGGCGGCGCAGCCGGTATATTAGTTGCACTTTATTATAATAGTATCGTATTCAATATGGGTTATACAGCAGGATTAAAGGCTTTTGTAGCGGCAGTGCTTGGCGGTATCGGCAATATTCCTGGAACGATGATCGGAGGGATCATACTGGGGTTAACAGAAAGCATGGGGGCAGTGATAATATCAGCCAAATATAAAGACGCATTTGCTTTTATCATTCTTATTCTGGTCTTATTATTTAGACCTACCGGTTTGTTTGGGAAAAAAGAAGTAGAGAAAGTGTAGGTGAAAGAATTGGAATTAGGAAGATTTAAGGTCAATGATAAATATAACTATCTTATTGCCGCAATTGCTATTATACTATTTCCTTTTATGATAAGAAATAACTATGTTTTGCACATCAGCATCGTACTAGGTATATATCTTATTCTTGGTGTAAGCTTGAATATTGTTACAGGCGTAGCGGGTGAGCTTGACCTTGGACATGCAGCTTTTTTCGGGATTGGCGCATATGTTTCCAGTCTTTTTGCACAAAACATCTTTAATAATTTTTGGATCGGACTACTTTCTGCAGCACTTATATCCTTAGTCTTTGGTTTTATTCTTGGCATACCTAGTCTAAGAATACGGGGTGATTATTTGGCGATAGTTACTTTGGGATTTAACGAAATTGTTAGGTATGTTTTGCTCAACTGGCAAAGTGTAACCAATGGTCCAATGGGCATACACAGCATTAAGACACCTTCCATATTCGGGTATAGCTTTAACACGAAACAGGCATTGTTTTATCTTATTTATGCCCTTGTACTTGTTACGATAATCTTGATGAGCCGTATTTCAAAGTCAAGATTTGGTAGAGCATTAGTGGGTATCCGTGAAAATGAAATAGCAGCTTTATCAATGGGTATAAATACAGGCTATTATAAGATTTGGGCGTTTGCAATAACAGCTGCATTTGCCGGTGTTGCCGGTAGTCTGTTTGCGCATTATATGAGCTTTATCAGCCCAATGAATTTTACTTCGAATGAATCCATATTGATTCTTTGCATGGTGGTTCTGGGAGGAAAGGGGAGTCTGATTGGTTCAATTGTAGGGGTGTCCGTATTATTATTGCTGCCGGAGATACTTAGAAGTGTATCAATGTACAGGATGCTTATCTATGGGATGGTGCTCATATTTATGATGGTTTATAGGCCAAATGGGTTCTGGCCTGAAAAAAGAATACCAAGAAAAATATAAAGAGTAGAATAGGGTATCTCGTTATCAAGTGATGGATTGAGGTGAAATTGTGGAATTACTCAGTATAGAAAGTATAAGCAAATACTTTAGCGGGCTAAAGGCAGTAGAGAATGTATCTTTTAATGTAGCAAAAGGCGAAATCGCAAGTATTATAGGACCAAACGGTGCCGGTAAAACAACTTTGTTTAACGTGATCTCCGGACATTATACACCGACACAAGGCAAGAAATTATTTCTTGGAAAGAACATTACGAAATTGCACTCATATCAAATCGTAGAGCAAGGTATAACACGAACATTTCAAAATATTAGACTATTTTCTAATCTGACAGTCCTTGAAAATGTAATGATAGGCTTGCATACAAAACTCAAAGCAAGTATATTGGATTGTCTTGTAATGGGAAAAAAGACCGTTGCAGAGGAAAATGCATGCTATGACAAGGCAATGGAATTCCTAAAAAGTGTAGGGCTAGACAAAAAAGCATTAGAAACAGCAAAAAATTTGTCTTATGGGGAACAGCGAAGATTAGAAATAGTTAGAGCTTTAGCTTCAGAACCTACCCTCCTGTTACTTGATGAGCCGACAGCCGGAATGAACATGCAAGAGGCAATGGATCTGGTTAAATTTATTAAAGCTCTTAATGAAACAGGTTTAACCATTTTGCTTATAGAGCATAACATGAGAGTTGTAATGGGCGTATCAAATAAGATCGTAGTTCTTGACCATGGTGTGAAAATAGCAGAAGGTAGTTCAAAAGAAATCCAGAACAATAGGGCTGTCATTGAGGCGTATTTAGGGAGGGGGCATAAGGATGCTTAAAATTGAGAATCTAACCGTCAAATATGGAAACATTATTGCAGTTAGAGACATTTCTTTTGAAATACTAGAGGGACAAATAGCGACGCTCATCGGTAATAATGGTGCCGGTAAAACAACAACTTTAAAAACGATATCAGGACTTTTAAAACCTGCTGCAGGAAATGTGCTGCTTGAGAGCAAGTCAATATTAGGAATACCGCCCCATACGATTGCAAGAAATGGATTAATACATGTGCCCGAGGGGAGACATATCTTCCCCAAGCTGACAGTCAGAGAAAATTTGCTGATAAGTTCATTCTCTAGGGTAACAAAATATTCAACCTTCAAGAAGGAGATAGATACAGTATATATTCTTTTTCCAAGGCTTAAAGATAGGCAAAACCAGTCAGCCGGTACGTTGAGCGGTGGGGAACAACAAATGCTTGCAATTGCAAGGGGAATATTACAGGAGCCGAAACTGCTTATACTGGACGAGCCGTCAATGGGACTTGCACCCATTATAGTCGAAGAGGTTTTTGAAGCCATAAAAGAAATAAATAAAAGAGGAACGACAATTCTGCTGGTCGAGCAGAACGCACAGATGGCTCTGTCAGTGGCAGATTATGGATATATTATGGAAGTAGGTGAGATAATTCTTAAAAATAATGCCAGTAGTCTGCTAAGCGATGACACAGTAAAAAATATCTATCTAGGACAACTAAATGAATAAAAATGAGGAGGTATTTTATTATGGTAAAAAAGACATTATCCCTTATTCTAATACTTGTATTAATTATTTCTACGCTAGGTTTGGTAGGCTGCAGCAATACGGATAAGCAAGCAGAAACAGGTCCTATTAAGATAGGTGCTGCAGCACCTATGACGGGTGACTATGCTATGTATGGTGAATATGCTAAGGATGGTATTGAACTTGCAAAAGAAGAAATCAACAAAAACGGCGGTATATTAGGTAGACAAATAGAGATAGTGTATGCAGACGATAAAGGCGATTCCAAAGAAGCGGTTAATGTGGCCCAGAAATTTGTGAGTGACAGCAGTATTACTGCAATACTTGGACATTTCTTTAGCGGTTGTACTTTGGCAGCAGGACCAATATATCAGCAAAATGGAATTCCTGAAATTGCTATAGCCTCTACTAATCCAAATGTTGCTGATATCGGTGATTATGTATATAGGATTAACGTAGGCGACAATTATCAGGGCGCACAAATGGCAAAGTGGCTGTTTGACAACAAGAAATATAAAAAAGTGGCAGTTATCTACGATAATAGTGATTATGGAAAAGGTGTATCAACCGTTTTCTCAGATTCCTTCAAAAAACTTGGGGGAGAAGTAACTGCTTCCGAATCTTATATAGGCGGACAAGAAAAGGATTTCAGCGTTATTCTTACTAAAATTAAAGCGGCTAGTCCGGAAGCAATTGTATTAGCGACATATCAAGAAGGTGCACTCATTATTCAGCAAGCAAAAAAAGCAGGATTGGATGTACCCTTTATTGGCAGTGACAGTATCTATACGGATGACTTTATTCAGTTAGGCGGCAGCAGTGTAGAAGGGACACATGTGGTATGCTATTTCCATCCTACAGATCCGAGACCTGCAGCACAAGAATTTGTTAAAAAGTATAAGGAAAAATATGATAAAGAAGTGAATTCATGGTCGCCATATGCTTATGATGCATTAAACCTACTTGCTGATGCAATTAAAAGAGCCGGTTCCACAGATAAAGCAGCAATTAAGAAAGCAATTTCAGAAACCAGCAAATTTGAAGGTGCAACAGGAGAAACTAGTTTTACAAATAGCAGGGAGCCGATTGGTAAAGATCTTGTCATATTAGTGGTTAAAGATGGCAAGTTTGTAGCAGAGCAATAATGATAACGCATACGCATGAAAGGAAGAAATGATGAATAAGATTTTTAAAAGCAAGTTTGGTATACTGGGTCTATCATATGATACGACAGCATCCTTGGGTTGGCCGGGCGCACGTTATGCGCCCGGTCAAATAAGAAATTCATTACAGTGGATTTTAAACAGAGTCAAAGAAAATGAAATATTCGACACAGAAGAAAATAAAATTGTTGAGATGGATAAAGTAGAAATTAAAGATTTTGGAGATGTATTTATTACAAGATACAATCATAAACAAAGTATAGATGAGATGAAAAACGAAATTGATAAACTGATTGTTCAGGGCTATTCTCCTATATTATTAGGAGGGGATCATTCTGTCAGTCATCCGGGTATTCAATCGTTATATGATAACACAAAGGGAAATATAGGCATTATTCATCTTGATGCACACCTGGATTTAGTTGATAGCTCATATATTCAAGGAAATTATTCCGGCAGCAGCGAGATTAGAAGAGCAATTGAGTTTGACAGAATCAATGGAAATAACATCGTTCAAATTGGAATAAGAGGCTATAATTACGCTGAACATTACCACTATATAAAAAATAATAATATTACGGTGTTTACACCTGAGCAAATATTCACAAGAGGAATAGAGGACATAGCGGAAAAGTCTATAGAGATTGCTACAAATGGGACCGAGCATGTTTACTTAACTGTAGATATCGATGTGCTTGACTCGGCCTTTGCACCAGGTTCCGGTGCTAATGAACCAGGGGGAATTAACACTTACCAATTATTTAGATTTATAAAGAAAGTTGCGCCTTATGTTGATGTTATTGACATTGTAGAGGTTAACCCTATGACTGATTACCGCAATATGACAAGTACAGTGGCATCAAAACTTGTTTTTGACTATATCGTATCAAACTATCACGCGAATGATACCGCTAAAAAACTATTGAAGGTGTAAATAAATTTCTTGATGATCACTAAAACAATAAACTGCACTGGAGATGAGATAATGAGCAGGTACCTGCGACAAACGATTCTCAATGGTATTTATGGAATACTAATATATGCTTTTTCTTATAGAATGGCTTTCTATCACTATGCTTTGGAAGCAGAGAATAGTTTTATTTTGGAAAAAGAACTCTTTGGAATTATCAAAGCAATAATTGTAATCTTATTAGCAGGCTTTGTACTTGCGGTTATTAATTACAAAAGTATGGGAAAGCCCTACAGGAAATTGGAAGAGGACCTTAGTGAGATCGCAGAAGGGAACTATCTGCAAGAAGTCAATAAGAACAGCAGCAAAGAAATGATGGGACTTTCTTTACAGATTAAAAGCATCATCAAAAACATACTTTGCATCATTGGAGATTCTGTTTCCAATGCTGAAAAAACGGCATTTTTTTGTAAAGATACTTTATCAAGCATAGGACAAGCAACACTGGCAGCAAATGAAATCGACACAGCCATCTCTTTTGTGTCCGAAGGTGCTATGCAGCAAGCAGAACAAATTATGAATGTTAAGAAACATACGTTAGAAATAAAAGAATGCATGAAGAAAATAAATGAAAGTATGAAAGCGATTGAAAAGATGACTTTGAATACGCAACAAGAAATTGCTGATGACAGCTTTAAAATGGATCAACTGTACCAACGAATCAAGATTAATTCCGATTCTGGGATACGAATCGGAAAAAGCGTCGAAACAATGGAAGCAAAAATAGGCAGTATTAGTAACATTGCGTTTAAGGTTGATGGTATAAGCAACCAAACAAATTTACTGGCCTTGAATGCAGCAATTGAAGCTGCTCGTGCCGGCGAAGCAGGAAAAGGTTTTAGCGTTGTAGCTAATGAAATAAGACAGCTTGCAGATCAAGCAAGGATTGCTGTTAATGAAATACATTTCATAATCAATGAGCTAAAAGAGAGCTTTGCAGATGTATCAGGTGAAGCCATAAAGCAAATTGATATGCTGCAGGAAAGCTCAGTTTTTGCCAAAGAAGTCAGCCTGGCGCTAAGCCGGTTCTTGAGTATTGTTGGTGTTATTGCTGATAATGTTACTGCATCATACAATTATTCGAAGGATCAGGAAAAGTCGGCTATTTCCATTGATGAAGCAATGAAAATGATTCAAGATACAATGAGCGAATTTGCTTCTGGTGCGGAAGAAACAAATGCACTTACCCAAGAACAGAAAAACTTTATGGATAGAGTCAATACATCGGTAGAAGTTTTATCCAGCATGACGGATAGCTTATATAATCAGCTTGAGGGTTATTTAAACAAAATAAGTATCGAATCGGAATTGAATAATGAACTGGATAAGCAAATAGAAATGTTTTATGCACTAAAAACCGACAATGGATTTGCAACATCGGATACAAAAAAGTTGCATGACGTAATTGAATGCTTTTTACAGGAAAATAAAGCTTTTGGTACAATTTGTATTCTGGACCGGCAAGGTAATATATGCTATAGCAATATCAATGAACTAATCAACCTGAACTATTCGCATAGGGAATACTTTAAGAAGGCAATAAACAATGAAGATTATAAATCAAAACCATTCATCATTGTGCCTGAATATGAGTTCAATATTGCAGTGTCTACATCTCTAAAGGTTGATAATATAACACAAAGCGTCATTGTAGGATTTATAAAACTATGACTTTAAAGGGGAGATAAGAGATATGGCAGTAAATCTAAAAGGAAAAAGTTTTTTAACATTGATGGACTTTTCACCATTAGAAATTAGATATATGCTAGATCTTTCACATGATCTGAAATTAAAAAAGAGAGCAGGCATATACAATGACTTATTAAAGGGCAAAAGCATTCTTTTACTATTTGAAAAAACATCCACAAGAACAAGATGTGCTTTTGAAGTAGCAGCACTTGATGAAGGCGCGCATGTCACGTTCCTTGATTCAGGCAGTTCACAGTTTGGCAAAAAAGAATCCTTGGAAGACAGTGCAAAAGTATTGGGCAGATTCTACGACGGTATTGAGTATAGAGGGTATAAGCAAGAGGCTGTTGAAGAACTGGCTAAATACGCCGGCGTACCTGTATGGAATGGCTTGACAGATATTGACCATCCAACACAAATATTAGCTGACTTATTGACCATTGAAGAGCATGTGGCTAAGCCATTGAATAAGATCAAAGTGGTATTCTGCGGAGATACAAGAAATAACATGTCCTATGCTTGGATGTACGGCTGTGCGAAAATGGGCATGCATTTTGTGGCATTTGGACCAGAAGAATTAGCTCCAAACGAAGCTGTTCTAGCAAAAGCTAGAGAAGTAGCGAAACAAACAGGTGCGGTTATCGAATTCTGTAGCGACGATTCCTGCTTAAAGGGCGCGGATGTTCTTTACACTGATGTTTGGGCATCCATGGGGGAAGAAGATCAGATTTCGGAAAGAGTCAGACTCTTAACACCATATAAAGTAACAATGGATATGGTAAACAAAACAGAGAACCGAGATGTGATATTTATGCACTGTTTGCCTGCATTCCATGATTTTGAAACAAAGATGGCAAAAGATCAGAAAGCATCAGGCTTTGATATTCGCGAAGTTACTGATGATGTATTCAGAAGCAGACATTCTGTCGTATTTGACGAAGCAGAAAATAGAATGCATACAATCAAAGCAATTATGGTAGCAACACTGTAAAATAGGATTGGAGGGAAGAAAGTATGGCAGATGTCAAAGTTGTTGTAGCTTCTCCGATACCTAAGCGTATTGTTGAAATCCATTTCAAAGGTGTAGAAGCCTTAAAAGGCAATGCAGGTACAGTTATTACACTATAACTAGAGAATCATGACTACCCGTAAAACGGGTAGTTTGCTCTGAGGTTATAAGCCTCCGTTACCGGCCAGCGTCTAAAGACGCTGGCTTTCACTTTGTTCAAGCCACTAAGCCGTTGCCACTTTTACCGCCCCTTAAGGGATAAGCGTATTACCCGCTATCACTTAAAGGGGTCTTCATATTATTTTGCTACCAATCGATATCAAAGGTGTGGAAATCCCCATATATAGTATGTGACCTTTAAATTTATGAGTTTTCAGCGGTTTCCCTGGCACCTAATGAGTGGTCGAATAAAAAATTCACAGGAAGCTGGACAGAGTTTACTTAGAAATGATATAGTATTGAGTAAATAATGTATATACATTATATCTGTAAAAATAAGGATACAAAGGGGAATATGTATGATAAGAAAGGAAATAACTATAACAAATAATTCCGGTCTGCATGCCCGTCCGGCGGGTGAGTTCGCAAAAGCCGCAGCAAGCTTCAGGTCGAGCATAACAGTTGAGTTCGGCAGCAAGAAGCTGAATGCAAAAAGCATAATCAATCTTCTTTCCGGGGGAATCAACTGCGGCAGTACAATCTGTATAATTACCGACGGTGAGGATGAGCAGCAGGCAATGAGCAGGCTGGTTGAGCTTGTAGAATCCAAGTTTGGAGAGTAGGATTTTTTATAACGGGCAGGTGTATGAATTCCGCTAAAAAAGGCTTCCACAGAAGCCTTTTTTATATTGTGAAGTAAGATGAATTATCCGGGTAAAAATAATAGGTATACCGGCTGCCGACATAGTAAGTTTCTGTATATTCGAATATTTCGCCGCTTTCCAGAAAGGAGGGATGAACAACCTTAAGAAGCGCAACATCGCTGATTTCCAACAGCTTTTTTTGTTCGGGGGTAGGGAGTGTGGCATTTACAGAATAAGCCTTTTGTTTGGGAAAGATGCCTAATTCATTTTGTATGTATTCATATAGTGAACCTTCCAAAGTGCTGATGTTTAAAGCAGGAACAATATCACATTTTATATATGTATGGCTTAGCGCAATTTTTATACCGTCCGCAGTACGGATTCTGGTGAAAAAGTGAATGAAACCCTTTGGATCTACCCGGAGCTTCTGCGCGATTTCCGGTATTTCTTCACCTCTGCAGATTCTGTACTCAACAAGAATGGCACCGGGAGTCTGCCCTATGGATAAAATATCCTGAGTAAAGCTGCGGGAATGTCCAAAAACCTTCTTAACATTGGAATCACAGACAAAACTGCCTTTTCCTGCAATACGCCTGATAAAGCCTTTGGTGGACAGCGATTGAAGAGCCTTGGTAACAGTCATGCGGCTGACTTTATAAATCTCGCACAGTTCCTTTTCCGTCATGATTTGATCTCCGATTTTTAACTCACCGCTTTGAATTTTATGTAGGATGTCTGTTTCGATTTCATGGTATTTAGCAATCTCCCGTCCCATATAAACCCTTCTTTCAGAAAAATTTGCTTATACACCTTGGTACAAAATATTATATCTAGTTTTTATAATACATGTCAATTACTTTTAGTTTGTCTAAATGCATATACAAAAAATATATAAAAGTATTGTAATGTACAAGATGATATGATAGCATAGTATTAAATGAATATACAAATAATCAAATGAATATAGATTTGCGCGCAATAGCATGTTATATTATAAAAAGAAGGAGGGGTAGGATGCATAATATTATCATGGTGACTCACGGTGCATTTGCTGAGGGTATTAAAAGTTCAGCGGAATTAATACTTGGAGAGCAGGGGAACGTATTCTGTGTAAGTGTTACCGAAAAGGAGACGGTCTCTGAGGTGCAGGCAATGATTGAAGAGAAAATCACAGCATTTGACCAGCATAATCCCATAGCGGTATTGACAGACATAATCGGGGGCAGTACAACACAGGCAGCCATAAAATGCATTTCAAATCATGAGCAATTATACTTGATTTCCGGATTGAACCTGGGGCTGCTGCTGGAGATCATAACACTGGATTTGGATTCAGATGCTGCCGGAAATGTGACAAAGCTTAATCAGGCGATTAATGTGTCAAGAAATGCTATATATCTTGTCAATGAAGCTGTCGGTAAGAACTCTGATGATCTTGGCGATGAATTGTAAGGAGGTATGCAGGTATGATAAAAGCTTTAAGGGTAGATGACCGGCTGCTCCATGGGCAAGTGGCAGTGGCGTGGACCTCGTATCTGGGAATTGATACCATTGTAATTGCCAATGACAAGCTGATTGCCGATGAAACTATGCAGCTTGCATTTAAGCTTGCCAAACCACCGGAAGTATTGCTCTCGATGAAATCCTTGGCAGGGGCTGTTGAGGTAGTCAACAATCCAAAGCATGAGGCAAGAAAAATACTGGTGATTACCAGCTCGATCCATGATGCTGAATATCTTTGCCGGAATACAGGAAAAATCAAGCATGTTGTTATTGGCGGGCAAAGAAATGGAGAGGGTAGAAAGAAGGTCTCTATCACAGTTCATATGGATGATAATGATATCAAACTGTTATCTGATATGAATAAGTCCGGGATTGAGATTGACCTGCACGCAGTCCCGACTTCAAAGAAAATGACCTATGAAGAAATAATAAATGAATATAAAAAATAAGGAGTGGTGATTTATGACATTAGTACAAGCATTGCTGCTGGGATTGCTTGCCGGTTTTGTTATCTGGGACGGACGTGTTTACGGCATGTGGATGCTGGATCGTCCACTGATTACAGGTCCTCTGGTAGGCTTGATCCTTGGGGATGTCAAGACAGGTATAATCATGGGCGGGTCCATTGAGCTGGTTTTAATGGGAATCGCGGGCATCGGTGCGGCAACACCTCCTGATGTTGTATCGGGCGGAATTTTAGCAACAGCCTTTGCCATTACTTCAGGGTTGGATACAAGTACAGCTGTCGCATTGGCATTACCGATCGCAACTCTGGGACAAAGTGTAGGTATACTTGATAGAACTATTAACGCAATATTTATACATAATGCAGATAAAGCCGCAGAAAGCGGAGACTTCAAAGGTGTCGAAAGAGCTCTGTGGTCAGGAGCACTTTTATTCTTTATCTCATCCTTCCTGGTGGTTTTTGTAGGATACCTGCTGGGCTCTGCAGTAATTGCAAGCTTTGTAGCATGGATACCTGCAAAGGTCCTGGCCGGCTTGAAGGTCGCAAGCGGTATGCTTCCGGCACTTGGTATAGCAATTTTGATGCAGCTTCTGTTGAATAAGAAAAATGCAGCATTTCTATTTATTGGTTGGGCTCTGACGGCACTGATTGGTGTAAACACTGTAGGAGCAGCAGTTATTGGTACTACCATTGCATATGTATTATACCAAAACATGCTTTCAAAGCCTGCGGCGGCAAATGCTGCAACAAATTCCAATGACTTAGGGGGGGAGCTATAATGGCGATAAACAAGGAAATAGAAAAGAAGGATGAATCTCTATTAACAAAAGAAGATTTCAGAAAAACCTTTTGGCGTTCTTTTCCGCTGCAGGCATGCTTCTGCTACGAGCGTATGCAGAATGTAGGTTTTGCATATCAAATGATTCCTGCGCTGAAAAGGCTGTATCCGGATAAAAAAGATGCATCTGAAGCATTAAAGCGGCACCTGACATTTTTTAACACAACTCCCGCAGTAGTAACTTTTATAACCGGTGCAAGCATAGCATTGGAAGAAAAGTTTAAAAAAGCAAAAGACAAAGGTGAAAGCTTCAATGTAGAATCCATAAGTGCGATAAAGACTGCACTGATGGGCCCCCTGGCAGGTATTGGCGATTCATTCTTCTGGGGTTCCTTCAGGGTAATCGGTGCCGGTATAGGTGCGAGCCTTGCATTGAAGGGAAGTATCCTGGGAGCCATTTTATTCCTTCTGATTTATAACATCCCGCATTTATTAGTCAGATACAAAGGCCTGGAGCTAGGGTATAAAAGCGGAATGAGCTTTGTGGCAGCAGCATCTGAAGGTGGCTTTTTCAGCATTTTGACAGAATGCGCCAATATACTGGGACTTATTGTCGTCGGTTCAATGATAGCAACCTTGATTAAACTGACGACCCCTCTTGTATTAACAATAGGACAAGCTACTGTTGAGCTTCAATCGATATTTGACGGAATCATGACCGGAATTCTCCCATTAGGGCTGACATTTGTCATTTACTCATTATTAAAGAAAGGGATCAAGACAATGACCTTGTTGTGGGGTATTATAGCATTTGGAATACTTGGGTCTGTCATAGGTATATTATAATTATGGAAAAGGCTGCAACCCGTATGTACGAGTATATTACTGAGACTCCAAAAACATTAGAGCAAATAATAGCAAACAGAAAAGAAATTACAGCTGAAATCGTAAAAAAGTACAAGGAAATAAACATAGAGCAGATATATATAATCGGGTCAGGTACAAGCTACCATTCGGGTTTGGCGGCAAAAGCCTTTCTCGAGGAAGTTCTTGATATGAAAGTGTTTGTCCAATATCCTATTATTTTCAAGAACCAGGAAAAGGTGTTCAACAAGAACACTCTGGTAATCGGCATTTCACAGGGTGGACAAAGCTATTCTACCGTACATGGGCTGGATTCGGCAAAGGAGAAGGGACTTTATACCGCATCAATATCCGCAAACGAAGAGGCACGTGTTTTTGAACACTCTGATGTTTCTGTAAATTTATCAGTAGGCGATGAATTCTGCGGGGCAAAAACGAAAGGGTATTCAGGCACCATATGCACCTTGATGATGATAGGACTTGAGTTGTCCCTTGCAAAGGGGACCATTACTCTGGAAAAAGCCGGTGAATATTTGTCAAGAATGCATAAAGTCATCCAAAACCTTTCATATATTACTGAGAGTGCGACTGAATGGTATCACAGGATAAACGAGAGTTTTATTTCTACAAAACGTGTTATGGTAATCGGCTATGACATAAACTATGCCAATGCATTGGAAGGTGCACTGAAGATATTGGAAACAGTACGCCAAGGTGTCAGCGGATATGAACTGGAAGAGTTCATTCATGGTATATACAACTCCGTTAAGCCTGACAGTCATATATTTTACATAGGCTCCAGGGGCGAGTACAAGAGCAGGGCCTTAAAGCTCAGGGAGACCTTGTCGGAGATGACTCTCAACAACTATTTTATCGGTAGTTCGGAAGGGTTTGAAAACCCATCAAAAAACGATTTGGTTGTTGATTTTGTTGATGACTGTTATTTTTCGGTCTGGGAATATATTATACCGCTGCAAGTTGTCGCAGCTTTAGCGCCAATTGAATTAGGAATAAATCCTGATATACCGGCTGACCCTAAATTTCATCAGAAGATGGGAAGTAAATAGAACAAAAAGGGTTGTCTGTAGGACAACCCTTTTACACTTATATGATATTGGTTTTCTAGATATAACGGAGGGAATATGTGCACATATGTAAAAGCATCGAAAATATATTGCGTGGAAGGCGTTAAAAGTGGCTTTCTAAAACTGGAAGATGATAAATTTGCCGGCATATATGAGAAAATCCCATATTCGGAAGCTTATACTGACTATGATGGGTACAGTATTATTCCTGGAATTTTTGATACACACAATCACGGAATTATGGGTTATTCAGTCAAAAACAGTGAAGCGGTGGATTACCTTGAAGAAATAAGGGGCTATATTAAAGCACTGCCGGCGTATGGCGTTACAATGGTCTTTCCTACTATTATGGACGGTCTGGGGTCTAAAGAGATTGCACAAGCTGCCGATGAAAAATCAGAAGGGGCAGCAGCTATTGCCGGTATTCACTCAGAAGGCCCTTACTTGAACAGAGTAGGGGAAAAGGGCAGGCCAAAGCCTTATCCGGAAGTATCAATAAAGCTGGTCGAGAATATGATTGAAGAATCAGGGGGGAAAGTGAAATTATTTGCACTGGCCCCTGAAATCCCGGGTACAGACAAGATATTGCACTATCTTCTGCAGAAAAATATAACTGCAGCTATAGCACACAGCAATTGCAGTGCAGAGATGGCCCGGAAAGCAATCGATGAAGGGATCACTGTTGCGACGCATCTGGGGAATGTTATGACGGGAATACATCATAGGGATATTGGTATTCTCGGGGCATGCTTATTGGATAAAAGAGTGGATTGTGAGCTGGTTTGTGATGGGATACACATATGTAATGATATGCTGGAGCTGATATTGAATGTAAAGGATAATAATCGCATCATGATAATTTCCGATGGAACGTCCTTTGGCGGTTTAAATCATGCTTCAGGAATGTACAACTTGGGAGGGAATTTATTAAAGGTAGAAAGAGACGGACGTGTTCTTGATGAAGACGGGAGAATAAACGGGAGCTCAAAAACAGTAATGGATGGTATGAGAAATCTTGTAAAAAACCTTAAAATTCCCTTGGAATCCGTATGGCCTATGGCTTCGTTAAACCCCTGCATCAAATATGGCTTTTCTGACAGGAAAGGCTCCATTGAATCAGGAAAGGATGCGGATTTTGTTGTTATTGATGATGAGTTTAATGTAATCAGCACATTTATTGCAGGAAAAAAGGTCTTCAGCAAAGAACAAAAGCAGTGGATGATAAATCCGGATTTTGAAAAATTACACAGGCTTGATTGATGTATTTATATTGATGACCTGTATGAATGGGGGACAATAATGTCGGATAAAGTTGATGATAACCGAAGAATCAAAGCTGTAATATTTGATTTGGATGGTGTTTTAGTTGATACAGAGATACGTTATGTAGAACGTATGAAGGAATTTTATACGCTTTACGGAATTGAACTTCCGAAGGATGTACTTCATGCAATAGTAGGCGGATCTTTGGATGTTAATTGGGGTATCCTTAAGCCTTACAATCCTGAAGAGTGGGATATCGAGTTTTTTAAGAAAGCTTACCGGGAGTTTTCCGCCTCCAAAGAATTTAATTACCTGGAGTGTCTTAACGAAGGGGCGGTAGAAGCATTAACTGCATTAAAGCAAAAAGGTTATACAATAGCACTTGCATCTTCATCATCCATTGACCGGATAAGGCGTGCCCTGTCGGAATGCTGCCTGACATCGTATTTTACCTCTGTTTTAAGCGGTGATATGTTTGCAAAAAGCAAACCCAATCCGGAAATTTATCTTAAGTCGGCGGAAGCACTTGGTCTTCGCACTAATGAGTGTGTTGTTGTAGAAGATTCATACTATGGCATTGAAGCAGGAAAACGTGCAGGAATGACGGTTATTGCAAAGCGTGATACCATGTTCGGCACAGATCAAAGCAAGGCAGATTATTTTATTGGGAGCTTAAGCGAGATTGTGCCTTTGCTGGAAGTTTTGAAATAGGTGCCACACACCGCACTTTCGCACATATTCATAGACATTCTGATCGCTTTCGAACCAGGTAAAAAGACTTTTGATAATTATATCGATTTAGAATTCTATCTTGAGGAGCTTTTAAATAAAAGAAGATAACGTTATGTAATTTTGCTACTTTCTTTGATATCGCCTCTTTTTCTAAAATAATCACTAATGAACATAATAAAAATAATGATAACAAGGACAAGTATAATTAACAATATAACGGAACCATTATAGCCATATCCCATAAATCTTCCATGCCTCATAAAAAGTCACTCCTCATATCCTATACACTTTCTGCATCATGTATATAAGGCAATCCCACTTTTATAGTGGTGCCTTTATTTAATTCACTTTCCAATTTGACAACTCCTTTGTGCAAATCGATCAGGTACTTTGCAATAGAAAGCCCTAAACCGATGCCTATATCGGATTTCATCCTAGACTTATCTACCTTATAAAACCGTTCCCAAACAAATGGTATATCTTCCTTGGGAATCCCATATCCATTATCAGAAATCTTTACATATACATAGTCTTTAACATAAGCAGCTATTTGAATTTCTGTATTTTCAGGTGAAAACTTTATAGCATTATCTAAGAAAATTACAAATAATTGTTTTAATCTATCATAATCACCTATAACGGCGGGAATATTTTGATCTACTTCTGTTATTATAGTTATGTTTTTAATTTTGGCTATGCGCTGCATAGAACGCGATATACTCGTAATAAGGTCAGAGATATCAATGTTATCCAATTCCAATATGGCCTTTCCGGATTGCAGCCTGCTAAAATTCAATAGATCTCCTACTAGCTTTTCAAGTCCTTTTGCTTCTTCAAAGATCCTTGTTTGATATCGTTTCACATCGTCTGGCTTACTGATTGCACCGTCCATTAAAGCTTCGATTGATCCGCGAATCAGGGTTAAAGGTGTCCTAAACTCATGGGACACATTGGCTACAAAATCTTTTCGCATCTGTTCAAGGCGTTCGCTTTCTGAGATATCTTGTATAAGTGATACGACACCTATAATCTCTTCATGATTATTTTTAACGGGAGAAATAGTGAATTTTAGTACTTTGTTTTTCCATTCAACAATAATTGCACTGCCGTTCCCGGTTTCAAGTACTGACTCGAATTCATCCAAAATTCCTCGATCCAGCAACATCTGCATTATTAATTGTTCTCTATCAACAGTATTAAGGTACTCAAAAACATTCCATAGAGCTGTATTATAATTCAGTAATTTCAAATTCCGGTCAAAAGCCAATATTCCTTCTGAAATACTGGATATAATATTATCCACCTTATTTTTCTCCTGGAAAAGCTGATCTATGGTATAACCAAGTTTCGATGCCAAAAGATCAAGAGAATTACTCAACTGCCCTATTTCATCTTTCTGGCGGATATTCGTCCTTACAGAATAGTTTCCTTTTGTCATTTCAATTGCAGAAGCAGTCATTATATTGATTGGTTTAGAAATAAGTTTCGAATAATAAAAGCTTAAAATGCTGAATAGGATAACTGTTATTACAATAATCATGATTAAAAAAGTAAAAGCTTCATCAATAGATGAAGTAATACCAGTGATTGGGGAATACAAAAGAACCGCACCATTAACATTCCTCAACCTATTATAAATTGGCGCACCGACAACAAGCACAGGCTCATTGTAATAACCACTTTGCCCTTCTCGAATGATGTCATTTCCATTTAATGTGCTTTTCATAATTTCAATATCAAATTGTGAATCTGGGCATTCTTTTGGATCATCAATTTCTTTATCACCGCATAAGGCACCTTTTGATTTGGCCAATACATTCCCATTGGCATCCAAAATCCAAACACGGGAGTTTATAAAGGACTCTATCATACTCATTAGCCGACTATATTCATCTCTATAATCGGCGTTATTGATATATGATTCAGTCTCTGACGCAATTTGTCGTGCTCTTTCCAACATACTGTTTTGTTTGTTTTGGAATGTATTGTTACGGAAAATATTTATGACAAATACTCCGACAATCAATAATGAGATGACAGCAATTATTACATATCCAATAGTTAGTTTATATACAATCTTATCCTTTAGCATCTTTTACCTCAAATTTATAGCCGACTCCCCATACAGTTTTAATATCCCACATATGTTGATCCTTCAAATCAAGCTTTGCTCTTATTCTCTTAATATGTGTATCAACACATCTCAGGTCCCCGCAATATTCGTATCCCCATATCATATTTAAAAGGTTGTCTCTTGAGTAGACGCGGCTGGGATTACTCGCTAAAAGCCATAAAATTTCAACTTCCTTTTTTGTCAGGTTAATTACTTTGTCCTGAATTTTTACTTCATACTCAGAAAGATTAATTTCTAAATCCGGATACCTGACTATTTCTTTTTCATATCCAGTCGGTATTTCTATTCGTCTTAAGACTGCCTTCACTCTTGCAATCACAGCCTTTGGACTAAAAGGTTTAACAACATAGTCGTCAGCACCCATTTCAAGACCCATAACTATATCTGCATCTTCTCCTTTAGCTGTAATCATGATTATAGGAATGCCACTTTCTTTTCTGATTTCCTTCAACACTTCGAATCCATCTTTTTTAGGCATCATTATATCAAGAAGAATAAGATCGGGATTACTTTGCCTATACTTAACCAGTGCTTCTTCACCATCAAAGGCAGGTATTGGTACAAATCCTGATACATCTAAAAAACCTGATAGTATATCTACTATACCCTCATTGTCATCAACTACTAATATTCTCTTCTCCATGCATATCACCTCATACTCACTTGTTTTCACTAACATTATAACACTGTTTATTATACGATTTGTGGCGAAAATGTGTACTTTTTAGTTTCAACTCTTATAGTAAAGGTTTACAGTTTGTTCACAATTTTATTGTAAAATGACACACTTTTGACAAAAACTCCGGCTAGAATAGAGTTATTCAAAAAAGGGGCTTATAGGAGGGGAAATAACTTGATCAAAAAAATACTAAGGGTTTTAGTTGCAGTAGTTGTTCTTTGTGGAATTGGCATTGGGGTCTATGCGTATAGAGCACAAAATGCCCCTGTCTCATCTGAGATTGACAGCTTCAAAGAAGTGACTGTCAGGCAGGGGGATATTAAAATTGGTTTTGATGCAGACGGAAAAGCTTATCTGCCTGTTATAAAACTAAGATTCCCTTTAAGCGGTCAATTAAAGAATGTGATGTTTGAAACCGGTGACAAGATAAAAAAAGGCGATATTATTGCAAAGCTGGAGGATAAAGACTACGTAAACAAGCTTGAGAGTGCCAGGATCAACTATCAGCAGGCTGTAGTCAAACTTGAGAAAACCAAACAGCAGTATGCGTCGGAGTTAATATCTGAAAAAAGCAAGCTGGATAATCTTCAATACCAACAGGACAGTATTGCGCTGCAATATTTACCCATGGAACAAATACCTGATGCCTACCCAAGGCAGGAGATTGAATCCAAAAGAGCTGCGTATGAAAATGCAAAGGCTGCTTATTCCTCTGCCCTACAAGCCTATAACCTGCTTGTAGAAGGAAGCAAAGACATTGAGCTGGATGAGATAAGCATAAAGCAGGCAGAAGCAGCTGTTAAATCAGCAGAAGACAGCCTGACCGATACCATCTTGAAATCACCTGTAGATGGTAATATTCTATCTGTTGCTTACAACCCTGGTGAAATGGTATCAAGCTCTAATGATTCTAATTATCTCGCTGTTGTGTCTGATGTGAAAGGACTTGGGGTCACTGCTCTTGTTTCTGAACTCGATGTGGCAAAAACTGAAAAAGACCAGAAGGTTGAAATGGAATTTGAAGCATCTGAGGGACAGACCTTTACAGGTAAGGTTTTATCCATAGATCCTTTGCCCGTGACAGATTCAAGCGGCATAGTAAGCTATACAGTAAATATAGGTATAGACAATGCTTCTGATAAAATTCTGGACGGAATGACCTGTATAGTCTCTTTTGTATTAAAGGAGAAAAAAAATGTTATTGTAGTACCGAATACTTCAGTAAAAGTTGTTGAGAGAAAACAGGTTGTTGAAGTGAAAGAGAAAAGTGGGGAAATCGTTGCTAAAAATATTAAAACAGGGCTTACCGATGGATCTAACGTTGAGGTGATAGAAGGTTTGGAAGCTGGAGAAGTTGTAATAATCAGGGCAAAAAATTAGAAACGGGTGTGAACTGAATGAGTTTAATTGAAATTTTCAGAGCTGTTCTTACAAATATATTAGCCAACAAGTTTAGAGTTTTCCTTACTGCTTTGGGAATCATTGTAGGATCGCTTACTATCATTTTGGTAGTCGGCATAGGGAAAGGCAGTCAGGCCGCTGTTGAAGAACAATTTGCAAGGCTGAATGTTGGTACACTTTATGTGATGTCTTCACCGGGAAGCAAGTCTGCAGATGCACTTACCACTGCTGATTTAAAGGCCATACAGGAAGAGACTTCTTCACTTAGCGCCGCGACAATTACAGTCTCCGGTAAAGCAGAGGCAAGCTACTATAATACATCTTATTCAAGCTCCGTTTCGGGCGTTCTTGATGACTTTCAGATATTAAATAATTTAAAGCTTGAGTACGGAGATTTTATTAGTCCAGAGGATAATAAAAACAGAAAAAAAGCCGTTGTCATTGGTTATGACCTGGCGGATATTTTGTTTGAAGGAGAGAAACCCGAAGCTATAGGTAAGACGATATCTATAGATAAAAGAAAGTATGAGGTTGTCGGAATACTATCACGACTAGGAGACTCCATGCAGGGAATGAATGTAGATGAGTCTCTATTGGTTCCTTATGAAGTAGCAACAAAATATGTATTGGGAGCTCAGGTAAAACCTAGAATCATTGCCATAGCAAAGGACTTGGACAATGTGCCGACTGCTATTGAGGAAATTGATGCAATATTGAAACAGATTCATAGAGGCAAGAACAGCGGCAATTTTGTCGTAAGAGATGCCGGAAGCAGATTGGCTTCTGCAAAGGATTCTGCCAGAACCATGTCTATCCTTCTAATAACTGTAGCTGCTATTGTACTCATTGTAGGAGGCATAGGAATTATGAACGTGCTTTTCGTTTCTATTAAGGAGAGGACAAGAGAAATAGGTATTTTGAAGGCAATAGGAGCAAGAAGAAGTGATATCTTATTACAGTTCTTGCCCGAGTCTATCATCATAAGTGCTTCAGGAGGACTGCTTGGTGTAGGATTGGGTATTATCGCCATGCCACTCATGAAATATGCTGATATACAAGTGATACCATCATTATATGGAAATATTCTTGCCCTTGTTTTTTCTATTGCCACCGGAACATTTTTTGGATATTATCCTGCGGCAAAGGCATCAACCTTAAGGCCTATTGATGCTTTAAGCTATGAATAATTATAAAACTATAGAAATGGGGTAGGAACTTTATGAAAAATACGAGAATCGTTTTGGGTGTTTTAACTGTTTTGGGTGCTGCACTATTGTTCACGGCTTGTTCAGGAAAAAGCCAGGCAAGTGTATCCATTACGGATAGTTCAACAGTACAGACAGTAAGCCAATCTCCGGATAGACAGGCGGAAATATATGGACAGGTAAAGACAATACTGGGTAATGAAGTCACTGTTTCAATAGCAGAACCACCAGTTACAACTGAGCTTTCAGAGGCTGAAAAGGAAAAAAGAAAGGCTGATATGCAGGCTTTGAGTACAGAAGAAAGACAGAAACTAAGGAACGGACAAATTAAGTTTACCGGGGAAACAACAACGGTAATCATTCCAGTTGGCACCCCAATAACCTCAGGTAATAATATCAATGGACAGGAGACTTTAAAAGAGCTGTCTCTAGCAGATATACGCGAGGCTACATTCTTGAGAATATGGCTTGATGAAGGAGGAAACGGGGATGTGAATACAGCTGAATATACGCGTGTACTTCAGTCCCAGCAGTAATACTATGGAAAAGAAGTCTCTTATTTTAATGAATAATATTACCAAAATATATAAGATGGGAAAACAGAAACTCAAGGTATTAGATAATGTATCCATTGAAGTCGAGAAGGGTGAATTTGTTGCCATACTTGGACCTTCGGGTTCAGGAAAATCAACGCTTATGAACATTCTAGGCTGCATTGATATCCAAACCTCCGGCGAGTACATACTGGATGGGAAAAATATAAAAGCCCGAAGTGAAGATGAGCTTGCATCCATAAGAAACCGAAAGATAGGGTTTATCTTTCAGAAATTCAACCTCCTTACAAAGTATTCTGCAGTACACAATACCGAGATTCCTCTGATATTAAGGGGAGTAAGGCGAAAAGACGCGCATCATAAAGCGATAGAGCTTCTTGATCTTGTGGGATTAGGTGATAGACTGCACCATAAGCCTACGGAATTATCAGGTGGGCAGCAGCAAAGAGTCGCAATAGCCAGGGCATTGGTAGGTGATCCGGAACTCTTACTCGCCGATGAACCTACAGGTAATCTTGACTCAAAATCCGGCCAGGATATACTGGATTTATTTATAAGGCTCAATAATGAAGGAAATACGATTATTCTGATTACCCATGATCTGAATGTCGCTCAAAAAGCTAAGAGAATAATACACGTTATGGATGGGAAGATCTCTTAAAGTTTACAGTTTGTTCACATTTCTATTCTAAAATGCCACACTTTTGACAAAATCAACGGATAAAATAAAACTATCAGGAAATGAAGGGAGGTGAAACGAATGAAGAAACTATTTATAGTTCTTAGTTTGGTATTAGCAATCTCGGTGCCCCTCACTGTTTTTGCAGCTACATCGGATACTCCTGTTGCCCAGACTTTCAGAGGCTGGTGTGGGTTTGACGCTTCAACGCTTACAGACCAGCAAAAAGCCGACTTGAATGATACTTATCAGAAGATGATTGATCTGAGGAAGGAATCGATCAATAAAATGGTTGAGAACGGTACAATAACAAAGGAACAGGGTGATGCAGCGATTAAAAGAATTGACGATATGGATAAGTACCGTCAGGAAAATGGAGCAGTAGGCGGTAGAATGGGCAGAATGGGCAGAATAGGCGGAGGCTTCCGTGGTGGAATGTTTAACAATGTGCCAGCACAAACTGTCCCTGTACAATAGGAAAATAATCAAATGATTAAGGGGAAAAGTTTATTTTCCCCTTAATCAATACCCTTCTGAATAATGCAAGTGGTGGTACATAACAATCGGTGCAGTCGGAAGCACCGGAAATAGTACAGGGCCACATATGCATTTCGAGATCCGTAAAAATGGCGTTGTTCAAGATCCGTTGAAATATCTGGAATAGAGAAAGATAGGAAGGGTGATTAAAATAAAGAGTAAAAAAAATATCCTCGCATTTACAATGGCGGGATTAATACTAATGTCCATACTGATATATGGCTTTACAAGCATACTGTATAGCAATGATGGAAACCAGGTGATTGCAGAGGTTAATGGCGAAAAAATTCTTAAAAGGGATTTTACAGATATATATGATCAAGAAAAAATATATTATGACATCACGGATGAAAACAATCCCGAACAGATGGATACCATAAAATGGTTAAAAGCCGACATCTTAGAACAATTGATTTCCGAAAAGCTAGTGGCACAAAAAGCGAAAGAGTCAGGATTTATAATGAGTAATGAATATCTTGTCGAGGCAAGAAAGGAATTCAATATAATTTTAGAAAGTATTGCAGCGGATATGAAGGCTCAGGATGAGCAGGATAACATAGACAAAGATGATCAGGAATACATAAATGAGGCTCAAGAGTATGTAGCTGGCGAGTTGGAGGCCATGGGAACGACACAAGATAAATACTATCAAGCAATATCTGAACAAATAATGATCGGACACTTTTTCGAAAGTGTAACCAAGGATGTGGAAGTTACAAATGAGGATATCCAAAATTATTATGATACACAACTGGAAATCCAAAAAAATAGTGAAGTTTATATCGAAAATTATGACGTCCAGCTACTTGCTCCAGCTGAAGTCAGGGTCAAGCATATTCTTATCGAGCTGCCTCAAGACCAGAGAGATGAGTACTATAGGTTAAATACAGAAGAAAGTGAAGAAGAAGCTGAAAATTATCTTGAAGAGAACCTCAAAAGCATTAAACCTAGAGCACAGGATATTCTTAATAAATTAAAGGATGGAGAGAATTTCGAGAAATTAATCGAAGACTATGGACAGGATCCTGGAATGAATGACAACGTAGAAGGTTATATTTTACGTCGGGACGGTCAATTCTTACAGGAGTTTGAAGATACAGCTTTCAACCTGAAAGAAGGAGAAATTTCGGACCTGGTAGCAAGTGTCTATGGTTTTCATATCATTAAGCTTTATGAGAAGAAAAACGAAAGAATCTATACGTTTGAAGAAAAGAAGGATGAACTTATAGAGGCTGTCAAGTTTCAAAAGCAAGGTGTGTTATGGGATTCTCAAGTAGAGGAATGGATGAATTCTGCTGATATCAAGAAATATGAAAACAGGCTGTAAAATTCCTGCTCAATTTAAGACTGCAAATATACCGCAGGATTCTTTTTACACAAAGAATCCTGCTTAGACTAATTTCCGGTATAGTTATTTCTATTTTACTTCCTCTTTGTCACAAGGATGATTTTTTTCATCGTCACTGTGACAAATCTTGATTTGCGCCTCAGTGCAGTTGCCTTCAGCAGGCTTACGATCAGGGTGTTCACAATTACATTTACACATTATTGTCCTCCTCCTTTCTACAACAAGCTTGATTTTGGGGATTATGCTTATGACATCCATCTTCACTTGGTGATATTTTTGACAATTCAATGATTTGAATTCCAGCTTTGTTCAAAAGATTGCGGTCAACCCAGTAGTGCGTATAATAACCACGTTTGTCACCTTTGACGATACCAGCGTTTCTCAGTATTTTTAGATGCTGGGAAACAGCAGATTCTGAAATGCTTAACTTTCTAGCTAATGCACCAACGCAGTAATCATGCTTTAAAAGTAGACTTACTAAGTTATAACGGTTTCCATCAGATAATGCTTTGAAAATTTCTAATATCTCAGTCAAAATATCACCTCGCATTTGATTAAGTAGATTCTAAAATAAATTATATCGGGAATATTTAATTAAGTCAATGATTAAATAAAAATATAATTGTTGTTGATTCAAGTTGACATATCAAATATTAAAGCATATATTATATGCGTAAGGACTATATTCGTTATGCATATAGATGAATATAAAAAGGAGGAATCGGCGTGAATGATGAGCATTCTTTGTTTTGCAACACTAAACAGCACAAAATGGATCAGTTTATGGAGGTGTGCTTGCTTTTACTATTACACGAAGAGACTGGGCATGGCTATGGGCTGATTGAACAGCTCTCTTATTTTGGCTTTTCACAAGAGCAATTGAACGTGAGTACACTTTACCGGACACTTAGAAAGATGGAAAAGAACGGATTGGTAGTCTCGGTATGGGAGGAAGGCGGGCAAGGCCCTAAAAAAAGAGTCTATAATATTACTGGCAGTGGAAAAATGGAACTGAATCATTGGATTCAAATTCTGAAGGTTAGAAAAACTAGAATAGATAAAGTGATTGAAAGATATGAGGATTCTAGCTTAGCTTCAAGAAAGGAAGTGAGATTGTAATGAAAATTTATGATTTAATGAATTTGGATGCAGAAGGTTACGAAAGCCGTAATGTGAATGTGTTTTTTCAAAACGACCTTTTTAAGGTGCGTGTCATAGTGCTCGAAGCAGGTCAGAAGATTCCAAAATGCCAGATGGATTCCTTTGTCATGTTTTATGTTGTAAAAGGTGAAGTGCTGTTATCGAAAAACGATGAGATTTCTGTGCTTAAGGAAAACCAAGCATTCATCACAGAACCGGCATTGCTGTCTATGGAAACGGATTTGGGCGCGAGACTTATGGGCATTCAAGTTAAAACAAGAGAATAGTCTACGAAAAACTATTAGCTGAGAATGATTTCGTTAAGGCATGGAGCCATGGAAAAATTCTTGGCAATAATAAAAACACTTGCTCTTACTTGAAAATCCTGTGAATTTAGTATAAATATACATTAATGTAAATATAAGTTATAAACAATTATTTAAAAAATATATTGACTTATCATCAGATTAGAAGTATAATTTCTAACAATAACTTCATATTACCATTTTCGATGATGGGGAGAGTAAGTACAACGTGGATTTATAGCGAATCAGGATTGGTGGGAGCCTGATATGAAGCATGTATTGAAGAACGCCTCTGAGAAGTTAACCGAAATGCAAAAATTAGGCTTAACCGGGAGTCAGCCGATAAAATGACTAGGTATAAATTCTCATTGATTTGAGCAATCAGTACCGATATGAGTGAGCTTTAGCTACTTAGGGTGGCACCGCGGATCAAACCGTTCCTATATGAAAATATATGAACGGTTTTTTTATTTGTCAAAAATAAAAAATTTTATACATTATTTCAGGAGGTAATAAAAATGGAAAGGACATATGTGAGCAGTATAAAAGAAAGCAGCGAAGCTACACTTCTGGTAAGGGGGTGGATACACAAGATACATGACCTGGGGAAAATAACCTTTATACAGCTGAGAGACAAGACTGGAATTCTTCAGTTGGTAATCGACAAAAAAACAGAGGAAAGCTTAAGGCTGGAGATGTGTATTGAAGCAGTAGGAGAAAAGGTTCAAAACGAAAAAGCTGCCATGGGAATTGAATTGATAGTAAGGGAAATCAGAGTTTTGGGGAAGGTTTACTATGATACACTTCCTTTTGAGATTAATAATCAAGAGGTTACCGCTTCACTGGAAAAGCAGCTGGATTATAGAAGTATCAGCCTTAGAAGGCTAAAGCACCGTGCTGTCTTTAAAATTCAGGAGGAAATAGTAGAAGCTTTCAGGTATTACCTGAAAGAACGTGGATTTTCTGAGATTCACACTCCCAAAATCATTGCTTCCAGCACCGAGGGCGGATCTGAAATGTTTACTGTAAATTATTTTGAACGCCGGGCTTTTTTAGCACAGAGCCCTCAGTTTTATAAGCAGATGATGGTAGGTGCAGGCTTTGAAAGGGTCTTCGAGATTGGGGCAGCCTACAGAGCGGAGCTTCACAATACCTGGAGGCACTTAAATGAATATATCAGTCTTGATGTTGAAATGGGCTTCATTCAAGATGAAAATGACCTTATGGATTTGGAGGAAGGCTTTATCAATTATCTTTTTAACCATTTGAAACAATTCTGTTCAAAAGAGCTTGAAATGTATAACATAAAGCTTCCGCAAAAAATAGAGATACCAAGAATTCCTTTAAGCGAAGCGCAAGCTATTTTATTGGAGAAATTCGGAAAGAAGTCGCCAAACGGGAACATAGATGCTGAAGGAGAAGCAAGCTTTTCAAAATATATTAAAGAAACCTATGAAAGTGATTTTGTTTTCCTCACCAAATATCCCGTATCCAAGAGGCCAATGTATGCTATGCCGGATGAAGAAGAGCCGGAGATGACCAAAAGCTTTGACCTCATATATAAAGGATTGGAAATTACTACAGGAGGTCAGAGGATTCATGATTATGAAATGCTGAAGGCTAACATAACAAAATTTGGATTGGTTCCTGAAAACTTTAAATTTTATCTGGACAGCTTCATGTATGGCATACCTCCTCACGGTGGTTTTGCAATAGGTCTTGAAAGGTTGACAATGAAAATACTGGATCTCGGAAACATAAGGGAAGCCACCTTGCTCCCAAGAGATATGAAAAGACTGGAACCTTAATATATTGGAGGTAAAAAAATGAAAATATCAATTGAAGATGTAAATTATATCGCAAAGCTTGCCAAGCTGAGCTTTACGGAGGAACAGGCACAGAAAATGGTTAAGGAATTTGAAAGCATATTATCACATTTCGAGTCTATTGATAAGTTTGACTTAAGTGATGTTCAGCTTGACTTATACAGCGAGGATATGAAACCGGCTTTAAGAAAAGATGAAATTTGTGTTTTTGAAGATAAGAAGAAGCTTTTTCAAAATGTAAAATCCATGAGTGATACCTATATAAAGGTGCCTAAAATTATCGAATAGGTGGTGGGAGAATTGAACATAGAGAAAATGACCGCACAGGAAATCCGAGGTGGAATAATCGAAAAGCAATTTACGGCAAAAGAAGTGATAGCTTCATATTTTGAAAGAATATATGAAAAGGATACGATAATTGACGGGTTTTTGACACTCTGCCGGGAGGAAGCATTAACCCAGGCGGCAGGTATAGACGAAAAAATAAAAAAAGGAGAGCAGCTTGGAAGGCTTGGAGGAGTTCCCATTGCCATCAAAGATAATATATGCACCAACGGAATAAAAACCACCTGTGCTTCCAGGATGCTTCATGACTTTATTCCCCCGTATGATGCCACAGTCATAAAAAAACTAAGGGAGGCTGACGCTATAATAATTGGCAAGACAAATATGGATGAATTCGCTATGGGTTCTTCTACCGAAAATTCAGCCTTCAAAAAGACTAGGAACCCTTGGGACAGAGAGAGAGTACCCGGCGGATCTTCCGGAGGCTCTGCGGCAGTTGTTTCAGCAGGAATGGCTCCAATTGCATTAGGCTCTGACACCGGCGGATCTATCAGACAGCCTGCCGCCTTTTGCGGTGTAGTGGGTTTGAAGCCAACCTATGGATTGGTTTCAAGGTTTGGGCTTATTGCATTTGGTTCATCCCTGGATCAGATTGGACCTCTGTCAAATAATGTAAAGGATAGTGCTTTAGTTCTTGAAGCGATACAGGGAGAAGACAAATTTGACAATACCTCTGTCAAGCATTCCATCACTGAAGCTTATATGAGCTGCATTG
>LOES01000163.1 GCA_001515955.1 Clostridia bacterium BRH_c25 | reverse complement strand
GTAACAGTAACTAGCGTCTCTCCGAATTTATTCAAATCCCCAAGGCTTCCTTTAAATAATGCAGTATATGCTACTACAGGGTTCTTCCCAAAGGAATACACCAGAATGCCCCCTGCGATAAACGAAATAAGTATTGCAATAAGGGGATATGCAATTTCCTTTAAGGTCTTCCTAAGCTCTTCTTTAAACTCATTCATTCTTGATTCCATTTCACATCCTCCTTATTCAGCATCCTGAGCACTACCGCCCGCCATCATTATACCAAGCTTTTTCTCAGTAGCATCATTTGCATCAAGGATACCCACAATCTTCCCATCATACATAACCGCTATCCTGTCTGAAAGTGTCATTACCTCATCCAACTCAAGGGATACAAGCAGTACTGCCTTACCTTCGTCACGAAGCTCCACCAGCTTTTTATGTACAAATTCTATAGCTCCGACATCCAGGCCTCTGGTAGGCTGAGCTGCTATGCATAGGCTCGGATCTCTGTCAATCTCTCTTGCTACAATGAGCTTTTGCTGGTTTCCACCGGAAAGTGACTTGGCAAGAACCTTTTCATTAGGTGTTCTGACATCGTATTCTTCTATAAGCTTTCTGCTGTATTCTCTTATTCTCTGGTAGCTTAACCCCAATCCTTGCCTGAACCGTTTTGAATAATGACTGCCCAGTATTGAGTTTTCCGCCAAGGAGTAATTGAGCACCAGGCCTCTCTTATGCCTGTCCTCCGGTATATGTCCTACTCCGCTTGCAATTACATCCTTGGGAGGAAGGTTGGTAATTTCCTTGCCGTTAAGAAGGATCTCTCCCGATTCTGCTTTAGCAAGGCCTGTTATAGCCTGCACCAGGTCACTCTGTCCATTTCCATCTACTCCTGCAATGCCAAGAATCTCACCGCTATGAACCTGCAGGCTCACCCCTTTAACAGCCTCCAGCTTCCTGCTGTCCAATACCTTCAAGTCCTTAATCTCCAGAATGGGAGCAGCAGTCTTAGCTTCCTGCTTATCCACAGTAAGATTTACTTTTCTGCCCACCATCTTTTCTGCAAGCTCGTCAATGTTGGTATCCTTAGTATTTAAGGTGTCAACAACCTTGCCTCTTCTGACAATAGTTACCCTGTCGCTCATTGACATTACTTCCTTCAGCTTGTGGGTAATAAGTATTATTGACTTGCCTTGATTTACAAGACTCTTTAATATAACGCCCAGCTCTTCTATTTCCTGTGGTGTCAGTACCGCTGTCGGTTCATCAAGTATTAGTATCTCAGCACCTCTGTATAATGTCTTCAATATCTCAACTCTCTGCTGCATTCCCACGGAAATGTCCTGAATCAAGGCCTGTGAGTCTACCTTTAATTCATATTTCTTTGAAAGCTCCTCTACATCCTTTATTGCCTTGTCAAGGTCAAGAGTGATACCTTTGCTTGGCTCCTTGCCAAGTATTATGTTTTCGGCAACAGTAAAGGGTGGAACCAGCATGAAGTGCTGATGCACCATGCCGATACCATGCGATATCGCAATATTGGGATTGGTGATTTTAACAGGCTCGCCCTTTACAAATATCTGCCCTTCATCCGGTTGATAAAGGCCGTACAATATATTCATAAGGGTTGACTTACCAGCACCGTTTTCACCCAGCAACACGTGTATCTCTCCTTGTTCTACCGTCAAGCTAATATCGTCGTTTGCCCGTATTCCGGGAAAGGACTTCCCTATCCCTTTCATCTCTATTACTACCGGCAATTTTATCCCACCTCTCACAGCGAATTCTAAAAATCAAATAATAACATATTCTAATTATACCTATTATGAATATTTACATCAATTAAAAAATAGGCAAGCTCCTTTATGAAGCAAAAGCTAGATGCAGCAACGCATCTAGCTTTGATTCACCATGTTATACAGTATTTGCTTATTTTATTTCCACTGGCTTGAATGCCTTGAGCTCATCTTCAGTTGCAGGAACAACTATAGTACCATTGACGACTAATTCTTTAGCTTTCTCAGCAACAGCACTTACTTCTGCTGTAACATTTTTCCCGTTGTCACTGTAGCCTACTCCATCTTCCACAAGTCCCAGTTCTGCTGATTTGCCGCCTTCAAACTTGTTGTCGGCAAAAGCCTTGATTATTGTATATGTACCAACATCAACTCTCTTTATCATGCTGCAAAGAACCTTGTTGTTCTTTGATATAGCAGACTGATCCTGGTCAACACCGATTGCCCAGAAGTCCTTTTCGTCAGCAGCCTGTATAACACCTATACCGCAAGCTCCTGAAGCGTGGTATATAACATCAGCCTTCTGCTTGTTCTGTGAGAGTGCAATTTCCTTACCCTTGTCAGGATTGTCGAAAACCCCTGTATAGTTAACAAGAACCTTTGCCCCTGGATTAACAGAAGCAACACCTGCTCTGAAACCTACTTCAAATTTCTTTATGAGCGGGAAGTCCATACCGCCTACAAAACCAACAACATTGGATTTTGTAGTAAGACCTGCGATAACACCTACCAGGAACGAACCTTCATGCTCTTTGAATGTAACTGACATAACATTTGGTGTAGAAACTACTGTGTCTATTATGCCGAATTTCTTATCTGTATACTGCTCTGACCCTGTTTTCATAGCCTGTTCCATCAAGAAACCGACAGCTATTGAAAGATCAACTGACTGAGCCATGTTGCCTATGTTGGCTTCATAGTCTTCCTGCTTTGTTGACTGAAGTATAACCGGTTCAACTCCGAGTTCCTTTCCAGCCTTCTGGAGTCCTTCCCATGCTGAGTCGTTGAAGGACTTATCTCCGAGACCACCAACGTCAGTGATCATACCAAATGACAATGCTGGCTTTGGAGCCTCCGTAGGAGCCTCTGTAGCTTCCGGTGCCGGTGCGGCTGGTGCTGGTGCCGGTGCGGCGCAGCCTGTAAACATTGTCAGAACCATAACCAGTGCTAATACTAGTACTAAACCTTTCTTAAACATCAATCTTCCCCCTTAATATTTAGTTTTGCATATTACAATTGAGTTACAATTGCATTACAAATATATTATAGTATGCAACGATAAATATTTCTACATAATTTTGATATTTCCTGCTATATTTTCAAAAAATAAGTGCTTGGCACAAACTTTACCAAGCACAATAGGTGCCAGGCACGACGGTTAGACGGTTATTGCACAATAACCGTCTAACCGTCGTGCCTGGCACTTAGCAGTTGCAGTCCAGTGGTCTTTCGTTGATATACTTCTTTGCTAAAAGTATATCTATAGCCTTGATGTAATCGCCCTCAGCCACCAATACAATTGGTCCTGTACAGCCCATTCCGCTTTCAGAATAAATACTTTCTTCTGCAAGGGTCGCTACAGCATTTTCAAGCTCCAGTATGTCTATTCCTGCAACGGATTTCGTCACTGGCTTCTTATCAAGCTGTTTTATTTCAGCTTTTGGAGCAGCTTTTTTGCTCTCAGCGGTTAATGTCCCCAAGATATTGTCGAGTCCGGCTTTCCTGGCCTTTTCGAACTCTTCCTTCGCTATCTTTGTAAGTCCGCCTCTTGCGCAGCTTGCAGCATATCTCAGTGCTTCACATACCACAGATGCTCCTGAAGCCCTTGACAGTATGCAGATGATTTTGCCGTAGTTGTCACCTACTCCCGGTCCATAGCCATAGCCAAGGGACTCATAGCTGCCCCCGGTTGTAAAAGCAGAGAATATCTTAATCATGAGATTGCCGGTCAGAGTATCCATTACCATAATATCAGATGCCGCCGCCAACAAGTCGTTGCCTCTCATAACCACACCGCCGTCAGTTCTTACAGATTCTGAAAAATTTATGCTGTAACCATTGCTCCTGAGCTCTTTTAGAGCCCTCTCAACCTGTCTGGCACCGTCAACATTAAGTATTCCTACTGTAGGATTCTTTATTCCCATTGCTTTTGCTGTTATTATGCCATGCAGTGCATTCTTGACCATTCCTTCAACTCTTTGAGTTGATGAGGTGCCTGTGGTTGTAGCTATTATAAGCTCCTTGCCGAAGCCGGGAGTTATTACTCTGCCCACGGTAGAGACACCTATTGGGAAGTTGTAATGCATGGTGACAGCGGCATCCAGCTCGCCATTGTCCAGAAGCTCATCCATCTTCTTATGCATTTCTTCTTCGTTATTTACTTCAACTACTCTAAGGTTTGTATCGACCTTCGGGCCAACAAGCACTATTTCAAAGTCACTATATTTCTTGGCGGCCATGGATGCTCCCTTTACCAGTTCCTCAGTCCCATGCTCGCTTCCCATAGTAGTCAAGCCTACTTTTATCCTTTTCCCGAACTCTCCGGTCATTATAGCATCAGCAATCTCGTTGAACACTTCACCAATCATTGACTTAACTTGATTTTCTGCCATTAGTATCACACCTGCTTTCTATCTAGTAAAAAGGATGCGAAATCTTTCATTGCCTCTGCTACCATTTCCTTGACTTCTTCTTTGGAAACAGCACCTGTTGATTCTTCCCTGCCTGTATTTTTTTCCATGATGATGGATACACCGTCAAATTGGTTGGTCATTCTACCGAGGAACAAGCTTCCTTTTCCTACTATCATAGCTCTTTCAATGGTCCCCGCCATCATCATTTCCCTTGCAGCTCCGACAAAAGGCACCCCTGAAGGTATATGCCCCTGGGTAGGTGCGAAGCCGGGCATTCCATGCTCTTTGATAAATGACGGCATTACCGTCTTATCAATATCGCCTCTCTTTGCTCCAAGAGCAGCTATCATTTTAAAGTTTGCGAGAGGAACATCACCCGCTCCTGCCGATTCTGTTATCTCTGGATTCTGCATTTCTACAGAGTACTTGTCTACATCGGTTATTCTCAATCCGACCTTATCTAAAGGCTTGGTTATCAAGGATTCCATAACAGCCTGAGGTGATGAGCCTGTGCCTACCGTATGTCTTCCAACTATATCAGTTCTAAGTATTGGACTTACTCCGTCATTTTCTGTTACGAGTATTGCAAAGCCTCCAAGACAATCCTCCAGTACAGGCAATCCCTTATTCACATGGTCTCTGGCGTTCATACCCAGCTTTGCAGTTGCACCACCTGCAACTATTGCAACACTTTTGTATACTCCTGCCTTTACCATGGCAGCAGCATTTATAAGCGCATGAGTTGGCGCAGCACAAAAACCTCTGGTATCTGAGCCGGTAGCTCCTGTAGCACCGGCTACTTCACATATAGCTTTAGCAAAATTGCCGCCGCCTCTTTGGTTCATATCACCGCAGGCTTCTTCCGAACACTCTATTACATACTCAATGGAACTAGCAGGTATATTGCTCCTATATATAAGGTTCTTAAGAGCTATTACTCCCGAAGCCTTTACTACAAGATTTTCTACCATTATATGAGCTGTGAGATTCTTATCCTTATCATGGGCAGCTTTTACACAGCCAACAAGCTTATTGCCCTTATAAAGTGGTTCCGCCCCTTCTTTAACCTTGCTGTCGACTTCGGACTGTTCTACGCCTTCTTTAAGCTTTGCAAGCTCAGCTTCAGTATAGAGCGGCTTTTTTGCCAGCTTTGCCTTTGTTTCAGCAAGAAAATTCTTTTCAAGCATAACAAGATCAAAAGCATCACTGAGTTTTATAGCAACATAGAATTCGTCCTGGTCAACTATTTCGCCCATTTTGCTTTCTGCTTTGGCATCCTGGATAAGGTTCTTGTACCAAGGCTTTGATATGGTATTAAGTGAGTCAGGAAGTATGCTGCCTATATATGCCTGGTTAGGAGCATATTTCACAACTTCCTCATAGCCTCTTACAAACTCGGGAAGCTTCTTCAAAAATTCAGAACCGGGATTAGCTTCATGTTCAAGTGCACAGGTTGTACCATAATGCATTATCATATCCGGTGTGTGTACAAGTACATAAGCCGCTCCTTTTACTACTGGTGCAGTCATCTGTTTACACCTCCATAATTCTATAGTGTGAAAACAAGGGTGGTTTGCACCACCCTCGCTGTGTTACTTATCAAAGACTGTCTGTCCGTGTACTTCTGTTTCGAGAGCCTTTAATGCTTTAAGCACCATGCCTCTTCTTAATGTTTTTTCTTCTTCCTTGCTGAGTTTAGGGTTTCCTAGCGGATGTGGTATTGCAATTGCCGGAACTATCCTGTTTGCACCAACTGTCAAGGAAATCGGAACAACTGTGCAAATGTGTACTACCGGTATTCCCACTCTTTCAATTTCTTTTACCATCGTTGCACCGCAACGCGTACAGGTTCCTCAGGTCGAGGTGAGTACAACTGCCTGCACTCCGTCCTTAATAAGCTCCTCTGCAATCGTTGCAGCGAATTTCTTTGAATTGGCAACTGAGGTACCATTACCTGTAGTTGTATAGAAATATCTATGAAGCTCTCCTATAACTCCTTCATTTTCCAGGTCTCTAAGTACATCCACCGGAAGTACTCTGTCAGAATCCTGGTTGGCGTATGTTGGGTCATATCCACCGTGAGCTGTTTCATAAGTCTCCGCTGTCAGGTCGTTAACTCCTGCTATATCATACTTGCCATATTTGGAAGCACTGGAGGCCTCTATCCTGTCCGGATTGCCCTTTGGTACTGTACCGCCTGAAGTAACAAGGGCTATCTTAGCTTTTCTCATGTCGGTCACTGGAGGACTTGGAACTACTCTGTCAAAGTCGGGCATTGGATATTCTGTCTCAAACTTTTCCCCTTTGAGCTTTGCTACCATCATGTTGACAGCTCTCTTGGAGCCTCTCTCAGCTTTAAATACGTTCTTTCTTACTCCTCTTGGGATATATCCTTCTGCAGCCGGCATGCCAATAGTCTCTTTGTTAGCCAGCTTAAGAGCCAGCCTGGCAATTGCAGGAATTGCCTGTCTCATTCCTGTAGCCGCATTGGCAGTTTCAACTATATGAAGATCCTTCTTAAACATATCTGCTCCCGGGTTTTCTACATACATACCTGTAATAACCGGGATATTCAACTTTTCTTTAACTGCTTTGCAAATAGATCCACAGGCTACTCCATATCTTCCTGCATTGAAAGCAGGACCTGCGATGAATAAATCCGGATTATTTTTTTTAACCATTTCCAATACTTCTGCAGAAGCTTCCTCAATGTTCTCATTGAAATATGAATCACCGCAAATTACTGTAGCTACAATCTCGGCATCATTTCCAAGTGCTGCCTTGAAAGCCATTCCGGGACCAACAACACCTTCCCTAACCTCTGGTTTGACATCAGCTTTTTCTTCGCCGCCAATACCACCGTAGAATTGATTTATATAATGCACAACTCTAATCATTTAGAAGTTTTCCTCCCCTCCAGATTTGACTATAGCGATAAAGCTTACCCTATGTTTTATCAATCTTTAAACTGGCAGTACTGGTCTCTTATTGTTTTTACTTCGTTGTTGATAGCATCAACATCAAGAACCATTTCCATCATGCCGCACTGTTCATCATATACATTTTCATCAACCTGATCCTTTAATTCAAATATGTGATATACTCTGAGTCCCAACGAGACTCCTGCCAAAGGACCTGCGAAAGTCGGGTCTCCTGCTGCAACTGTTTCAGCAGTAAGCCCTGCAGATTCAGCCTCAGAAGTACCAATCACTACGACTATGTTCTCTTTGCCGTATTTTTCTGATAAATCCAAAACTCTCTTCTGGTTTTCCAGGTCCATTGCTCCTGCAGCAGTTCAGACAAAGCACTCTGTAGATGCAAATACTACTTCAGCACCTATTGTCTTTATGCACTCTTCTATTGCAGGAGCTGGGATACCATCTCTGTCGCCAATAATGATAAACTTTTTATCCTGTAACATTTCATTCATCCTTTCATTATGTTATTTGGGTCATTCTCTAAAGTCTCGGCAATGGGCTATTGGCTATGGGCAATGGGTTCCAGCAGTACTTCGAAGCCCTTCTAAATACTATTGCCTATTGCCCCTTGCCTATTGCCTGCTATTAAAACATTGTTGCGCTTAATTTATTAAAACCTATTTCACTTGTCGCACCGGTAATTACCTGAAGCTCGGCAACTATACTTCCATCTGCCCTAAGGCTTCCGTCAAATCCACCTGCTATTGTATCTGCAGGTTCAAGGTAGCCTAATATCTTCTTCATTGGCGGTAAAGAAATAACTTCATTTGCATTGCCGCCTGTTATCACTGCATCTGCAGTTTTATCAGCATCTGCAAGGGACTGTGAAGCACCATCCCTGCCTGCATACTCATCTGTTATCAGTACTGTCTTGATACCCTTTCCTGTTATCTTCCTGCAGTTCATCATAAGGTCTGTGTCGGGGTTTCCAAAGCCTTCCTCAGATACTATAACTGCATCAAGGTTCATGAATTCCGCAAGCTTTGCCGTCCAGTTGGAGGACCTTTCCTTGTCGGCAAGAGTAACATTTTCATTTGTTATAATTACGCCTACAAAGTTGTAATCCTTGCCGTGTCTTTCATAAAGATCTTCAATTACCGGATTGTTCATATGATTGTATGTCGGGTTCTTGTCACAGGCTGAAACGCAGTTTCCGCTTGCTATAGCTCCGTCCATTACTTCTGTAGGATATATGAGTGTAGGTACAATCCTCTTTGCATCCACCCCGTAAACATAAGTATCATGAAGAAGACCTTGGGTCTGAAGCATATATACATATGCCACTCTTGGAAGATTTGGATACTGCTTCATTCCATCTATCAGAGGAGGAGTTTCATAAATCTTTACTTCATCAGGTGTTACGTTTCTGCCTGCCTCTCCAAGATAGGCAGCAGCCTTGAAGCCTACCATTCTGACTGCTCTCTCATGCTCATGCTGCTGAAGATCATCCACCGGTGTGCAGACAATTACTATGTTCTGTGTCTTTGAGAATGGAGTGTAATCAGCTCCAGGACCGCTCATGTCTATGATACCTTCCTGAAATCCCACAATTTTACCTGCAGTAACAACTGCAGCACCTTTTAATACATGTGTTTTGCCTGAACCAACTACATCAACCTTGCTGATCATACCGGGGAGTATTCCACCTGGACCCTCTACCTTAACTCTAGGCTCGATTACGTCTTTTACAGGCATTATTCTAGTTTCCTCACCTGGTTTTGCGATATCAATCTCAATCTTTGTGAGTCTCGGGTCGCCGCCAACTGTTTCCAATAGCTCAGCCTTATTAACATAAAGGGTACCCTTTTCTACCTTGGTAGCATCACTGAACTGTATATCTTTAATAAATATATTACCCAACTCTAAACGCAAAACGTTCACCTCCCTATATAGTTTAACAAAATGCAGTTACAATTTATTTTTCCCTATAGATTTTCTTTTATAAGATCTTCAATGGTTTGAGGTGTACAGTTTTCCGCTCCACTGATTTCCTTTACCTTTTCACCGTTTTTGTATACTATAAAGGTTGGAAGTCCCATTACCTTCTGCCCTATTGCAAGCCTTCTGTTCTCACCTGTGTTAAGCTTGCACATCTTAATTTTATCTCCATATTTCTCTGCCAATGCATGGACCTCCGGCATCAATGCCTTGCAGGGTTCACACTTTTCTCCCCAGAAATCAACCAGCACCGGACCAGCAGCTTGAAGTACCTCTGCATCAAAGTTATCCTTGTTAAGCTCTATCATTTTTTCACCTCCTTCTAAAATTTCGCTTCGCTCAATTCGGCAATGGGCTATTGGCTATGGGCAATGGGTTCTGGCAGTGCTTCGAAGCTCTGCTCAATCCTATTGCCTATTGCCCCGTGCCTATTGCCTTGGAAAATCAATGCCCAAAATTCTTCTCAATATATTTTTCTGCATTAACTGCAGCTATTGCACCATCTGCGGCAGCTGTTATAACTTGCCTCAATAATTTTATCCTTACATCTCCTGCAGCAAATATTCCCTCAACAGATGTCCTCATTTCTTCATCTGCCTTTATGTATCCCTTTTCGTCCATTTCGACTACACCCTTGGCAAACTCGGATATTGGCTTGGTGCCCACGAACATGAATACTCCGTCTGTCCTGAAATCTGTAACTTCACCTGTCTTCACATTCTTGAGCTTAACACCCTCAACTATTCCATCTCCATATATTTCTTCCGCTACTGTATTCCATATTATATCTATCTTACCATTATTCACTGCTTTTTCAACAATTGACTTTGCAGCCCTGAATTCGTCTCTTCTATGTACTATAGTTACTTTCTCCGCAAATTTTGTAAGGTATAAGGCTTCTTCAACTGCCGCATCTCCACCTCCGACAACTACTACTTCCAATTCTGCGAAGAAGTCGGCATCGCAGGTTGCACAATAGGATACGCCTTTGCCCCTCAGCTCCGTTTCTCCGGGTATCCCCAACACCATCGGCTGTGCGCCGGTTGCAATTATTATTGTTTTTACACTTATTTCTTTGCCGCTTGCAAGCTTTACTACCTTTACCTTATTGGATATGTCAAAACCTGTTACTTCATCCTTAACAAGCTCAGCGCCAAAGGCTTCAGCCTGTCCCTTCATTCTTTCCATCAGTTTTGGTCCTGTTGGCATCTCAATCGAACCGGGATAGTTCTCCAGCTCTTCTGTAGTACCCGCCTGTCCACCCCATTTTGCCTTTTCTACTATAATTGCACTCATTCTGGACCTTGACGCATACAAGCCTGCTGAAAGACCTGCAGGTCCCCCCCCTATTATCGCCACATCATACACCTTGCTCATTTAACATCCTCCTATTTTTCAATACTCTCCAATGCACTCTCAAAAAGCTTTAAATCCACAAATCTGAAATCATCCAGCACATGCTCATCCCATATTGGCACCTTGTTGTCCCTCTGGAATTTCTCTGCCGCCGCTATACTGTTTTCAATAATTGCCAGAGATTCAACATCCAGAGTCGTCCCCTCCGACAAGACAATGCTTCTGAAGGGAGTTTCATTAGGCTTGATGCTCCCCATTAATGGATGGGTTATCAGCCTTGAACCTTTATGTACAATATCCCTTGCTGATTTCAGCACATCAATATATTGCCCAGGTACAAAGGTAATATCCAAATTCTTGCAATATCTATCTTTTACCATACTGTTATTTGTGAGCACACAAATTCTATTATTCAGCTTTATCCCTCCAGTCCTATTTTACATTAAATCTGAATTTTATGCTTCCGGAACATAAAAAGAGATAGAGACTATGCCTCTACCCCTGTCCTGAACCTGAGATATTCTTCAATATATGAGTATAAATCCCATAATATCGAATTGATCCATCGGTGCTTTCGCTTTCCAGAGTTGCGTACGATTATCGGTCCTTTTGCCTGAGAGCTTCATCATAAAGCAATTTCCTATGACTTATTCCTTCGGCGCCAAAATTGGTCTCTCCCGAAAATCATCTACCGCACTATATTCTTTTTCTATACTTCAACTATATACTATCTAAAATATCTATCAAACTAATATTCTATATTTTTACTATATACTAATATACACTAGAATTATATCATTGTCAAATATTTATCAACTTATATTTCAAAATATAATGCTACGGCACCGGGACCTCCGTGGGTAGCCACCACAGAGCCTACCTCTCCTTTTATTATCTCTCTGATATTGTATTCTCTCATTAGCTCATCCTCCAGCATCTGCATATGCTCCAGATCAGCTATATGATTTATTCCTATCACCTTGCCGTCCAAAGTCCAGCCATTGCCCTTTATCGTTTCTATTACTGAAGTTATGGCCTTTTTAATTCCACGGGCCTTTTCAAAAACCTCCAGTTTCCCATTAACTACTGTTAGTATTGGTTTAATATTAAGTATTGAACCCAGCACTGAAGCAGATAATGACAGCCTTCCGCCTTTTTGAAGGTACTTCAAGGTATCCACTATTATCAAATGCTTCATATTTTCCCTAACCGCCTCTATTTCCCTTACGATTTCTTCCGGTTCCATACCCTCTTCTGCGAGTCTTGCCGCTTTAATAACCATCATACCGGCACCCAGTGTTATTCCCATTGAATCAATAACATGTATGTCAGCTCCTCCAATCTGCTCCTTGGCCATTACCGCTGAATTATAAGTGCCGCTAAGCTGCGAGGAACCATGTATTGCTATAACCTTATTTCCCCTGTCCGTCTCTTCTCTGAAAGCCTCTATAAATGTCCCCGGAGTCACCTGAGAGGTTGTCGGAAGCACCTCCGCCTTTTCAAGCTTAGCCAGGAACTCCTCCAAAGTTAGATCTATACCGTCTTTATACGATTCATCACCAAAATGCACTGTCAAAGGCATTACCTTTATTCCATACCTCTCAGCATACTCCTTGGGAACATCACAAATAGAGTCCGTGATTATCTTTATACCCATAAATACTCCTCCTCAAAGACGAATTTTACTCACTGCATTCCTGGAAAGCCTATCTGTCTTAACGCCTCATATACAACGATCGCTACAGAATTTGCGAGATTCAATGAACGGGCATCGTGTATCATAGGCACCCTTATACAGAACTCCTTGTTTTCTTCCAGCAGAGACTTGGGCAGTCCGGCAGTCTCCTTGCCGAATACTATGAAGCAATCCTTTTTGTATGCTGCTTCGCTGTGCTTCTTCATTCCTTTTGTGGTTGAATAATAGAACAACCCATCGGGATATTGACTTTTCAATTCATCAAAAGAGTCATAGTAGTTTATATCCACTAAGCTCCAATAATCTAATCCGGCTCTTTTCAAATACCTGTCATCCACTGAAAACCCGAGGGGTCTGACAAGGTGAAGCCTGCATCCTGTCGCTGCGCAGGTTCTTGCAATATTCCCGGTATTCTGAGGTATTTCAGGCTCTACCAATACTATATTCAGGCTCAAATTAACAACTCCCATAAGTGTTTCTTTTACTGACCATAAATATATAATACAGTAACATACAATGCCCGGCAAGTATACTATACCAGATTCTACTAAAAAAAAAGCAAGCTTGCTATTATGGATAAACCATTAATAATATAGCAAAATTGCTCTCTCATTTACATTATTCCATTTTAAGACATCATTTATTCTGTTATTGCAATGTCTACTTCAATTTTCCCTACATTCTCCAATATCAACGGTACGCAAATGGTTTTTATACCCTTTGTTGAAAAAGCCATATCATTGCCTACTAATACAGTCGGAGGAGTAATGTCAATTTTTACTCCGGTATTGTAAAACTCTGTGGATACATTGCCCATAATCATATTCCCGAGCTCTGCTATTGCACTCTTAGCCATTTCGTCCAATGATTTCACTTCCATCCCCATCATCATGGATGAGGCTATATTACAGGCTGTCTCTTCATCCATGCTGAAAAATACCTGTCCCTTGAATTCTCCTGCTATGCCAATTATTATAACAACGCTTTCAGCCATGAAAGGTGAGTCCTTCATGAATATCTGGCCACGGTTGGCTTTTACATTACAGACCATCTGCACAAGATTAACCGATACGTTGATAAAAGGATTTATGTATTCTACATTCAAAGCTGTGTCCCCCTTGTCTACTGGATTTAACTATATTCTACATAAATCGCTGATATTCCTTCTATTTATCAAATAATAAATTTTATATAATAGTAATTAGGTATATATATCCAGTATAGCCATAAATAGGGGGAAGGTTCAACACCCTCCCCCTACTCTTGAATTACTTGATTATGCTGCTATTTGATACATAATCATTCCGGTCAGATTAATATCTATAAGTCTTCCATCGTCAACCGGACTTATTGTCTCTTTTTCTTTAATCTCATTTACCAGCATATCTCTTACAGGAATGTTTGTGTTATAACGGTTCTGACCTTCTTTAAACATTGTGTACTTGTCACCGCCATCAGCCTGGAAGTCATTTGTAACTACCTTGTAGAGCTTTTCATCTTCCAAAGGTGTTCCATCAGCAAGGCTGATTTCAACTATTCTCTCTCCGGCAGGCTTGGTTGAATCATATTTAACCACTAAGCCGGAGAACTGTCCCGGGTTGAAATCAGGCGACATTATACCGTGTTCAATTGCAGCCTTGACCTGTATGCCCGTTAAATCCATAGTAAACAGTGTATTGTCAAAAGGCATGATTTCATACAACAATCCCATTGTTACAACACCTGCCGGCAGATCTCTTCTCAAGCCGCCGCCATTCTGGATTGCTATATCTGCATCAACTGCTTTTCTCATAACATCAGTTGCCCAGTTTCCGAGGAGTGTAGTCTGAGTTTCCTTCGGGCTGTGTGGGAAATCCGCTGTAGCATTACCAAGTACTTCATTCTTAATTGGAGCGATACTGGCCTGAACAAAAGTATACCAACCAGTAATCTTAGTATCTTCCAATGATTTTACAACAGTTCCATCCAAATAAGGGATTCTCTTGGTCACTGTCTTTGCAGCAGAATCCATAAATATGTCAACGTGACCAACCGATCTGCCGTTATAGGCATTAGAAACAACCGGAATATTATTGACAAATCCACATGCATTCACATGGGTATGCCCTGCAATTATTGCATCTACACCTGTAACGGATTCAGCAAGCTCAGCAGCCTCACCTGTTATCTCACCGGTCTTGCTGTCCTGATATATCCCAAGGTGCGACAGAACAACAATAACATCTGCACCGGCCTGTTTCACTTCAGGTACCAGAGCGTTGACTACTACTGCAGGATCCCTGAACTCAAAAGGTTCTACCATTTCAGGCTTTGTTTTTGTAGCAGTTTCCGGTGTTACAATACCGATAATACCGACATTTATACCATTTTTCTCAATAATGGTATATGGTTTTATAAAATCAGCAGTTTTTCCTGTAGCTTTATCAATTAAATTCGCGCCAAGGTATGGGAAGTTGGATTCAGCAATTCTTTCCTTCAGCTTGTCAAGGCCCCAATCGAATTCATGATTTCCCAATACCATAGCATCAAATCCGGCTTCATTCATTGCGGTTACAACCGACTTGCCATAGAGAAGGTTGGAATCGGCAGTTCCCTGGAACATATCCCCTGCTGACAGTATGAGCGTGCCGTTTTTATTGGCTTTTTCTTCATTCTTTAAATAAGCAACCAGCTTTGCGATGCCGGGATTACTTGAACTTCCTGTCATAGCACCGTGGAAGTCGTTTACTGTAATCAGACTTATAACGGATGTTCCCTCAACTTCACCAAGTTTTGCGGCATCATCTACATTAAGTGCTCTTACATTTAACGTTCTTCCGTCCATTGATGTTGGTATCGATATTTTGCCTTCCTTTACCTTTGCAAATATTTCGTCTTTTAGTGGATGCTCATAGTTTGCGCCTACTATCTTCCAGTTGTTGTCAACTACAGGAACGAGCTTCCCTTTAAGGTTTTCCTGTACATATTTCACTATAAGGTCTCTTACTCTTCCTGTATCACCAAACTCAACAAATGAATCATAGTATTTGTCTTCAGCTTTAATGAGTTCCAGTGAAAGCAGTGTTCCGAACCTATAGTTGTTCAGCGCGAGCTTGTATACTTTATTATCATCTATTGGTGCGCCTTTGTAAGTCAGATTTACTATTCTGCTTCCGGCAGGCTTGGTAATGTCGATTTCGTAGTTCACACCGGAGAACATATCATAGTTGTAGCCTCTTATGTCCGCATTGAAGCCCGGTGCAAGGTCCCCTTCCTTATATGTATTGTAATAGTTGGCAGACCACTCCATGTATGCCTTCAGGTTCTTGCCTGTAATATTAACACCCATAAGTGTGTTTTCATACATGTATATATTGGCTACATCTTTCTTTTTGAAATCCCCTTTTCTAAGGTTGGAATCATTCTTGAAAAGTGCAGCTGATGAAATCTCTGCTTTTGCATAATGAGTCTGCACAGCATTTATCAAGTCCACTACCGCTGTATCTTCAACCTGTGCTGTAGCCATTGTAGTTACTTTATTGGTACCGGTCAGATAGTCAACTCTGCTTACAAAGTCTTCCGTGATCTCACCTACAACCTTGTTCGCCTCTGTCTTTGCAGTGTCATGAACCCACTTGAATTGCTCAAGCATTTCTTCATCTGCAGCTATCTTATCAGTTGGCAGATTCTTTGTTGAAACATCTTTTACTGTCCAGCCTGAATCCGTATTCTCAACCTTTATATCTGCCTTTGCCAGAGCCCAGCCGTAATTGCCTGCTTCTATAAGCTTTACTCCTGATGTTGAAGTAATATTGTCAAATTTGGCATGCTTGTGACCACAGAATATAACATCGAATTCAGGACAAGCTTCAGCTACCGGAAGCGCACCGTCACTATTATCATATTCTGCTGTGTCACCCATATGGAATGAGCCTACCAGAACATCATACTTTCCTTCAAGCTCCTTAACAACCTTTTTAGCCTCTTCAACCGGGTCTGTGAATGTCAGATCTTCAAAATGCTCAGGAGTAGATGCCTCCCATCTTGGGATGTGAGGTGTGATAAGACCAACAACTGCTATTCTTACACCGGCTTTTTCGAAAATAGCGTATGGCTCTACAAATCTGGTGCCGTCTCCCTTGTATATATTTGCTGCCAAAACCTTACCCTTGAAAGCAGCAACATTTTTGTTCAGAAAATCAAGTCCGAAGTTGAACTCATGGTTACCTAAAGTCCAGGTATCATATCCCATGTAGTTCAAGCCTTCCATCATAGGATGTACATCGTTGTTGTTGAAAATATCTGCCATATTATCCTGAAGTGTATCGCCTGTGTCAATAAGGATAGTATTTGGATTTGCAGCTTTTTCCTGCTTTACAAGTGCTTGAATTTTTGCCAAACCTGCATCTATATCCGCAGTGTCGGTGGCATATTCCCAAGGATATATTCTTCCATGCAGGTCAGTGGAACCAAGGACCGTTACCGTTACTGTATCGCTGTCTTCTGCCCATATATTCCCCATAGGCAACAACATTGAGAAGACCATGATCAAGGTAAGCAAAATGCTTAGTCTTTTGGAAACCTGTTTCATCTTCATACCCCCAAATCATATTTTAGCATATTAACCATTATTTAGGTTAATTTGCATGTACTATAATTATAGCATAATTATGGCAATTCAACAAATATCATATCACATAATCAATAATGCTGTTTGGAAAAATTTGTGCGGTTCTGACCCTGAAGAAATCCTCCATATCAGATAGATCTTCTTTATTGTACACATATTTGCCGTAACCGAATTGCCCATATTTGAAACGCCTGTCTTCCTCATTCATAGGTACATCATTTTCCGGAAATATCTCATTTATATTCTTCTTTGCCCTTGCAGTAAATCTGTGTGAAATTATCTCGAAGCTTATGCTTTTGTCTCTATATTCGCCCAGTTTGTCTTCAAGCTCATAAAGCAATTCATTGTAATCGTTCTTCCAACCCTCACAAAGCATGACAGGAGCAATTATAAATCCTACAGGATAGTTGTGCTCGGCAATTTTCTGCGCTGCCGCCACACGCTCCTCCATACTTGCCGTTCTATGCTCATACTTCCTGATCACCTTTGCCGAGTTGAGGCTGAACCGTACAGTTGTATGTCCGTTATGCGCCGCATCAAGTATTCCTTCCACATCGGTGAATTTGGTTACAAATCTGAACCTTCCCAACTCCTGCTTACCGAAAAAATTGATAGTCTGCAAAAGTGAGCCTGTGTATGGCTCTACCGGTATTGGGTCAGAGGTAGCCGCCCCCTCAAAATATGTAATGTCCGGCTCACGCTCTTTAATATACTCAGCTGCTTTTTCAAGTATTTCATCCACGTTCACATATACTCTCATATAGGGCTTTTTCCCCAGCTGTGTATTCAAATAGCAGTACATGCACATACCCATACAGCCCGTTGCCAGAGGCAACTGATAATGGGCAGAGGGTTTGCAGCTTTCAAAATCCAATGTACGCCTTACCCCTACCACAAGTGTGTTCTTGCCTTCGGAGTAAGCCTGCTGTGGCGTCTTGCCCGGAATAACCGTAACTCTGTTATGCGATTTTAGAATGCTTATCTCTATATCCTTTTTATTGAACTGCTCGAAGAGCTTTTGTCCCAAGGGGTATTGAAGAGCCTCCTGCTCAAGCAAGACTCTTTTGGGAATAAAGGGCATATAAACAACTCCTTTCTTATAGAAAATCAGATTTATCAGCCAAAGAAAATTGACTATTGCTATTATGTGCAAAAAAAAAATTGACTTGCGTCAATTTTGCAGTTTAATTACACTTACCACCGGATAATGGTCAGATGCATCTGTTTTTACCACATCAAACTCCTTTACCTCAAAGCTCTTTGAAACAAATATATAATCTATGCGCTCACTTAAGCCTTCCTTTTCAAAAGTTACCTTGTCTGCATTATCTCCTAAGCCTGCAGAGTCCGTAAGCCTTTCAGAAATTATTCCAAGCTTGTCCGATCGTGAATTAAAATCTCCGGCAAGCAGAAAATACTTATCATCACCTGTTATCCTCATGATTTCTTCAATCTGCATATCTCTTTCGCTCTCTTTGAGTCCCAGATGGGTATTATAAAAGGATATTCTATTCCCATATATGTTCAATCCGGCTCTTAAAAGGGTTCTTTGCTCTCCTTCCGAAGGCAGCTTGTTCACTTCATATTCCTCGATAGGATGTATGCTTAATATTGCATTCCCATACTGACCATTCAGAATGTTTATGCTTTTCCCAAAAGCATACTGCATGGAAAGCTTGTCCGCAATATATCCGATCTGGTCCTGAAATCTGGTTCTCACCGAAAACCTTTCCACCTCCTGAAGGGCTATTATCTCAGCTCCGGAATTTTTTATGGCCTCTGCTATTCCATCCAGATCCAACTCATTGTTATTGTTTATACCCCTGTGAATATTGTATGTCATTACTCTTATTTCAGGCATGGCCTCAACCATACTCTCAGCATTCCTATCCTCCAAGATTTTTTTCTCCAAAGCAACAGGCATGGTTATACTGCTAAAATTCATATATGCAGCTGTTAATACTATCGCAGTAACTAAGAAAAAGAGTTTTTTCATATTTTTCTTCCTTTTCAAAATATATGAATACTTTTTGTTTATCCGCCCATTATGTATATATTTATGTTAACATAATGCAACAGAACAGTAAATTAAATATTTTGAAAAGTCAAATTTTACAATATGAACCTTTCTATGGCTTCTGCCACTCCATCCTCCTGATAATCCCCTGTTATATGGTTCGCTACTTTTTTCAAGGACTCCTCCGCATTTCCCATAGCAATTCCAAGACCCGCATATTCAATCATGCTTATGTCGTTTTCATTATCCCCTATGGCAATTATCTCTTCCCTGCCGATTCCATACATCTGTGCAAGCATTTTGACGGCATTGCCCTTGGTAACCCCCTTGTTCATTACTTCCAGATTATCCTTCATGGACTGACTTACCGATACAATCCCGGTCTCTATTATGTCATTTCTTAAGCTTTGTATCTTTTCGCTGTTTCCATCTACTACAACAGCTTTTAGAATCTCCACCTTTTCCTGCACTATAGCTTTCTCAATATCATCAGCAATTTTTATACGTACCTGATCTTCCTCTCCAAGATACTTGTTCCATTCCGTATAACGCAATGATACATTTACAAGCTTCTCAGCATAAATGGTATCATCAGTAAAGAAATGACAGAAAATCCCGTATTTACGGGACAGCTTTATCATCTCCTTTACTGCCTCCACATTTAAATTGTCTTTATAAATTGTTCTCTCCGTATCCTCTTTACTATTAAGGACGGCTTCTCTTATAATAGCCCCATTACTGGCTATTATAGGTGTGCTCACTCCCAGCAGCTTTGCATATACTCTGGCAGAAGTATAAATCCTGCCTGTTGCGACTACAATATGTACACCTTTTTCAATAGCTTTCCTTACAGCCGCTTTGTTTCTTTCAGAAACCTTCTTCTCCTTGTTGAGAAGCGTATAATCCATATCCGTCACCAGCATTTTGTACTTCAAGGCATCTCTGTGCATTGCAATCTCCTCCAAATTTCCACTATGTATTTATACGTAATTACCATGGATGAATCACATGTGCTGTTTATACTGTCCGCACTGCTCCCACTATTTGACCTTCCTGTATCTATATTCTATATTGAACGCAGGTCAGTATTCCTATTGGGTATAGTGCGAATTCAATAACAACTAAGGAAACATTTACGCGAAATCTGAATAAAGAATGTAAAATGTTTTTCGCGAAATATATAACCCATTATATTTTATATCAACAACTGATATTTTCATAGCCAGAAAATGTATGGGAAATTGAAGAAAAGCGGAACTCCACCTTACAGAAGAAGGTGGAGTCTTGGAAATATTATAAATTTGATTAATAAGTTTGATCATACAATGCTCATGGAAGGATATATGTACCGGATTTCTAACCCTTAAGCCTTAAAGCCATGGACTTGAACTCTCCCATGCTTACAGCACCCTTTTTCTGTGTGCTGAATTTTTTCACTTCATCTAGAAGGATATCAATCATATCATTAGGCAGCTCAATGTTTACCTGCTCAAGGGCATATTCGATGGATTTTTTACCGCTCTTTTTACCTAACGAGACATCTCTTTGCCTTCCAACTACTTCCGGTGCATAACCTTCGACTGACGGAGGATAAGCCAGCATTTGCGCCACTACTAATCCGCTTTCACGGGTAAAGACCATATCTCCGACTACCGGACGCATAGGCGATACCGGGACTTTGGTTATATCTTCAACAAGTTTGCTTAAATCATATAGTTTATCCAGTTTGAGATTGGTTTCTATACCATAAAGACCATGTAGTGCTATTGCAAGCTCAGCTATATCAGCATTGCCTGTCTTTTCACCAAGACCATTTACAGTAACATGTGCAGAATCGGCACCTTCTTTCAAACACGCTAAAGTACAGGCTACCGCGAGACCAAAATCATTATGGCAATGTACTGCAACAGGGACATCAATCCATGACTTGACCAATTTCGTCAAATAAGCCATAGCTTCCGGTGTAGCGACGCCTAATGTATCTACGAGAACAATTTCATCAGCACCGCAGTCTTTTACTGCTGTCAGATATGCTTTTTTAAGAAACTCCGGGTTGGCGCGGGTAGCGTCTACAGCAAAAAAAGCGGTATATAGATTTTCCTGTTTGGCATAACTGATAGCATCACGAATTCGCTTCAATACAACTTCTTCTGTCAAATCCCATGCTTTCATTTTGTGGGGACTGGTAAGAATTTCACATACAGTATGCTTTATCCCAGTTTCTACACATATTTTCACATCATTCACATTGCAGCGGCCAAAACCCCAAATTTCAGAACCCTTAACTTCTTTAACTATATTTTCTACTGCTATCTTATCCTCTTCGCTGCTGGCAGGAAAGCCTGCCTCGATTCGATCAACGCCAGCTTCTGCCAGTTTCCTGGCAATTCTAAGCTTATCCTCTGCATTGATGCTCACACCAATACTCTGCTCACCATCACGAAGAGTGGTGTCATAAACTTTAATTTTTTTCATACCTTCCAACTGTTTTTTCACATCTGCCATTTCATTATAGTCGCTGAGCCAAAAACCTTGTCTTTCCATAGTATTCTTCCTCTCTTTATTCAAATATTGAAAACTTCTATTGCAGAAGAAATCGACAATAATTTAACATGCTCGGTATGATTAAACCTACACTATTCTACTTTTAAGCTCTTTACCCTCCAATGCATCAACAACCCCTTGAGCCACAAATTCACTTGTCATGCTTAAAGCTCCATCTGTAAACCCGCCCATATGGGGAGTAACGATAACATTTTTCAATCCTAATAGAGGTGAGTTGGCAGGTGGTTCACTGGAAAACACATCTAATCCTGCACCTGCAATTTTACCTTCTGATAAAGCTTTGTATAAAGCCTCCTCATCCACTACTCCGCCTCTTGCTGCATTTATTAAGTGTGCTGAAGGTTTCATCATATTCAGCTGATTAACCCCGATGAGATTTCGCGTTTCTTCCATAAGGGGGACATGAAGACTGACAAAATCAGATTCTTTGAGTATTGTATCAATATCCGAATAAATAACACCATTGGCAGCTGCATATTCTTTATTCCAGTATTTATCAAAGGCAAGAGCTTTCATATTAAATCCCTTGGCTCTCTGCACAACGCTCTTCCCAATAACTCCCAATCCAATGATTCCGAGGGTTTTACCCCAGACAGATTGTCCAAATACCTTTGGCCATCCCCCCGCCCGGACCTGACTATCGGATTCAGGAATCTTCCTGGCTAATGACAGCATCAAGCCAAAAACCAAATCGGCAACTGCTTCTCTGTTAGTCCCAGGTGAATTAACAACAGCAACACCTTTTTCTTTGGCAGCATCAATATCAATATTGTCAACACCTATCCCATGCTTTGCAATTACTTTTAATCTTGTTGCAGAATTGATAACTTTTCGGGTAATTGGTTCAAGGCCGGTAATAATGGCAACAACATCATCCAGATAATCCAAAAGCTCATCTTCAGTGACTACTGCCTGTTTTGGCCTGACAATACCAAGCCCGTAATCCTCAAGAATTCTTTGAGCCTTTGTGCTGTATTTAGCAAAAGACGCATTGGTTACTAAAATCTTATCCATTAATACTACCTACTTTCATTCAAATATTATAAGAATTGTAATACCGATGATAACGACAACAGCACCAATAAATGTACGTATTGTCAGTATCTCTTTTTTACCACATATAATTAAACTCCATAACATGGTAAATAGTGATTCTGAGGCACCAATGGAATTTGCATAAGAAACCGGTATATATTTTAAAGCCATAAAAACACTATAAAGTGCAATACTAGAAAAAATACCGGATAAAAAATAGTCCCTGTTTATATTTTTCATAGCAGATAATAATTCCTTTGCTTTTCCATTCATAACCTGAAATAGCAGAATCGCAATATAAGCAACTACAGAACCTATACATACACCTAAAATAGAACTTGAGATATAGGTAACTCCCAGCTTTCTGAAAACATTCCCGATTCCTAATATAAATCCGGATAATAGCGCTAAAATAATTCCTTTCTTCGGTATAGAAGCAAAGCTGCCAACCACATTCAATACTGAAGCTTCATCTGTATGGTTTTGCCGCATAGTTTCAAGGGACAAAAATAATATGCCGAGAATAACAACAATTGCACCTGTCAAAGCTTTCCAGTGCAGAACTTCATTAAGTATTACAACGCCTCCAATAATTGCGAACATAGGTGAAGTTATTTTAAATACCCCTGCTCTTGAAACTCCTATATAGGGAATAGCTGCGTAGAATACCCCCCTGCTTAGAAAGCTGTTAAGAAATCCTGCAATACCAAAGAACAAGAAGCCCGGAAAGTTAATATCTATACTAGCACCGTACATCAGGTATAATATCAAAACCATAAGATTAATTATTGTATTAACAAAGACAGTGATATACTGCCCCGTAAACCTATCAATTTCCTTATGGTCCAAGGCTTTTGAAGTGAACACATTGCTCAGACCATAGCTTGCACTAAACAATAAAGCAAATAACTGCCCCAAACCACAGACCCCCAATTAAGAAGTCTTGGATATCCAAAACTTGATACAATTTTTAGTCTACCTTTTAACAAATCTGCCCCAGCCGGAATTCCCCACAACCTTACCGTCTTGAGCAACTACCTTGCCCCTTATTATTGTAAGCTCCGGGTAACCTTTTACCTTTAGATCCTCATACAAAATGTAATCACTGTACTGATTAATATCAGAAGCTTTTAGAATGTACTCCCTATCCAAATCAACAATGACCAAATCCGCATCAAAGCCTACACTAATATCACCTTTTTGAGGATACAGCCCATAAAGCTTTGCCGGATTCAAGCTAAGGGTGTTGGCAATACTGGTCACGGGTATTTGTCTTTTATGATACCCCTCGCTAAGCATTATTGGGAACAGGTACGGTGTTCCTGGTGCACCAGCCGCCGGGCTCCATATATCCCCTGCTTTGGCTGCCATTTTACGCGGTACATGATCAGACCCAACTGTATTTATATCTTCCACCTTAACCGCTTCCCATAACCTTTCATTATCTTTCTTAGTCCTCAAAGGAGGTCTCAATTTATACTTCCTTGATGTCGCATCCTCCTCATTTAAAACCAAGTAAGGGTGGCACGCTTCAATAAAAACCTTATTGTATTTCTTTCTGAATTCAACTGCTTCCTGCAATGCCTGTCCTGAAGTAATATGAAGTATATTCACTTTGCAGCCGGTTTCTTTTGCAAAGGTCAATACTCTTCTCACTCCTTCGACCTCAGCAATGACGGGTCTTGAAAGTGCCCAGGCTTCAAGATCTGTTCTTCCTTCACTCATTAATTTCTTCTTTGCCCTATGGACTATATCTATATCTTCTGCATGAACTATCGCAACAGCCTTGGGGTAATCAGAAAGCTTGCCGAAGCTTTCCAATAAATATCCGTCACTAATAGTGTCAAATTGGATTGGAATCCCTCCAAAGGCTGTAGTTTTTGCATCTTCTCCGCGATAAGTCAGATAAAGCTTGAATGAAGTTATGCCAAAGTCATTTATGTATCTCGGTATAGAGCTTAAATGCTCTTCAGTTATCAAAACAATATGAAATGAGAAGTCAATATACGCTTTTGATTCTCCCATAGATTTAATCTCTCTGTATGCTTCATCATAGGGAGTGTTCTGCCTTAAAAAGAACAATACCGTTGTAACTCCCCCAATAGCCGCAGAGCTGGTCTCTGTTGATAAATCCTCTTCTCCTGCACCTATGCCCAAGTGAGAATGAGGTTCTATTATTCCCGGAAAAATGTACTTGCCTGCGGCATCTATCACATGCATACCTTGAAGCTCAACCTCAGGCCCAGTTATTGCTTCTATTTTTCCTTTGCTTATTCCAATATTTCCACAAGAAATATTGCGTCCTGGGTATACTATATTACCGTTTAGTACGACAGTATCAAACACTTAAACTACTTCCTTTCATGGGGCTGCTTCATTAAATAGTCCTTCCAACTCGGCTTTGCTGCTAACCAGCGGAAGTGCAACCATTAGCAGTATTCTTGCCTTGACTGAAGTAAGATCTCCGCCGTTAATAACACCACATTGCCTCAGATCCCATGGTCCACAGCCTCCACTGGCTCTTGAAATCACAGACCCCATAGGTGAACGGGGGGTCAAAACAAACACAACGCCTTTATCCTGGGCCTTTATAACACTATTCATAATTTCAGGAGTGACTCCTCCGCCACCGGGAAAGCCTTCCAAAACTATTCCTTTATAATCATTGGCAACCAATAAATCTATTAACTTTGAACCTGCACCTAAGCTAACTTTTATTATTTCAGTACCTGTTTCCAGTCTGCTAACTAAAGCAAATACTTTTCTCAAGACTGGATTCCGGTAAAAAACAACCTTATTATTCGACACCATTCCCAATGGGCCGGAATTTAATGATACAAAAGCATTTAAACTACTCTTATGAACTTTGGAAACATCCCTGGCTGCATGAATCTCTCCACCCATGCAAACAAGTGCACCCTTATTTTTTGCCATAGGGTCTGCGGCGACCAATACAGAGTTAAATATATTCCTTGCTCCATCCCAGTCCCTTTCTGAAGCATTCAGCATTGCGCCGGTAAAAACCAAAGGCTGGTCAATATCCCATAATAGATCAGCAAGGTATGAGGTTTCTTCCATTGTAGCTGTACCTTGTGTGATCACAACCCCCGCATAATCTCCTTCATATATCTTTGCCCTAATGATATTAACAAGGTCTAAAATCTGATTTGGTTCCAAAGCAAAGCTCAATACATTACAGAATTGTATTGATTCTATCTCAGCTAAATTTTCTATTCCAAAAAGAGATGAACATAATTCTTGAACCGATACAGCAGGTGAATATCCCTTTTCATTATCGTATTTGGACGAGATGGTCCCTCCTGTTGAAATGATTAATACTTTTGGCTTTTTCATACTAATCCTCATTGCAGAATACTACTGCTCTTAAGACGTTGTCCAATCGCTGATCCATTACCTCAAAGGCCTTTGCTATTTCACTTAATGGATACTTATGAGTAATAAGCGATTCAATTTCAAGCTTTTTCTGCTCCAATAGGTTTACTGCTTTCGGATAAAAGCCGAACCCTCCCTTTGTACCAACCAAGGAAATCTCTTTGCTATAGAAATCTTTTTGAGGCAACCCGTCAATTTTATTGAAGGAAGTACCAAACTGGACAACAGTTCCGCCTTTTTTAACCATTCTTATTGATGATAATACCCCTGATACAGTGCCGGAAGCCTCTATACAAACATCAAATCCCAAGTTTCCCGTTCTTTGCAATAGATTCTTCTCCCAATCTGAATCCTGCTTTATATTTACAGTAAAATCCGCCCCCAGGTCTTGGGCTGCTTTCAGTCTGGAATCTCTTGTTCCAACCATCCCGACATCCCTTGCACCGGCGAGCTTGCATAGCTGCAGCATGATCAACCCGCTGTATCCGGGTCCTATTAGCAGTACATTATCTCCCAGCTTTAGCCCCGAACGGTGTAATGCCCTTAATGCAGTAGCAATTCCTACCACCGATTGAGCTTCTATGGAAGATACATCCTTATTTATTTTAAACAACACATTTTCCGGCACAATTATATATTCTGCCAAAGAACCGTCTATGGTTCTGCCAAGCATATTAGGTGCTTCACAATATGAAGGCAATCCATTATTGCACCAGTGGCACTTGTTGCAACCCCAGCTTGCTTGCGAAACCACATAATCGTTAACATTTACCTTGCTTACTTCTTCTCCTGCATCTACTACGGTACCATTATACTCATGCCCTAATACAACGTTTCCCTTAGCCCCATAGTCTCCACGATAGACAGAAACATCAGTTCCACAAATTCCTACACAGTCAACCTTTACCAGGACTTCATTCCCTTTAAGCTCTCGGAGCGTAACATCAACGATATCAAGCTTCTTCGCTTCTCTTAAAATACTGGCTTTCATATTGAGTCACCCCTTTTAACCTACTATTTCTCCACCTTTTTTATAAAGCTTTCTTCCTATTATATAGCCTGCTGCTATTAGTACAGCTCCTGCAATATCAGTGCTTGTTCCTGGTATAATCATTCCTATGCCTCCGATTAGCAGCAGTACTCTTCCCAGCATGTGCAAAGGCCTCTTGAACCAGCCTTCAGTTGCTACTGCAATGGTATATGCTCCTGCTAATGAAGTTATAACTACTATAATTACCTTTAATGTTTCTCCAATCAGCAATATAGCCGGAGAGTATACCATTATAAATGGTATTATAAAGCCTACCAGAGCCATTCTGAATGCTACAAAGCTGACTGTTACCGGATTTGCTTTGGCTATAGCTGCCGCCGGATATGCTGCTAATGCTACCGGAGGAGTAATACCGCTTAAACAAGCGAAGTAGAAAATAAACATATGAGATTGTATTGGACTAATACCCAATTGAGTTAACGCAGGAGCCATTATAGCCGCTCCTATCAGATAACATGCTGTAGTAGGAAGTCCCATGCTTAGAATTATTATAATAACGGCCGTTAATATAAGGGCTAAAAATAAACTGGAGCCGGCTAACATAACAATTAAAGAGGATAGCTTAAGACCTACCCCTGTTAAAGAGACCAATGCCATTATTATCCCTGCACAAGCACATGCGGCAATTACTTCTAAAGAGCCGTATATACCGGACTCTAATGCATTTACAATGCTCTTCAGGCCCATTCTTGTCGATTTCTTAAGGTACGAGACCACTACACAGGATATAATGGAAAGAAACGCTGCTTTTATAGGAGTAGTTCCCTGTATAATAAGCGCATATAACAGTATTAGCAGCGGAAGAACCAAATGACCCTTGCTGCTGACTACTTCTTTCAGGTTTGGCAGTTCTGCGGCCTTGAGACCTACTAATCCGTCTTTTCCCGCTCTTAAATCGATTACAAAAAATGTAGTTATAAAATATAGCAATGCCGGAAGTATAGCAGCGATCATGACATTTGTATATGGCATACCGATCATCTCTGCCATCAGAAAGGCCCCGGCTCCCATTACCGGAGGCATTATCTGGCCACCGGTAGATGCAACTGCTTCAATTGCACCCGCATATTCTTTCCTAAAACCTGATTTTTTCATAAGCGGGATGGTCATAGTACCTGTTGTTACCACATTTGCGATTCCGCTCCCGGATATAGTACCGAATAGAGCACTTGAAATTACAGCAACTTTTGCGGGTCCACCTCTTGCCCTGCCTGCAATGGCATAGGAAAAATCAGTGTATAATTCTCCGGCACCGGAGTTTTTGAGAAATGCTCCAAAAAGAATAAAAAGCACTACATAGGTGGAAGAAACACCGATAGACATTCCATATATACCATCAATGTTAAATACATAGCTGATTATTTTCGTTAATGAATAATTTCTTCCCATAAACATTCCCGGAAAAAAACTTCCGAATTTTGCATATATCATAAAAGCAAAGGTTACAATTACTAAAGGCCAGCCTAAAACTCTTCTCGTAACCGCTAAAATCAAAACTATAGCCAGTGTTCCAAATATTATGTCTCCCTGTGTTGGACTTACACCAGCCCTTAAAACAAAACTATGGTCCTGCATAAATACGTATGCAGTTACAGCTATACCAGCAAAAACCATTATTACATCCATTATTGCTATCTTTTCACTTCTGTCAAATCCCGGATATAACAGTGGTATTAATATCAAACCAAACATAAGGTGTATGTTTCTTAATAAAATTACTGATGTTGCTGCAATACCTAGAGCATATATATGCCATAGGGAGCCTGCTATTGCAATTACAGATACTATAAGAGCTGTTCTGCCGGTGAATGTTCTTTTTCGCTTTTCATATTCGTCTAAAAGCTCTTGGACTTTAGCTTCTTCTGTCTTAGCAGCCATATATACACCTCACTATAAATTCATATTTTGATTCAGCAAAACTGAACCCGTTGATTTTCCTTCATCCATTCCTACTTAACCAATCTTGGTTTGCCTGTGGAAAACTAGTATTTATGTACATCTGTAGGAGCATTACCCCTACAGATGTACGTGCCCTAAATCATTTTTTAGGAGGTGGAGGTAGCTTCGGAAGTTCGACTCCCTTTTCCTCATAGTATTTTTTTGCACCCGGATGCAATGGCAGGTTCATATATTTTACATTGCTTAAATCAGTCTGAACAAAACTGCTGTGTGCATTGTGAATAGCTTCCACGTTTTCCCATGTTGTTTTAGTCAGATGGTATACAAGGTCTTCTGAAAGCTCCGGTGAAACGACAATGAAATTCCAGCCCTGAAGTGCCTTGTATTCTCCTTCCATCTTCTTATATGTGCCGCCTTTCAAAGTACCTACGTTATAGAAGGGCTTTTCTTCCTGGAATTGTTTGAATTCATCATCAGTTAATCCGAAAAACTTGAGTTCATGCTGTAATTCCAATTCCTGAATAAATGAAGCAGGGTGTCCTGCAAGATAGAAAACAGCATCTACCAAACCATCTGCGAGCATTCCTCCTACATCAGACCAGCTTGCATTAACAATCTCCTTTGGCTTGACTCCAAAGAAATCCATTAGCTCTCTTCCTGTAAAATCACTGCCGCCACCTGCATATCCAAAAGAGATGACTTTTCCGTTAAGATCCTGTATGGAGTTAATATCCTTCTTTGATGCCGTGGTGAACCATACTCCTTCATAGGAATATGCCGGGAATAATGAATTAACATTTTGATATTCCGTACCCTTTGCCCATCCCTGTCCATAATAGCCGGGATATGTCTGCAATGTAGCAGTTATACCAAAATCAGTATCCCCTGCATGGATAGTCTGCATATTTTGGGATGATCCTCCGGGTTCAACAGTTATATTAAGCCCCGGAACGTTTTTCATCAGCATATCCGCCCAAGCTGCAGTATAAGTTACATACAAGCTTCCGGAAGATGCACTGCCTACTGCCATTACCCCCTTGGGGATTTCGACCTTGGCTTCTTCTTGTTTTTCTTCCCCGGTTTCTGCAGGAGGTGCCCCTGCAGGTACTGTATCTGCTGCTTTTGGAGTACAGCCTACTCCCAAGGCCATTGATACAATTAGAATAACAGCAAGTAACAAAACTCCATTTTTCTTAGTCTTACTCATGAATTAATTCCTCCTTCCAAATTTTGAGACTATAAGGGTAATAAAACAATAATTTTTTACCCATGGTTGTACATTTATGATTATTTTGTTCTACCAGTAGCCCACTTTAATGGATGGAAAGCCTCAAGCATTCTTTCGTCTAATAACACGCAGTAGATTAGTTTTATATGAAAGTATCAAAATCAACCTTATGTATCTCAGGAGGAAGCGAGCTTCACTTCCTCCTGGAAAACTAACCTAGCAATTCATCACTGTATGGATGACGTGATAATATTTCATTTCCTGTCTCAGTTACAAGAATAGTATCTTCCAAACGCACTCCGCCGCCGCCAGGGATATTAGGCACCAGGATAGCAGGCTCACATGAGAAACACATCCCTGGCACGAATTCAAAGACATCTCCGCCGGTAGCAGCTATTTCGCCAATAAGCGGTGCTTCAAGTCCGGATACACCTATGGAGTGTCCTAATACACCGTGGAAGCCCCACTCTTCAAAACCATGCTTCTTAATAATATTACGTGCGGCAATATTTACTTCTTCATTGGTGTGGCCCGGCTTAAGCAGTTCCTGTACAGTCATCATTTCTTCATAAACCGCTGCATATATACGCTTCTGCATATCATTCGGCTTGCCGTGTATTACTGTTCTTGTAAAGTCGGAGAAATACCCGTTGAAGCAGCCGCCCAGATCCATGAATACCAAATCACCGTATCTTATAGTTCTGTCTGAAGCAAAACGGTGAAGTGGCGCTGTTTCTTCTCCTGAGGTTACTATAAGGTTACACTGCGGTACCTCCATACCGAAGGAGTAGAAGACTTTCATAACTTCAGCGAGTACTTCGCAGTTTCTTACACCGGTCCTGATGCTGTCAATTGCTTTTTGCATACCGATTTCAGCAATTTTGGAGGACTGTTTCAACAATTTTATCTCTTCGGCATTTTTTACTGCTTTGGCTTCTATGACACATGCATCACCATCAACAACTTCACAGTTTGGAAGTGCAGCTTTGAGTTTTTCAAGCATAACGAAGGTACCTGCGTCAACACCTATTCTTCCAGTTGTAAAGCCTTGCTCTTTAAGGGTCTCTACGAACTGCTTTATCATTGTATCCACAATACCTGGTTCTTCCATTGTTCCGCAAGGCTTGATTTCCTCGGGCTTCATCCAAGTCATTGTAGCAACACAGCGTGGTGCGTCACCGCTGGTAACATAAAGGACCGGTCTGCTGGTCTGAGTCATCATTGAAGCATTTCTGGACAGAAAGCTTATCGGCCACCAGAGAGGCCTCATATTGGTCATATACCTTATGTTTTCAGCTCTGAAGGTTATCAGGGCATCCAGATCATGCTTCTTCATTGTCTGACGCAAACGCTCCGTACGCATTTCACGCATTTTCACAAAATCCACTCGATCTACCCAATCTACTGCAAAATTCATGTTTTTCTCCTCCTAAATAATAATTAAAGACTGCATTCATAAAAGTGATTCGCGAATCAATATACTACAGCTACTTATATTTGCAATTTCCATGCCAATCAAAATTACTATGATTTCAGTAATTATTTGCATTCATTGTCCACGTTTGTCCATTATTGTCCGACAATCATGGACAAATGCTTTTTTGCAGCAGCTGTTTCTCTTTCAAATTGGTTTATTACAACTCTACCCATATCTTTTATATATGTACCGTCTCCAGTTTTAGATTGCACCAATTCAAATTCCTTCAGCGTCAGAAGATGTCTTTTTATCTGGCTTTCACTTATGCTGATGCCAGACTTTTCAAGCTCATTGCATAAGCATTTCCGTGTCCATTTAAAAGGAGGAGAATCAAGGGCTTTAAGGATATTAATATAATTCTCTATTTGACTATGCTCTTCCAAGCTGCGGATAATCTTTTCGGCAGTCGTATCTTTTTCCGCCACTGTCTTGTTGATCTTATTCCTCATAACATTCAAGAGTTCTTCCTTCCAATCCATATTGAGTTGTATGAAGTTTGACATATACTCTGCTGTATTTCTTAACTCTCTGACATTCCCAGGCCATTTATAGTATTCAAGCTCCATTTTTAAATCATCAGGAAACATCTCCAAATCAACCTGAAACTGATTTCTAAGTATGTTTATGAACAAAAGGAAAATATCCTCTGCCCTTTCTCTAAGGGATGGAATCCTGAGGGGGAGTACACTTAATCGATAGAATAAATCCTGACGGAATGTGCCTTCATTTACCATAGTCTGGAGATCCCGGTTTGTCGCTGCTATAATCCGAATATTTACCGGTATCACCTGTGAGCCTCCTACAGGAAGTACCTGACGCTCCTGTATAACTCTCAATACTTTTTTCTGTATGTTGATAGATGCATCACCAATTTCGTCCAGAAATATAGTACCTTTATGGGCTATTGCAAATAAACCAAGTTTCCCCCCTTTTTTTGCTCCGGTAAAAGCACCGTCCTCATAACCAAATAGCTCCGACTCGCACAGGTTTTCACTTAAGGCTGCAAAGTTTACAGCAACAAAAGCTTCCCCCGACCTTTCCGAAGCATTATGTATAGCTTGGGCAAGAAGCTCTTTGCCCGTACCGCTTTCACCCTCTATCAATATAGTTGAATTGCTTTTGGCAAACTGTTTGGCTTTCATTATAAGCTGCTCCATTACCTTAGACTTGTGCAATATATCAGTAAACCTATATTCAGCAACAAGTCCCCTTTCATGAATGGAGAATCTATAACTCTTCTCTATTCTTTCAATGTTTCTAATATCATCGATAGTTATGATTGTTCCCAGGTCTTTACCAAGGCTGTTATTATTAATTTCTATATGGCAGCTTTTCCCATTTATTGAATAAAAGAAATCTTTCCCTGAAGCTTTGATTTTATCAAGAATGCTTTTAATGTGGGATGAAGAGTTATCCTTAATGCAGAGAAGCTGTTGAGCCTTGTAATTATAGAAGGATATTTTGCGATTCCGGTCCAATAGTACAATCCCCGACTTGAATATATTGAGCAGCTGCTGCAGCTTTTCGGTTAGAAACAAGTTTTTGCTGTACTCCTGAGAGTAATGATACAAGAGCTGCAAGGACGGACGGAAGAAAACCGATGTGAGCGTATGCTTGACGCTTTCATAAATTCCTAATTCCATTGATATTCTTATGCAGGTATTTATATCTATCGGGCGTATACCCAGGTCAATTACTTCGAACTCTTGATCGGGTATAAGCTGTTTCTCCCCAAAGGTGACAACATATTTACAGTCCTTGTTCCATGTTTCCATACCCGGATAATAAGGATGAAATTGAATATGGGATATCCCGGCTCCTATCAGCTGATCAATTGCTTGTGATGCAGTATCATATAGCTTATTGACTACAAGCACCGAAGACCCTTCAGGAACTTCATACAATTTACTCACTGCTTCAATATTAACAATTCTGTCTGCAAATACAGTTTTTGTCCCCGGCATTATAGATTCCAATGCCATGAGTTCAATTGTATGACTTGTTACTACAACCAGGGTATCACTTATCTTTGAGCCCGGCATCAATTCTTCAAAGCAAGTGCTCTTGATATCAACCATATCACCAAATATCTCTTTTAACTGTTTTTGAGTTGCTATGGCAGTATTAGCTGTTAGAGAAAGAAGAGTCATTGACAGCATATTACACATCCCCCTAAACGTTTTAAATTTACATAATACTACAAATATTTTAACATTTTTTCGACAGGATTTCATTTGTTTGTCCAAGTTTGGACAAACAAATTTTAAAAACACTTTCCATGTAAATCACAAAGAATTAAATGTTGTACAAAAACGAAAAAAGAACCATAGCTCGTGCTATAGTTCTTGATTATCCTCATATTATGGTGCGCGAGGCGGGATTTGAACCCGCACAGCCTTGCGACCGCTAGAACCTGAATCTAGTGCGTCTGCCAGTTCCGCCACTCACGCCAACGAAATTATTATATCACGTTAAGTCTTTGATTTCAACATGTATTTTATGCATTTATTTTCCTATAATATACAGGCTTATGATAAATTTTACATATCCGGCTCTATTCAGAGCAAGACGCTTCACATCTTTTCTGAATAGCTCCAATGTCCTTCTTTCCTCGATACCAAGCTCATGGCTGCCATATCTTGTATTTTCCAATATTAATATTACACTGGCAATATCGGAAAATCTTTCCTTGTAATAATATTTGACTCTTTTTAAAAATTCCCTTAGGGTCTCCTCTTTATTCATAACAAATCCTGCATGTCTCAGATACCATATTACATTCTCCAGATAATCCATGGCAAATCTGCGTCCTTTGATGCGTCCGAGATTTACTTCCTTCATTATCAAACGGGTATACATAAATGTGATTCTTATGGCCAACAATGCCAAAAGAACGAGCAATACGGTCTTCCCAATACTGAGGCGTTTTCCCAGACCAGCTTGGTATATCTCACCGCCCACTGCGTCCTCTCTATCCTCCAGTTCTCTCCTGTTTCTCATAATATTGGCCATATCAATGTTGCTCATTTGTACGTCCTGTACTGCATCAGTCTCCATTTCCCCAGCTCCGTCCCGGGGTTTGACAAACTCAATTTCCGGGTACTGGGGAGTTGGCTCAAAGGTCACCCATCCATAGTCATCAAAATACACCTCCACCCAGGCATGGGCATCAGTACCCCTGACTTCCCTTAATTCAGTCCCGTCATATCTGCCTACAAAGCCTTCCACATACCTGCAGGGCACTTCTGCGGCTCTGAGCAGCACCAACATGGAAGTGGCGAAATAAGTGCAATAGCCTTCTTTTCCTTCAAAGAGAAAATGATCTGTAAATTCCACCCCTGAAGGCAGTATGGGAGGCTTAACGGTATAACTGTAGTTTTCACGGAGGTATTTTTCTACAGACTTTGCTTTATCGTAATTATTGTTTTGTATCTGTGTAATCTCCTCTGCCAATGACTTAACTCTGCCAGGAATATCTGAAGCTATAGAAGTATATAGCTTGAACTCAGCGGTCCCAAGGCTCTCAGCCTTTGCCTGCCGTAGTTTGCCTATGTCTATGTACGGCATCATGCTTTTCACTGTATATGCTTCATCTCTCATTGTCATCTTTGAAGTGTATACCTCCGAATCCTCATCTGCATATATTCTCTTTGAGTTGTGCTGTACCCGGTATACCGAATACGGTGCAAATATAGTAGAGGTCAGAAGCTTCTCGTATGTAATCTCCAGGTCTTTTTCATAAGTATTGACACCGGTTCCAAAGGGAATGGACATAGAATCTCCCGGACTGTACTCCTTGTAGCTCTTTTTCGACTTGTACCAGTTATTCTCTGAATATCTGTCCTTTACTGTTCCTCTTAGATATAGTGTATCCTCTCCCCGAGTTTTTACAGTCATCAGAACAGAGTTATCCTGCCGTAATTCCCCACCAAGCTTTTTATTCATGTAGCCTGCAGAATTCAAGCTGAATCTGGAATTGTAGCCATAACTGAAAGATTCCAGGGAATCATTTCTCCATTCAGAAATAAACGGAAACAGGCTTATCACTTTATCATTAAGCCAGGTCCATCTTACAGGACTGATCTTTAATGGAAGGGCAAGAGAAAGCATTAAGGATATTGCAACAACAACAGCAGAGCAAAGCATCCAGTTATGTCCCACATTGTGCTCTATCGCACTGTCTGCTGCTCTCCATTCCTTAAGCCTCCTCTTATATATCTGATAGGAATAAAACATAATAGCCCCAAAGAGATAAAATACAAGATACCACCTTGCCTTTTCAACGTAAGTAAACCAGAAGAAGGACAATGCTGCGGTACCGGTTAAAATAAGTACAAAACCTCCCCTGCCGCTATATACAATAAGCGATATCACAAGTGCAGCAAAGGCGGTATATAGTATTGCGAACACCAAGGTATAATCCGGCTCAAAATAGCTGTAACCCACTACATATCCGTAAAGCCAGCTGAAAAACTCCTGTATTTCCTGCATGCAGAGCTTTATTTCTGCCGGATCCTTATAGCCGCGGAAGAAGAGCCAGACTATGCACGGAGTCAAAGCCGCCGGGAGCGTTATTGGATATATTACTATTATTGACATCAGTATTGTCATAACAAGTGTAAATATAGCGGTTTTTACAAAAGATATATCTATCCCTGCGCAATCCTTAACCGCAAGGTTCAGGCTCATAACCATTATGAATATCAGGATAAAATAGAACAGCATTTCTTTTATACTCTTATTTTTCATAGTGACCTCCCAGCACCTGCCTTATGTCGTCCTCCAACCCAACAACGAACACTTTAAAGTCGTTGTTCCTGAGCATTTCAATGTTTTCATTGCTCACGCCGCTGTCTTTGCACAGATATACTACTACAAACTCTATCCCTGAGGTTTTTAAAGAAAGGAAGGCGGAAGCCGCTTTGTCAATACAAGGAGTTATTACAACTACAGTAGCATCCCAGGCCAGCTTTCTCACTTCTTTCCTTATCAGGTCCGCTATCGGCATGTCTCCTTTTGAAGAAAGCAAGCTTATTACATCAAGAAACTGATTAAACCGGTCAGCCCGTTTTGCCGAAAGATTAACCAGTTCATCTCCCTTTGCTGTAAAGTTTACAGACATTGAATGAGAGAGTGCATATCTGATGATGGAAACAGCACATTCCGCACCCTTTTCCTCTATGTCAAAAGCTATTTCCTCATCGAGGCCATAATCATATAAATCAAGAAAAACATTCAGGTCTGCTGAAGCGTTAATTTCAACATTTCTTACGAAGAAATCCCCTCTATGGGCAGTCACCTTCCAGTGCATTTTCTTGAAGCTGTCACCAAGGACATATTTCCTTATATCCTTGGTGCTTGCAAAGTCCTCGTAAGCATTATGCTTGACTGCTACAGTCCCGAACTGCTGCCTTAAAGGAACATCAAGATGCTTTAACAAATATACTTTAGGGTATACAATCAAAAATCTTTCATCATTAAAAATCTTTTTCCATTTAAAGATACCCAGTATATCCTCAAACTCTGTTTCAATAATGCCAACTTTATAGACTCCCTTATGCCTGCACAAAAAATCCCTGGACATGGTAACTATCATTTCGGGCATTATGGAATATATTCTTTGTTTTTGCTCTTCACCTGCAAGTCTTTTAGGGAGACTGGCATTGACCTTTAAATATGGAACCGGCACAAAGCCCGCGTTATAAAAATCCGTTTTCAAACTTATCCTGTCCCCTGTAACTGCTTTGAAGCTTACTTCCCATGTCAGATTCACAAGGTTCTCAAATATACTCCTTCCGGCTAAATAAGAGGTTAAAACCAAAAACAAACCTATAAAGAAAAGCCCGTATACAAATTTGCCCCCTACAAAAAGTGCTGCAGTAAAAAGCAGTAAAACCAGAACCAGCGCTTTTTTATTCATTTTAACCATTGATATTCGCCACCGGTACTTTTATATTCTTTAAGACATCTGCAAGCACGGAATTCTGATCCTTGCCATGTATTCTGGCTTCGGATTTCAGTATTATCCTATGGGCAAGAGTGCAGAAAACAAGCTCTTTTACATCATCCGGCAGCACATACTCCCGTCCCCTGATAAAAGCCATAGCACGGCTGTTGTTATAAAGTGCCAGAGTCCCCCTTGGGCTGCAGCCAAGATACACATCCTTATGGTCTCTTGTTGCCTGGACTATCATTACAATATAATCCAGTATGGAATCGTCCACATGCACCTTCTCCACCTTTTTCCTTATTTCCATCACATCCTCCACACCGATTACAGGTTCAATACTATCTAAAATGTTATCTGCCCTGTATTTGTCCAGTATGCTTTTTTCTTCGGCATAGGTGGGATAGCCCATGGATATTCTGATTGTAAACCTGTCTATCTGTGCCTCAGGCAGAGGGAATGTACCTTCATATTCTATGGGGTTCTGGGTTGCGAGAACCATAAAGGGCTCAGGCAGCTTGTAGGTGTTGCCGTCAACAGTAATCTGTCTCTCCTGCATGGCTTCAAGAAGGCTTGATTGTGTTTTAGGTGAACCTCTGTTTATTTCATCCGCCAGTACTATGTTTGATGTTATCGGACCTTGCTTGAACTCAAATTCACCCAGCTTCATATTGTAGACTGTAACCCCTGTAATATCAGACGGAAGCAGGTCCGGAGTGAATTGTATCCGCTTGAAGCTGCAGCCGATTGATCTGGCAACCGCATGCACCAGAGTAGTCTTTCCGACTCCCGGAACATCCTCAATAAGTACATGTCCTCCCGCAAGCAAAGCAACCAATAGTTTTTCCACAGTAGACTTCTTACCTACAATAGCTTTTGATACACTTTCTTCAACTTTTCTGACAGCTTCGTTATTATAACCCATAGTCCATCCCTCACTCACACAAAATTTGCATACCTTTATCCCGTGCTGTTCATATATTACTAATTTTATGTAATATCGTCTGATAATTCAATCAATTAAAAGTGAAAAAATTCTAAAAATTTTTTCACAATTGTAGAAGATTGCGCAGCAATCTTCAGACTCGAGATACGAGATTCGAGATTCGAGAAAAGCTTGGGTATTCCTTTCAAGCTAAGTAACGGGTAATCGCGTAGCGATTCCGTGTAACAGACCTGTGTGCCTGTTACACGTCCCC
>LOES01000162.1 GCA_001515955.1 Clostridia bacterium BRH_c25 | reverse complement strand
CTGCAGCTCAAGGTGATTACGCGGCAGTATCCGCTATAAGTTTTACGGACGATGACGGCAGGAAAATCAATATTGAGGCTCCATGTGAGAGAATTATTTCACTTTATTCCGCACATACGGAGAATCTGTATGCCCTAGGTGCAGGGGATAAGCTGATAGGAGCCCATTCAACCTCTACATATCCGGCGGAGGCGGCATTTCTGGATATCTATGACTATAACGGGGATCCTGAAAAGGTCATAGCGGCAGAACCGGACCTGGTGCTGATCCGTCCTTTTATTACCAGAAGGTCGCCGGATTTTATATCTGCACTTGAAAAAGCGGGCATATTGGTTGTCAGTCTTTACCCTGAAAGCTTTGATGAATTCGATGATTACATAAACAAGCTTGCCATGCTCACAGGCACTGAGCAAAAAGCCCGGCAGGAGCTTGCCGCGTTTTATGGCAATATTGAGACGATTACAGCACAAACAAGGAGCATTAAGGACAAAAAATCTATATTCTTTGAATCGACAGAAGCCAATTTGAGGACGGTTACGCCCGATTCCATGCCTGCAATTGCAATTGAGCTTGCGGGAGGAATCAATGTGGCAGCAGATGCCGTGCCGGTGGAGGAAGGCAGCTCCATTGCTTCCTTTGGAGATGAAAGGATACTCAGCCTTGCAGAGAAAATTGACGTGTATGTTTCGCAGCGGGGTGCAATGAACGCAGGAGGGGACGAGCGAAGCATAGTTTCACGTCCGGGCTTCAGTACAATAAAAGCTATTGCAGAAGGCAAGGTATTTTTAATCAACGAGAAAATTATTTCCTCCCCGACCTTCCGGTATTACAAAGGGGTAAAAGAGCTGGCCCGGTATATGTATCAAGAAGTTATGGATTCTCTGGATGCTTATATGAAAAATGATAAAGCCACCAGGCGGGATTTTGCAAATATTGTAGTCAGGAGCATGCACCTGCCCATATATATTCCCTATTCTTCCAAGTATTATCAGGAGGAGCATAAGGGGCACACTTATGGAATGTTCAAGGATGTTCCCTGGACTGACGTGGACTTTGACTACATAGAGACTGCAGTCTTATCCGGATATATCCCATGGGAAAAGGGAAGTGAAGGAGAATACTTCAAGCCGGATGAGCCCGTTACGAGGGAAGAGCTTGCCCAGGCAATTTTCATTATGGGAGAATTTTCAGGCAAGAACAGTAATTATGAGATTGCCGATTTGTCTGAATGCAATAATACCAGAATTGTTCAGACTCTGGTGGACAATGGCGTATTTGTCTTAAAGGATGGGTGCTTTGAGCCGGATAAAGAGGTGACGATGCAGGAGATTGTGGATGCGCTGCTCTTTGTGAAGTAGCAGTACCCCCATTTTGCAGCGTATTTAAAAGCGACAGGCATTTTTATATGCTTGTCGTTTTTTTATGATTGCTATATAATAAGTTTAATATATTAGAGGCTATGGGGGTATTATAAGGAGGGTAAAATATGCAGGATAACAGTAGAATAAATGTAGAAGACAGGGATATATTCTATAAGATAATGCTTGTGAGACTTGAAGGGCTCCTTTCAAGTGAATCCGACTGGCTTGCCAACCTGTCAAATGCTGCTGCTTTACTATACACGAATCTTGAGGACATCAACTGGTCAGGCTTTTATTTTATGAAAAAGGGAGAGCTGGTACTAGGTCCTTTTCAAGGGAAGACAGCCTGTACGAGAATAAAATCTGGCAAGGGGGTATGCGGAACAGCTGTGGCTGAGATGAAGACCCAGCTTGTGCCGGATGTTCATTTGTTCCCGGGGCATATTGCCTGTGACTGTGCATCGAATTCTGAAGTCGTGGTACCTGTAATCAAGGATGGAATAGTATATGGGGTATTGGATATAGACAGCCCGACGGTAAACAGATTTGATGAGTTGGATGCCAAATACCTTCAGCTTTTTGTAGATAAACTCAATAAATACATAGATTGGAATCAAATTCACTAAGGAGGAGTATGGATGGACAGAACAAAAGCATTGGAAATACTCAATAAGCACTTGACTACAGAGCATTTGGTAAAGCATTCCTACGCTGTGGAAAGTGTTATGAGGGCACTGGCCAGGAAGCTGGAGCCGGAAAAAGAAGAATTGTGGGCAATGACAGGCCTGCTGCACGATTTGGATGCTGATATCATTGACTACAGGAACCATCCCGCACTGCATGGCCCTAAAGCGGTAGAACTGTTAAAAGAAGAAGGCTTCGGAAACGAGGAAATGTATCATTCCATATGTGCGCATAATTCAGATACAAAGGTGCCGATACAGAGCAAGATGGATCGGGCAATATATGCAGGAGACCCTATAACAGGCTTTATTACTGCAATTACTCTGGTATACCCTGATAAGAAGCTCTCAAGCGTAAAAGTAAAATCCATTACAAAGAGAATGGATGAGGTAAGATTTGCCGCAGGTGCCGACAGAAATGCAATGCGCTCAATAGAAAAGCTGGGGATACCTTTTGCCGAGTTTGCAGAAATATCCCTCAAGGCAATGACTGAAATAGCAGATGATTTGGGACTTTAGGATAAAAGCAGAAGAATGCGCAGCATTCTTCAGACACTAGTCGCTAGATTCTAGTCGCTAGGATTAGGGTAGGCCTCCGAAGACTGGGCTAAGCCTATACCCATAAGGAATACCAAGAAATCTAGAGACTAGTGTCTCGTGACTAGTGACTGAAAAATGCGACAGCGTCGTATTTTTCTACTTATGCATTATACAACTTTTCGTAATATTCCTTCAGCATCCGTTCCATTGAGAATTGATATCTTGTGGAGTTGATGCTGTTTTTCATCATATCTGTCCATTTGTCCCTGTTACCGTAATAAGTGGGCAAAACTTCATCAAGTAATACTTTATACAGTGACTGCAGGTCATGTCTGTCCTGCTCCTCAATATCGCTGCTCTGGAAGGCATCACCTACCTGCCAGCCGTTTACTCCGTGCCGGCAGGCTTCCGGCCACCAGCCATCCAGAATGCTTAGATTCAATACTCCGTTCATTGCTGCCTTCATACCGGAAGTGCCGCTGGCTTCATTAGGCCTTCTCGGGTTGTTCAGCCATATGTCGGAGCCTCTTGTCAGCATCTTCCCAATTTCCATATCATAGTTTTCGAGAAAAACAACTGCATTTGGATATTTCTTCGACATGGAGACAAGGTTGCCAATGATTTGCTTGCCCATATCGTCAAGGGGATGGGCTTTGCCTGAGAACACTATCTGCAGCTTGCCATTTTCCAGCAGCGGTCCTACCACAGCCTCATCACTGAATATGAAATTGCTTCTTTTATAAGGCGCGGCTCTTCTTGAAAAACCTACAAGCAATATATCAGGATCAAGCAGTGCACCTGTACGCTCTCTTATAAACTCAATCAGCTTCTCCTTGTTTTTCATATGAATGTCCCAGAGTCTTCCACTGCCATCAGCAGCAGCCAATATGTCAGAATCCACCCAGGTAGGTACATGGATGGCATTTGTTATGCCTACTATTGGCTTGGGGTAATCCACATGCTCCCACATTTTATTGGCCGTTTCCCCATGAAGGGCTGCTACGGCGTTTGACTTCTTGCTCACTCTTAATGCTGCAACTGTCATATTAAAGGGGTTGCCGCCTATATGGACCATTTGCTCGGAAGTGAGGCCGTTAAATGCTCCCATATATTGAAGTCTGTCCATATAATGCTCTTCGTTTCCCTGTCTTATTGGAGTATGGGTAGTGAAAACCACTTGCTTTCTTATGGTATCCAGAGCCTCCGGAAAATTAAGGCCCCCCTCCAGCTTTTCTCTGATAAGCTCAAGAGCCGCAAGAACTGCATGACCTTCATTGAAGTGATATATATCTACACTTATTCCAAGCGCCCGTAAAGCTTTAACTCCACCGATTCCCAGAACCATTTCCTGGGCAATCCGTTCCTCACCGAACCATCCATAAAGCTGTCCTGTGATCCAGGCATCCTCGTTCTCCGGAATATCAGTATCCAGAAGATATATATCGGCATTACCAAATTTATTGACCTTCCATACCTTGCAGTCAACATTTCTTTGCCTTATATTTACTGTGACCTTTACACCCGTATCCTCAAGAAAATCATAACTGTAGTTATGATATGAATCAAAGGGCTTGCTGTCTTTTCCTATCATTTGGTCTCCATAGCCTTGCTTCCATTTGAGACCTATGCCGATTATGGGCATGCTGTAGTCTTTAGCTCCCTTAAGGTAATCCCCGGCAAGTATTCCAAGTCCTCCGGCATACATTTTGAAACTGGTGTCCAAGCCATATTCCATACAAAAATATGCTACGGCCGGTAAATCATTGTGCATAGTTTATTATACCTCCCTGACAAATCTGAGTGAATCTAATATCCCAATTTTATACCAAAAGCAGATAATATACAATTGCCCGGTATAGAATAGTAAAAGCACTTCTGCCTCCCTGATGCATAACGTGCCAGTCTTATCTTTGATCAATCTATTTTTGATAATATAATATAATAATTATATAATAGGACTATGCATAATATTGCTTTGGGGGTAATAAGATGAAATTTGATAGAGAAAGCGGGATACTTCTGCATATAACATCGCTTCCTTCAAGATATGGTATTGGTGAACTGGGTAGTGAGGCATACAGATTTGTGGATTTTCTGGTCCGCAGCAGGCAGAAGCTTTGGCAAATACTGCCCCTTGGGCCTGTGGGATATGGTGAGTCTCCTTATCAATGTTTTTCTGCCTTTGCAGGAAACACCATGCTGATAAGCATTGAAAAGCTTATTGAGTGGAGGCTATTGGATCAGGAGGATGCAGGAGTAACGCCGGATTTCGATGCAAGGGGTGTGGAGTTTGACAGAGTAAGGGTTTTTAAAGAAAACTTGTATAGGAAGGCATATGCGAGCTTCAAAGCAGCTGGAACAGACAAAGGTTATGATAGGTTTTCAGAGGAGAATAAATATTGGCTTGATCAGTTTTCGCTTTTTATGGCTCTGAAGGAGTATTTTGGAGGTATTCCGTGGAACCTATGGGAAAAAGGAATAGCTTTCAGGGATTCCGGGGCACTGGAATATTACAAGGATAAGCTTGCCCGGGAAATTGAATATCAAAGGTTTCTTCAGTACATGTTCTTCAGCCAGTGGCATGAGCTTAAGGCGTATGCCAATAAGCAGGGGGTAAAGATTATTGGTGACCTGCCTATATTCGTATCCTATGACAGCTGTGATGCCTGGTCCCAGCGCACATTGTTCGAACTGGATGAAGCAGGGAATCCTGCGAAGGTGGCGGGGGTCCCTCCTGATTATTTCAGTGAGACGGGTCAATTCTGGGGAAATCCTCACTACAAGTGGGATGAGATGGAGAAGGATGATTTCAAATGGTGGAGGGACAGACTGGACTTGATGCTTAAAGTAGTTGATATTATAAGAATTGACCATTTCAGGGGCTTTGAAAGATACTGGGAGATTCCCGGGGGAGAAAAAACCGCGCAGAAGGGCTGTTGGGTGAAGGCTCCAGGAAAAGAGCTTTTTCAAGTCTTAAAAGCATATAAAGGTGATATGCCCATTATTGCTGAAGATTTGGGCTTTATTACCAGGGAAGTTGAAGAGCTTAAGAATGAATTTGAATTTCCGGGTATGAAAATACTCCAGTTTACCTTTGGAAGAGGTTCAGAGGAAAGGTTTCTTCCGCATAATTACGAGGAGAATTCAGTGGTATACACCGGTACCCATGACAATGATACTACTGTAGGCTGGTATTTAAAGATGAAAGGAACAGACCCCGGGGCAATTGATGAACTAAAGAGGTATTTTGGTATTGCGGAAGAGCTTGGGGAGAACACTATGTGCTGGACCCTTATTGAGAGTGCCTTTGGCAGCAGAGCCAATACAGCAATAATCCCTATGCAGGATGTTTTATGTCTTGGAAGTGAGGCAAGGATGAACATTCCCAGCACAATAGGCGGCAGAAACTGGGTATGGAGGCTTGAGGAAGGGCTTTTGGCAGAGGAGCTTGAGGAAAGGCTTGCACGGCTGTCGGTGCTTTATAACAGGAATAAATTGTAGCGGAGGTAGGAGGATGGCTGACGGTATAGATAAAAAGGATGTTGTGCCGGCATCTTTAAGAATTTTATCAATTTTTATGCTTGATTTTGTTATAAATATTGTCTGGTCATTGGCTGCATTAATCATATTCGGCACCATTTTCTACTATTCTAAAGGTGCTTATATGAGTAACAACGAAATGATGGAGCAAATGGCAAAAAGCCCGGAATACTTGTTTATCGGCAGCATATACAATATATTTGTGATAATCATGACGTACTTGTATTGGAAATATATCGATAAGCGGAGCACAGATATTATAGGGCTGAAGTGGAGGAAAAACAGCCTTAAAATGTTTGGATTTGGTCTTATAGGCGGCTCCTTGGAAATTTTATTTATAATGCTGCTTTCCCTTGCAATGGGAACTCTTTGGTTTCAGAGCTCCGGTATTGGAATTTTCAGCAGGTTGGAAATTCAGAGATCATTATTCTACGGTATCCTGGCCTTTCTGCTTGTAGGCTTCGGAGAGGAAGCTATTTTCAGGGGATACATACAGAAAAGGCTTATGATCTCAATGGGAAATAAATGGGCATTGCTTATCAGTTCTTTGATTTTTATGGCAGCTCATATTCTAACCTATGGAAAGCTGCTTGATTTTATAGATGTTGCCTTGGGCGGTGTAATATTGGGGTACCTCTACATTCTGACTGATTCTCTATACTTGCCTGCTGCTTACCATTTCATATATGACTATATACAGGTAAATATTGTAAAATTACAGGATTACGAGTATTTTAAAGGTGCTGTAATATTTATTTTCAACAATTCCGGGGATGTTGTGGTCTCGGGAGTCAACTATGGGAACATAATTGAAATCTCTTTTATTATTGTGGAGCTTATGGTATTACTGCTGCTCTACACATATAGGAATAGAATAAGGTCTTGGTTGGTTTGAATTTCATAATAAGAAAAGCTCTGGATATTACTCCAAAGCTTTTCTTGTATTGTTGCCCCAAAATGCCGTTTAGCTGTAATTTGACACCTAGCTCTTGCTAGGTGGGTATCCTGACAGGGCTTCCTACCTTCCTCTGCTGCAAATAGACTATAAATGAGGCATGGTATTGGGCCGCGTACGTGGATTCCCGTATTGGCTCTGTAGGTTCAAATATAGGCATATCGAACATTCCAGGCTACATACTTTTAATTTAATATCATATTAACATAAATCATTTACATAGTCTATAGAATTTTATGTCGTTGCTTGTATTTTTATCTAGAGACTGTAAGACAAACATGATAAGCAATAATTCAATATGTGTATTGTTTGTATGTATCTATAGTTTTATGTATATTATTGATATTTCATTTGTATTTATTAAGTTGACCTTAAGCAGTTTTATTGTATATACTAAAAAAAAGGTGATTATGGATATACAGGAGGGATTTCTTTGAAGCATACAATTCTGGATTTTGAGGAAATGATTGAAAGCGTTAGAAAAGACGGAAGGAGACATGACTATAGAATTCAAGAATTGAAGGTCTATGAGAATTACCTGTATTATCACAGAAAGTATATTGACCATAAGTATCATGAGTCTGTGGAATACAACCTGTTTCCAAAAGAAAACATAGGGATATATAAGCTGCATCAATCCAACAAGCTTCAATATGATCCTTCGGAAGTATACAAGTATTATGTGGATATGGTCAGCGTGTCAAAAGAAGGTCAGCTGTGGAAAGCAAAGGATTTATATATAGATTTTATCATAAAGGGTGATGGAAGGTATTATGTTGTGGATATTGATGAGTTCAATGATGCTATAAGCAGGAAAGAGCTTAAGGATAACGATATAAAGGAAGCTCTTAACGGTTTGGATAATATTCTGAAAGGCTATTATAAAAGCAATAATCTTGAATATTATATAAACAGTTTGAAGGAGCAATATGCAGGTATAGGAAAATTACTGCTCAGTAAAAAAATAGCTTGACAGGTATTGGAATCATATGGTAATATATAATTGTTATTAATGAATAATAATTACGAAATATAAAAGGGGGTATATAATTATGGATCTGAAAGGAAGCAAGACAGAAAAAAATCTATGGGAAGCATTTGCAGGTGAATCCCAGGCAAGAAACAAGTATACATATTTCGCTAGTGCAGCGAAGAAAGAAGGATATGAGCAAATATCCGGAATTTTTCAGGAAACTGCGGACAATGAAAAAGAGCATGCAAAATTAATCTTTAAATTTCTCGGTGGTATAGGAGACACAGCAGAAAACCTTAAACATGCGGCAGAAGGGGAAAACTATGAATGGAGCTCCATGTATAAGGAATTTGAGAAAATTGCCAAGGAAGAAGGTTTCGAAGCGATTGCAGAATTTTTCGGCAAAGTGGCAGCTGTTGAAAAGGAGCATGAAGAAAGATATCTGGCTCTGTTGAAGAACGTTGAAGAAAGTAAGGTATTCAAACGTGATGAGCAGACTACATGGAGATGCAGGAACTGCGGATATATTCATGCAGGAGCTGAGGCTCCGGAAATTTGCCCGACTTGTAAGCATCCGAGAGCATATTTTGAAATAGCAGCATTCAACTATTAAATATATACAAAAAAACAAGCTCTTGCCTTTATTGGCAAGAGCTTGTTTTTTTTCAAATTATTACGATCTGCGCTTCGGTATAAAAATCTGAGGCATCCCAAAACTAATAATATATTAAATTCGCAAGGAGGTATTTATATGGCAAGAAAGGTAAGAGAAGGACTTGTACCGACAGTTCTCGGCACAGCTGTCACAGTGGCAGGCCTGGCAGCTTATGGAGCGGCTCCGGTGGCTGCTGCAGGAATAGCCGGTTTTGGCCTTGCTCACGTGGTGCTTGGCGGCATAGATCTTGTAACTCATAATAAAAAGTAAAAGGTGCTCTTGGACTCATTTATACAGAAATACTGCTGATGCAGCAATAAGCAGGCACCAGCAGTATTTCTGTATAGAATATTTAAGTGCTTTCTATGCATTTCTTGTACACTTCAAGTGTCTCGGCTGCTGTTTTCTGCCAGGAGTATTCCCTAGTCTTCTCAATGCCCATAAAACTGTATTTTTGCCATTCATCCCTATCTGAAAGCAGTGCGAGTATCGAGTCTGATATACTGTCTACAGAATATGGATTTGCAAGCAAGCAGGCATCGCCGACAATTTCAGGTATGGATGACACGTTGGAGGTTACCACGGGAGTACCGCACTGCATTGCTTCCAATGGCGGCAAACCGAAGCCTTCGTACAGAGAGGGATAGACAAATACCTCTGCTCCATTGTAAAAGTACGGCAAATCAGCGGTAGGTACGAAATTCAGGAATTTGACATAATCACAAAGCTCCAGTTCCTCGGTAAGCTTCCAAAGAGCTTTGTAGGATCTGGAATACTCCCCGAGTATCAGAAGGTTGATTGCTTCCTCTTTTTCTGTTATAACCCTTTTGAAGGCCTTGATCAATCGGGCAATATTCTTCCTTTGACTGAAGCCCCCAAGATAAAGCACATACTTTTTATCCACACCATATTTATTTAAAATCACTCTTTTGGCATTATCTCTGTCCAAGGGTTTGAAAATAGGGTCTGCTGCAAGATGAGTCACTGTTATCTTATCATCAGCAATCCCGAAATATTTCTGAATATCCGACTTGGAGTAACGAGACACAGTTATTATATGTGACACCTCTTCCAGAATGTAAGGCGTGTTTTTCAGGGTGTAGTTCAGGTGGGGCCTGTCGACTGTCTCCGGCATAATATACGGAATAAGATCATGGAGGGTTATTATTTTGATACCCTTTAAGGTACTGGGAAGCCCTATGCCATTGACGGTATTGTGAAAGACATCTATGGGATAGCTGATATCCCATTTCAGGTCATATACATTGCGCCAAAAATCAAGGCGCCTTTCGCCAATTAGAAGATTTTGGGATATATTATTGATATTAAAATAATCTGTACTATCCTTGCAGGGATAGAACAGGAATATATTCTTCAGCTGCTGCTGCTTATTCAGGTTTTCCAGCAAATTGTTGGTATAGGTAGCCAAACCGGAGCCAATATGCCAGGTTATCACTCTTCCGTCAATGCCAAGATTCATATTTTATTAACCTCCCGAAAGTTATTGCTTTGCATGGGAAACACATATATTTTCATAATATGTATTACAGAAAAGAATGTGACTGGGAAGCAGGTACAATGTGAATCGTGCTATGCGTATAATTGTTAATTTGTGCTATAATAATTATGGTTTGTTTATATAATTATAGAAGGGAGAAAAAACACGATGAACAATGCAGATGAAATGAAGAATCTTGCTTCAAGAAAAGTCAGGATAACGGAGCTGATGAAGGAAAAAGGAGTTAAGGCAACAGTGCTGAGTCCGTCGATGGACATGCTTTATACTACAGGCTTCAATACTTTTCCTGGAGAAAGACTGTTGGTGGCTGTCTTTGATGATAGTGGGGAGGTTATATTTATAGTCCCAAGGATGTATGAGCAAGAGGTTAGGGAGAGGGCTGTATTTGACCGTATCTTGTCCTGGGATGATTCTCAGGATCCCAGTGATATTCTTGATGCCTTATGCAGTGAGAAGGGGTATGCCGGCAGCACGGTAGCTATTGAAGATATTATGTGGTTTAATACTTTTGATAAAATATTCAGCTCATTCAAGCAGGCACAATTTGTCAAGGCATCGGGTATAGTCGGGGAGCTGAGAAAATATAAAACAGCCGATGAAGCTGAAAAAATGAGAAAATCCTCCGAGCTTGCAGAAAAGGCTCTGGGAAAGGTTATTCCGTTGATAAAGGTTGGGATGAAGGAAAATGAGGTGCGTGACTTATTGGAGGCAGAAATGAAGCAGCAGGGACTAACAAGCCCATCCTTCGAAACTATTATAGGCTCGGGGTCCAATAGTGCCTTGCCTCACTATACTGCCGGAGACCGGGTGTTGAAAACCGGGGACAGCATAGTAATTGATTTTGGGGGCATGTACCGGGGTTACTGTTCCGATATGACAAGAACAGTAATGCTGGGCAAGGCTTCCTCAGAATATACAGAGGTTTATGAGGCAGTCAAGGAAGCACAGCAAAGGGCCGTGGAAGCAGTAAAGCCTGGTATGAAAGCCTCTGAAATAGACGCTGCTGCAAGAAGCTGTATTACAGATAAAGGCTTTGGGGAGTACTTCATACATAGGACCGGGCATGGAATCGGTATGGAGGTTCATGAAGAGCCATATATATCAGATATCAGCAAGGCGGTACTGGAGCCCGGTATGGTGTTCAGCATAGAACCGGGCATCTACCTGCCGGGGAAATTTGGCGTCAGAATAGAAGATCTTGTTATGGTGACAGAGACCGGAGTGGAAGTGTTGAATAAGTTTTCAAAAGAATTGATCGAGATATAGATAAATAAAAAGCCTGTTGCTCTGCAACAGGCTTTAAACTTGCTTATTAAGCTGAGATGCCTTTGTTATTTGCTTTTGGTCCCTTGTATTCCGGAGCTGATGGGTCATTTTCCAGCTTCATCATTGTGATTCCTGTGAAACCGAATACAATGGATACTATCGGGTTAACAAGATTCAAGAAGCAGTAAGGAATATACTCGATTGTCGGAATACCAAGATAGGTTGACATTGTAGCACCGCATGTATTCCAAGGAACGAGGGGTGAGGTCAGCGTGCCTGCATCTTCCAGGCATCTTGAAAGGTTCCTGGGAGCAAGGCCTCTCTTATGGAATTCATCCTTGTACATTTTGCCGGGAAGAACGAGAGCCAAGTACTGGTCACCAGCCATTATGTTTGTAACTATACTTGTGAGTATTGTAGCTGTAACAAGTGAGCCTGTACTCTTGGCATATCGCAGTATTACTTTTCCTATTGATTCAAGCATGCCTGTTTTTTCAAGTATACCGCCAAAGGTAAGAGCAGCGAGTATAAGTGATATCGTCCACATCATGCTCTGGTAACCGCCTCTTGTAAGGAGTGCGTCAAGTACTTCATTGCCTGTTTCTGAAGTTACACCGTTCTGCATGGCATCCATAACGCCTGCAAAGCTGGCTCCCTGGAATATCATTGCAGCCAGGCCGCCGAGGAGTGTTCCGATGAAGAGACCCGGTATTGCAGGCATCTTCCTGGCTACCATTATTATAACCAGAACAGGAACTATGAGAAGCAGCGGATTGATGTTGAAGTTCTGTCTCATAAGGTCAAGTATAGCGTTTATGCCTGCTACATCCAGCTCTTTACCTGCAAAGCGTGCTCCTAATATGCCGAAGCCCACAAGAGCAATTACAAGGCTCGTACCGGTTGTATAAACCATGTGGCTTACATGGTCGAACAGCTTGGCACCTGCCATTGCCGGAGCAAGGTTGGTTGTATCGGAAAGCGGGGACATCTTGTCACCAAAGTATGCACCGGAGATTATGGCACCTGCTGCCATAGGAGCCGGAACTCCAAGACCTGCGGCAACGCCCATAAGAGCTATACCGACTGTACCTGCTGTTGTCCATGAGCTTCCTGTGGAAAGTGATACTACACAGCAAAGAAGACATGCCGCAACCAGGAAAAAGGCCGGTGAAAGTATCTGCAAGCCGTAGTAAATAAGAGTAGGAACTATACCTCCGAGAATCCAGGTACCGATTATCATACCGATGATGGCAAGTATTAAAATTGCCTGCATTGTACCGGAAATAGTAGAGACGATACCTTCTTCAATATCGCGCCAGGTATAGCCGAGTCTCCACATAGCCATTCCTGCAGCTACCAATGCTCCGAGTATTAATGGTATATGTACTTCGCCTTCAACTCCGAAGACCGGCAATACTGTGTACATCAGAAGGCCGATGGTAAAAAGTACGGGTATCAGCGCTTCCCACAGAGCTGCCTCTCTTTTTGTCTTTGTTGTCATTAACATTACCCCTTCCTATTTTTGTTTATTTCACTGCTTGAGGCATGTTTAAACTGACACATTGAAAACATATAATATTTAGTAAAATTACATTTGATTAGTTTAAACCTACCTGCTGCAGTAGAAATCAGCATGATGCAATTTATGGTATGGAATAAAAAATAACTCAACAATGTCATATATATAGAAATATTATCTCAAAAAAAGGGAGTTGTGTAAATACTTAAATTTTCCATAGCCTCAGAAAATTCAACTGTTAGAGCCTATCAAAATGCATAAATATACCCCGGTGGATTTATCCGCCGGGGTATTGTCTGATATGTGCTTTATTTTCTCTTTCCCTTGTATTCAGGAGCTGAAGGGTCGTCTTCCAGCTTCATCATTGTGATTCCTGTGAAGCCGAATACAATGGATACTATCGGGTTAACAAGATTCAGGAATGCATATGGAAGATATTCAATTGTCGGAACTCCTAGGTATGTTGACATTGTAGCACCGCAAGTGTTCCACGGAACCAGCGGTGAAGTAAGTGTACCAGCGTCTTCCAGGCATCTTGAAAGGTTTCGTGGAGCAAGACCTCTCTTGCGGAATTCATCCTTGTACATCTTGCCGGGAAGAACGATTGAGAGGTACTGGTCACCAGCCATTATGTTTGTGATTATGCTTGTGATTACCGTAGCGGTAACAAGTGAGCCTGTGCTCTTGGCATATCTGAGTATTACTTTTCCTATTGATTCAAGCATGCCTGTCTTTTCAAGTATACCGCCAAAGGTAAGAGCAGCGAGTATAAGTGATATTGTCCACATCATACTCTGGTATCCGCCTCTAGTGAGAAGTGTGTCGAGTATTTCATTGCCAGTCTCAGATGATACGCCGTTCTGCATTGCATCCATAACACCTGCAAAGCTGGCTCCCTGGAATATCATTGCAGCCAGGCCGCCGAGAAGTGTTCCGATGAAGAGACCAGGTATTGCAGGAACTCTCTTGGCTACCATTATTATAACCAGAATGGGAACTATGAGAAGCAGCGGATTGATGTTGAAATTATTCCTCATAAGATCAAGTATTGAGTTAATGTTAGCTACATCCAGCTCTTTACCTGCAAAGCGAAATCCTAAAATACCGAAGCCAATAAGAGCTATTATCAAACTTGTTCCGGTCGTATAAACCATATGCCTGACATGGTCGAACAGATTGGCACCTGCCATTGCCGGAGCCAGGTTGGTTGTATCGGAAAGCGGGGACATCTTGTCACCAAAGTATGCACCGGAGATTATGGCACCTGCTGCCATAGGAGCTGGAACTCCAAGACCTGCGGCAACGCCCATAAGAGCTATACCGACTGTACCTGCTGTTGTCCATGAGCTTCCTGTCGCAAGGGATACTACGGAGCATAGCAGGCATGCTGCAACCAGGAAAAGACCTGGCGAAAGTATCTGCAAGCCGTAGTAAATAAGAGTAGGAACTATACCTCCAAGAATCCAGGTACCGATTATCATACCGATGATGGCAAGTATTAAAATTGCCTGCATTGTACCGGAAATAGTAGAGACGATACCTTCTTCAATATCGCGCCAGGTATAGCCGAGTCTCCACATAGCCATTCCAGCAGCTACCAATGCTCCGAGTATCAATGGTATATGTACTTCGCCTTCAACCTCGAAAAACGGAAGGACTGTATACATTAGAAGTAAGATGGTAAAAATTACTGGTACCAGTGCTTCCCACAGCTTCGCTTCTCTATGTGTTTTTTGTGCCATTAATATTGCTCCTTTCGTATTTTGCTGTCTGAATCTGTGCCCTTATTGAATTTTTGTATACATCTATACTTACAAAGCTTTTCATATTGCACAGGTAAAGCAGCAACTGAAATTTTATACATTTTGTTAACTAAAAACCTTGTAATACATCATTGATATTACAGATAAATACAGGCTTTACAAGCATAGGTATGACTATATTATCTCAAAATAATAAATTTATGTAAATAGAAAAAATATACAGTAATATTAATAAAATTTCATGATAACTGTCATACAAAAATACTTTCTTACAATATATTTTTATCATAATGTATAATAAATATCGTAAAAATGCTAATAATATGAAAAACGAATATTTTGCATTTTTATCATATTCTGGATGGCTATAAAATGTGCCCTATGAGCACATTAAGTCACTAGCCGCTAGTCTCCAGTCGCTAGATTGGGGCAAGCCTTCGAAGGCCGGCTAAACCTCAACCACATGCTATACCCATAAGGAATACCTGGAAATCTAGAGACCAGAGACCAGTGACTAGCGACTTATACTGCATGAGATAATCTGAAATAATGGGAATGGACCTGCAAAACCTATAAAAAACAGAATATTTAGAAGTTTTCAGCGATATTAAGATTGAAAAATGTATCATATTATAGTATCTTTATATTAATCTCCATCAAAATATAATTAAGGGGGTAATTAATATGGTTAAGTTTATTCTGGGTGTAAAAGGCTCAGGCAAAACCAAAAGAATGATCGATATGGCTAACGAATCGGACAGAGTATCAAATGGTAATGTTGTTTATATCGACAGAGACAGAAACCGCATTTATGACCTTAACCGAAACATAAGACTTATTGAGACAGGAGAATTCAAGCTGGAGAATCTAAAATCCTTTTATGGATTTATCTGCGGGGTTATTTCACAAGATTTTGACATAGAAAATATATTCATTGACGGGCAGAAGATAGTAAGCAACGCTCAAGACGATTGTCTTGAGACATTCATTAAAAACCTTGAAAAGCTCAATGAAAATTTCGGAGTGGACTTTACGGTAAGCTGCAGTAGGAGTGCAGAAGGAATACCGGAATTCCTCAAAAGCTATCTGATATAATTGACTAAGAAAACAATTTAATTTCACATACAAACAGAAGACCCCTAAGCCGGGTCTTCTGTTTTTTGAAGAACTTTAGTGTCAACCCTTGATGTTATGAATCGCAGCTAATTGATGCAGTCTTCTTCGTAGGATTTATATACAAGGTGATATTAATTTGATAAAATAAGTATGAGTATGAGAACATATGTTTATGTAAAAACTCAAAACGGTTCGAAAAATGCAAATTTGCAAATTTACATAGGGGGATTGACTGTGAATTTTTTAAACCTGGGTGAATTCAATAGCAGGATAATAGCGTCAAAAACAATAAATGCCAGGAGTCCGGTTTTGACGGATTTCCCTGAGCCTTTGGTTCCGGAGCTTTGCGAATATCTCAGAAGCCAGGGAATGGATAAGCTTTATTGTCATCAGGGTGAGATGTTTGAAGAGGCTCTCAAGGGTAAGAATCTGGTCATTACAACTGCCACCTCCAGCGGGAAGACCCTGAGCTTTTTGCTTCCTGTGGTGCAGAAAATATTGGAGGACCCGACCACCAGGGCAATATTCCTGTATCCCACAAAGGCATTGGCTCATGACCAGTATAGAAACCTTGTACCGGTATTGGAGTATTTCGGACCTAAAAAAATACAGGCAGGCATATATGACGGTGACACTCCTACAAGTGAGCGGTCAAGAATCAGGAAGAATGCAAATATAATACTTACCAATCCTGAAATGCTTAATTCATCCTTCCTGACCAACCACAGTGTATTCGGTTTCAACCATATATTCTCACGGTTGAATTTTCTTGTTATTGATGAGCTTCATTATTACAGGGGTGCGTTCGGCTCACATATGGCAAATATAATGAGAAGGCTGGGAAGAATATGCAGTTATTATAAAAGCTCACCCCAGTTCCTTTGCAGCTCTGCAACAATTGCCAATCCTGTGGAGCTGGCTGTAAACATCTGCGGCAAGGAATTCGTACATATAGATAAGGACGGCTCCCCTTCAAGCGAAAAAACGGTATACTTCTGGCAGCCGCCTCTGGTGAGGGATACTCAATATAGAAGGACGCCGGAGGCGGAAGCTTCCGAGCTTATACCCACGCTGGTGGATCAGGATGTGAAGTTCATCACCTTCTGCAAGACCAGGAGAGAGGTTGAGGTGGTTCTTAAGGAGGTAAGGGATAAGTTGTCCAATCTGGACGATAAGCCTGCCCTGGGGAGGAATCTGTCCCACCTGGTAGCCGGTTATAGAGGCGGATATACTCCTGAGGAAAGGAAAGAAATTGAAACAAAGCTGGCATCAGGTAAGCTTGCAGGGGTGGTGTCCACCAATGCTCTTGAACTGGGAATTGATATAGGCAAGCTGGATATAGTTGTTGAGGCGGGATTCCCGGGGACAAAGGCTTCTTTCTGGCAGCAGCTGGGCAGAGCCGGGAGAAGGGGTGGAAAAGCCTTTGGAATTCTGATACTTGATGTTACACCCAATGACCAGTATCTTGCAATAAACAGCGGCTGGCTTTTTGATACCGCTGTGGAGAACGCAGTAATTGACAAGAATAATCTTTTTATACAACTGGCTCATGTAAGGGCTGCAGCAGCCGAGCTGCCTTTGTCCCTTGATGATGCCGCGGTTTTTCCCGACCTTGGAGAGATAGTGCCTGTGCTGATACAGGCAAAGGAGCTGAAGAATGAGGGTGGCAGCTACAGCTGGACGGGGAATGAGTTTCCGGCAGGGGATTATAACCTGAGGAATATAAACAATAAGACCTACAAGGTAGTGAACAAGATGAACGGCATGGTGATTACCGAAATGGATGAGTATCTAGCCTTCCACGAGGTGCATCCCAAGGCGATTTATATTCATGACAGCATGCAGTACATGGTAGAAAACCTTGACCTTGTAAACAGGATTGCCCACGTTTTTCCGGTGGATATGAATTATTTCACAGTTCCCTTTGTTGAGACTGACGTAAATGTTCTGAGGGAATTTAAAGCCCGCGCAATTAAGAGGACGGAGGCCAGCTTCGGAGATGTGAAGGTAAAGGAAGCCATACCGGCATATAAGATGGTACAGTTCCACAACCATCAGAATCTTGGTTTTGAGAGGATCACTCTACCTCTTTTCCAGGAGATAGAGACTGAAGGCCTGTGGTTTACCGTAGATGATGAGGTGGACAGGGTATTCAACTCCTATACACAATATAACTATTATAATGGGATAAAGCATAGCCTGCTTTCCGCTTCAATGAGAAGGACAATGTCAACCCTTGAGGACCTATCTGCTACAGTCTTCAATACCAAGACCGAGCAGGGAGAAGTGAAGAAATCCCATATACTTATATATGATCTATATCCCGGGGGGCTTGGTTTTTCCGAGAAGGCCTATGACTATGCCCAGGACATACTGGAGGAAGCGGTGCAGCTGGTGGAAAACTGCAGCTGCGAGGATGGCTGCCCGGCTTGCGTAGGGGATTATCATCTGGATAAGAAGCTGGTACACTGGGGACTTCAGTGCATGCTGAAGGAAGCAAAGGCGCCGGAGGGCATAAAGCAGGCAGAAAAGGCTCCCAGGATAGTTATCGAGCATATGTGCAGGCTTCAGGAGCTGCCTGCAAGATGGAATGAATTTGTGCGTTTCCTGAGGTCCAAGGGTGAGTACATGAACAGCTTCCTAAGCACAATAGACAATGTCGAGGTGTCCGGCTCACTGCTTAATATAGTTACCGACTTCAAGTTTTATGAGGAATGGATATTGGACCCTTCCAACAAGCGTAGGCTGGTGAATACCATAAAGAGATATATTGTGGTACCGGCCGGTTTTGATATAAGTGTAAAGGTACTGGACAAAACCCCGGGAGATATAAGTGAAAAGATAATGAGAAGATATGACGATTTAACAAAGTAGGTGGAGCCTAATATGGAGAATTTGTATAAAAAGCTTGAAGGGCAGGATAAGCAGCCGCTTCAAGAGCTTTTTCAGGATATGGATAAGTTGAACGAGTATCAGCAAGCCGCTGTATTGGACCACAACAGGGTGCTGCTTCTGAATGCCCAGGTGGGCAGTGGAAAAACTACAGTATTGATTTACAAGATATTGTATCTGCACTTTGTCAAAGGGGTACCCCTTGAGAGCATGGTGGTGCTTACCTTTACCAATAAGGCAGCGGAAGAGATAAAGTTGCGTATAAGGGAAAAGAATAAAAGCATAAAGGAAGAGGAGCTGCGTTTTTTCGGGACCTTTCACGGAGTATGCAGGACTCTTCTCTCTTCTGTGCTTCCTGTATCTGAGCTTGGATATACCAGCGGTTTTTCTGTCTATGATGCAGATGAAATGCTGGAGCTGTATGAGCGGGTGATGAATGAAAACAGTCTGGCTTTGAAATACAAGAACAAGATAAGAAAAAGAATCGAGCAGTACAGGCAGGGGAAGCTTCTTTACGGAAATATGAAGCACGATGATGACCTGGCTGAGTTCATAAGACTCCTGGAGGCTGAAAAAAAACGCTGCAATGCAATGGAGTTCGATGATTTGATAGAAAACGCCACTGTATTATTGCGAAGACATGAGTATTCTCCAAAATGGATAATAATTGATGAATTCCAGGACAGTGATGACCGTCAGCTTGAGCTTATTCAGCGGATGAAGAAAGAAAAGACCCATATATTTGCTGTTGGTGATCCCAATCAGGTGATATATACCTGGAGAGGCAGCAGGAAGGATATTTTCGGTGAGTTCAGGAAAGCATACGGCGGGAACGAACTGACACTTCCCATAAACTACCGGTCTACCACCACCATATTGGATGCTGCAAAGGCATTTCTTGAGCCGGGACAGCTAATATCAGGGATAAGGGATCAAGGCAGGCCTATTGTGGTGAAGAAGCACCATAATACCTTCAATGAAGCCTTATATCTTTGCGACAGGATCAAAGGTTTTGTAAAGGATGGTTTAAAGTACGGAGACATAGCAGTTTTATATAGAAAGCAGAAGCAGTCTGAAGTATTCAAGGATGTATTTGAGAAATATGGAGTACCCCATGAGGTTTCCTTAAAGAGGACTCTCCGGGACATACCTGTGCTGTATTGGCTTGTAAGGCTTCTGAAAGCAGCAGTAAATCCCAATGACCAGGACAGCATGACATATGTTCTTGGTGACAGAAGATACGGTCCGGGCATGTCAAAAAAGAAGATAAAAGAGGTAATCGGCAGTACAAAAGCGGATAACAATCCGAATATGGAGATAGTGAAGAAAGCAATTGACTTTAAGGAATGGTGCAGTACCAATATTGAAAAAGATATGGCAAGGATTTTTGAATACTTTGATCTGGGTGCATGGCTGATGCCTACCGCTATTACCTATAATGAGGATAGAGAAAGAGTAATGTCTTTCCTGGAGGATATAAAGGCATATCTGGAAAATACCAATAAGGAATTATTTGACGGTATCAAGGAATATCTTAATAACTCCGCGCTGTATGGGAGCCGGATTCCCGGAGGAGGGACAGGGAAGGACGGCAACACAGTGAAGCTTATGACTCTGCATGCATCGAAGGGTCTTGAATTCAAGCATGTATTTATTTCTGCCGCCAATCTTGGGTTGATACCTATACCCGCCAGGACACCGGGAGAGGAAGAGGAGGAAAAAAGGCTGTTTTTTGTGGGGCTTACAAGAGCAAAGGATTTTCTGGAAATTTCCTACCACACCAATTCTGATGAGTATGGGGTATATGGGATACCCAGTCCGTATCTAAGGATGATTCCTCCGGAGCTCATTGACAGTGAGGATTTTGTGAGCCGTGGGGCAAATCTTTCCGGGCTTCGCCGTGAGATAAAGGCCCATATGGATGTCAAGCAGGCAGAGGCGGATAAAGAGGCAGCTGCACCTGAGCTTGAAGACAAAGTGAAGGTATATCACGAGAAATATGGACAAGGGATAGTAATAGGCGGGGATGAAGCCAATATTACGGTGGAATTTGAGGTCTACGGCGCAAAGGTATTCTCAAAGGCTTTTTGCCCGTTGAAGTATATATAACTTTGGGGTATTCCTATAGGGATGGTTGCGAGTTACGCGTTACGGGTTGCGCGCGTGCCTGGGATAGGCGCTGGGGGGTGTAGGGACGACCAGTGGTCGTCCACTTTAGGTCAGGGTCAAAGGATTGTTTAAAAGACTTCGGAGGATATGCTAAATACGCGTAACGCGAAACCCGAAACGCGTAACTAGTAAGACAGGGCACACATTAGTTTTGCCGCTTATTTTAATATGTTATAATAATACCTAAAGTCACTAATAAGGAGTATACATGTTTGGATATATAATGCCGGATAAGCCGGAGCTTAAGATGAAGGAATATGAAATGTTCAGGGGCTATTACTGCGGCTTGTGCAAGTCAATGGGCAGAAGCTTTGGGACACTTTCCAGATTTGCACTTAATTATGATTCTGTTTTTCTGGGTTTGCTGCTGTCATCCGTTCATAATGAGGTGCCGGTGCTTAAGAAAGAAAGCTGCATAGCCAATCCTGTGAAAAAGAAATGGATAGTAAAAGGAAGTCCTCATATTGATTATGCGGCAGACATTAACGTACTGCTTACGTATTATAAATTGAAGGATAACATAAGGGATGAAGGAGGCTTGCTTCCAAGGCTGGCAAAGCTGGCCTTCCAAAGAGGCTATAATAATGCTGCATCAGGGAATAAACATCTTGACGAAATTATTGCAGCTTCGATTACTGCCCAGGTATTATTGGAGGAGCAGAAATGCAGCTCGATGGATGAAGCGGCAGAGCCTTTTGCAAATATGTTGAGCCAACTGCTTGCAGCAGGCTACAGGGGCGATGACCAGTCTGTATCCAGGATACTTGGCTGGATAGGCTACAATCTTGGAAAATGGATTTATTTGATTGATGCTTTTGATGATATTGAAAAGGATATTAAAAGTGGAAGCTATAATCCTCTGCTTCAACAATACAAATATGACAATCAGGATGTCAAAGCCTTTAAGTCCGGCATTGAAGATGAGGTCAGGATAAATCTTCTTCAGGCACTGTCGCAGACAACGGGTTCAATAGAGCTGCTTAAGCTGAAAAATAAAGGGATAATTGACAACATTCTTTATGAAGGCCTATACGGCAAAACAGAGAAAGTATTGAGCTGCATTACCAGCGAAAAAAGGAGTTGCGAGAGAGATGAGAAATCCGTACGAAGTATTGGGAATTAGGGAAGGTACAGATGCAGAAGGAATAAGAAGGGCATACATGGAGCTGGTCAAGAAGTACCATCCGGATCAGTACCAGAATAATCCCCTGTCTGATCTGGCTGAAGAGAAGCTTAAAGAGATAAACGAGGCTTATGATTACCTTATGAAAAAAGCGGAGGCTCAGGGCGGAATCAGAAGCAGCAGGCAGCAGGAGGAGCGGGGATACAGGAACAATCAGGAGGATGCAGGCAGAAGCTACTATGATCAGGCAAGGGCATATGTAAATATGGGCAACGTGGCTGCTGCAGAAGAGATATTGAACAATATCAGCTTCCGGGGTGGGGAATGGTATTATCTTAAAGGCTTGATTTTCATGAGACGGGGCTGGTATAATGAGGCGGTTACAAGCCTGAAAACTGCTGTGGATATGGAGCCAGGCAACTATGAGTTCAGGGATGCCTTAAACAGGGTAGTGAATACCAACAGGCAGTATCAGTCCACTGTATACAACCGGAGAGGTTACAGCACCGGACCGGATCTTTGCTCCTTGTGCCAGTGCCTTATATGCACAGACTGCTGCTGTGAATGCATGG